>CAVODE010000052.1:0-14245 GCA_963694535.1 Dehalococcoidia bacterium
TCCCTACTTGAGGGCGGATCTAGCGTTGATGAATTACTGACACAGGCAAAACAGCTGGGCTATCAAAGCGTGGCTTTAACCGATCACAATTCTCTTTCGGGATCAATGGAATTTGCACAGAAATCAAGAAAAATAGGTATTAAACCAATTATAGGATTAGAACTAGATGTAATTGGTGACCCTACAAATTCAATGAATTCGGAAATAACTCATCACGTAACGCTTTTAGCAGAGAACCAAGTTGGTTATTCAAATCTTTGTAAGTTATCAAGTGCGGCATTTGGTTTATATGAACTAACGGCTTTATCAAGGGCGGATAAGCGCATGAACCCATCTGTTTCTATCTCAAGGTTAATCAGCCATACCGACGGTGTAATCTTGCTAACAGGATGCCAGCAAGGTTTGCTTAATCAGAAATTGAGAAATGGTGAGACTAAAGCGAGTGAGGATATTTTACGATATTGGGTAAGTTCTTTTGGGTTTAATAATGTTTTTATTGAAATTCAGGACAACTTTGTATTAGGTGATTCGAATCGTGCCAGGCGTTTACTGAAACTATCTTTCGATACTGGAATTCCTTCGGTTGCGACTGGAAATGTTCATTATCACATTCCAAGTAGATATCGTTTACAGGATATTTTGGTTGCTATTAACCATAAAGTCCGTATTGATGAAGCTGAATCAGTACGTCGACCAAACGCAGAGTTTTATTTAAGAGCTCCTAGTGAGCAAGTTGTGCGCTTTTCACAATATGGAAAACACTTAACAGATAATTCAGTACTGATTTCGAAACGCTGTCAATTTGATTTAACTGAAGATCTTGAATATGAATTACCAACTCCGACATTACCGAGTAAATTGTCAGCACATGAATATTTATCTGAAATGTGTTTTCAAAAACTTGAAAATCGGTATCAAAATACTGAATTTCTGACGACAGCATATGAACGTTTAACCGAAGAATTACGTTTAATTGATAAGCATGATTTATCAGGCTTTTTTCTTATATATGCAGATATTTTTGAGCTTGCAAAATCTGTGGCAACTGAAGTAAGAGGCTCCAATAATCGATATCGTAATCAACTTCCAGTTGGTCGAGGTCGAGGATCCTCTGTGGCCTCTGTGGTGTGTTATTTAATTGGTTTGTCTCATATTGATCCAGTACAAAACAATCTGTTTTTGGGGCGTTTTTTGAATGAAGAATTATATTCTTTGCCTGACATTGATCTTGATTTTCCTCGTGACATTAGAGCAGCGCTCATTGAACGAATATATGAGCATTGGGGAATTGAGTATGCAGCTTTGGTAGCGACATTTTCTCGATATAAATTAAAAAGTGCGATTCGTGATGTAGGACAGGCACTTGGATTACCTAAAAATTTACTTAGGCGTCTAATAAAGCAATCTAGTCTAGTTTCGAATATTGATGAGTTAGATGAGTTCATTGAGTCATCAGTTGAACTTTCACAAAAAGATAAAGTTCCGGGCTGGCAACTTTTATTGGAGTTAGTAGGACAGATAGTTGGTTTCCCTCGTCATATATCTCAGCATCCTGGTGGAATGGTAATTTCATCTAAACCACTAACGAATTATGTCGCATGTCAGCCCACTTCTTGGCCTAATCGCTACATATGTCAGTGGGACAAAGATTCCATCGAAGATGCTCGAATGATCAAGATCGATTTACTTGGATTAGGAATGCTTTCAGTAGTAGAAGAAACTGTGGATTTGATAATTCGAGATAAGGATCCAAGCATAGATTTGTCTCGGATTAATTTTGATGATAGTACGGTCTACGATTCGATATGTGCAGGAGATACTATTGGAGTATTTCAAATTGAATCCCGTGCACAGATAGCGATGCTCCCTCGCACGAAACCTAGAAATTTGAATGATTTGGCTATACAAGTGTCGATAGTACGCCCCGGACCAATAGTGGGTGGTGCTGTTAATCCCTATATACAAAGACGTGAAAAGAAATTGCTGTCTTCAGACTACGAACCCCCTTATGCACATCCAGACTTACGTCCCGTTTTAGCTGAAACGCTAGGTGTTGTGATTTTTCAGGAGCAGGTTATACAGGTAGCTCAAGCTTTAGCTGATTTTACAGCCGGCGAAGCAGATAAATTCCGTCGTACTTTAGGAAGAAAATCAGGATCAGTCGAAATTAATGACTATCGCGAGAAATTTTTGGATACTGCTTTAAAAAAAGGAGTTACACCACAATCCGCAATTGATATATTTAATAACTTATTAGGGTTTGCCCAATTTGGATTCCCTAAAAGCCACGGAACTGCCTTTGCTTTGCTGGCATATCAGACAGCGTGGCTTAAGCAATACTATCCAGCTGAATTTATTTGTGCACTATTGAACAATCAACCTATGGGATTTTATCCACCGCATGTTTTAACAAATGATGCTAAACGCCATGGCATGGCAATAAACCGTCCAGATATTAATTCCAGCAGTATTAATTGCACAGTGAATTGCAGGACTGAGGGTGACTCCAATACTATTGATATTGGAATTGGTTATGTGAGAGGGATTGGTGAAACTCTCGCAAGCCAAATAATTACTGAACGCGAACGAGCTGGCCCGTACATAACATTATTTCAATTCATCCAACGCACGGCATTACCAATAGAAGTTGTACTTAATCTGATTCAAGTAGGTGCATTTGATTCTTTCGGACTAAACCGGCGTCAGTTAATTTGGCATATGGGACTATTTCAAGGGAAAGCCCTGTCAACTTATATTGATTCAAACGGAATATCTAATCATCAATTGCAATTGTCATTTCAAGAGCCGATCACTGATATAGATTTTGAGGACTTCAACCGATTTGAAAAAATGGTAGCAGACTATAGATTATTGAATCTTTCACCGGATAGTCATCCGATGGAATTTTTCCGTAGTATGCAACCAAATCAATTTATATCTAGTTGTGATCTGGCCTCAAAATCACTAACTACTCCAGTAGAAGTAATAGGTCTATTGGTATGTCGCCAGAGACCATCTACTGCAAATGGAGTAGTTTTTTTATTGCTCGAAGATGAATTTGGTGTAATTAATGCGTTGCTGCGACCAGCAATAGTTGATAAATATAATCTTGTTATTAATACGGCTGTATTTCTTAGAATAGCGGGTACGTTAGAAGGTAATATTAACCAGTCACGCATGATTATTGTTGATGAAATAACGCCTATGCGATTTGATACACCTAGTATGGGTGCAGCATTGAATCTACGAACAAAATCATGGAATTAGTTAAGTACTGATATCACCTGGATTATTTTTTTTGGGTGGTCCAGCGAATAAGAAAAATAGTGAACCTGCTATTGGGAACATTGCGATAAGCGTAAATCCAGTGTCATATGAACCCGCTATATCAAATAACCAGCCTGCAATCATTGGTCCACTAAAGGATCCAGCCATAATGAGCACGGATGACCAACCCATAATCATCCCAAAATGTTTTCGGCCGAAATATTCCGCACGCATTGTTTGCATGAGTGGCCCTCTGATACCCCAAGCAAGACCATTCATGACTGCAAAAAGAATCATCATCGGGTACGACGAATATTGAGCAAGGATTAGTAGCGCCACGCCATGCATCAGCATTGATGTTGTGGTCAATTTTCTTTTTCCTATTCGTTCTCCCAAATATCCGGCGATTGCTTGCCCCGGTATTTGGCATGCCATCATACCTGCAGCTATTCCCGTTGCCTGTAATTCAGAGAAACCTCTTCCTTCTACAAGGTGCAAAGGCAGGTGGAGCATCAAAGTTGATACAACCATGACCGCAAATGCGTGCCCCAACCCAATCATCCAAAATGAAGATGTCTTCATTGCCTCCTGCCATGTGTAGGCGGGTTCATTAATTCTCGTTAGACTTTCGGTTTGCGTGCCAGAAACCAGCTGATCTTTAGGCTTTATTCCATCTATGGTTAGGCCGAAATCTTCTGGCCTTCGGTACATTACAGACGTGAGAGGGAACGCCAATATGAGAATTAGTACACCTGATCCCATTGAGAATTCTCGCCATCCAATCTCTGAAATTACATAAATCATGGATGCTCCAAGAACACCTCCGATTGAAAAACCTAGCTGAGCCATGGCCAAAGCCTTAGCTCGTTTTTGATCAAACCAGCTTACGACAGCCACGGTGACGGACATGAAGCCTCCGAGGCTTGACCCAATGGCAATGAATGTAAAAATTATGTAAAAATGCCACAGTTCAGTGATTTGGCTGAATGCAATAAATCCTAATCCAAATGCAACTAAACCCCATCGTAAAATCGATCGAGGGCCATATTTGTCAATTAGCCAACCCTGCCCAGGACCGAGTAGGCCACTTTCAAATCTTGCAAGCGAAAACCCTCCTGAGAGTGCCGTTCGACTCCAACCAAGATCTCGAGTGATAGTGAGGGCATATGCTCCCAAGGCATGATGCATAAGTGATGCTCCAAGGAGTTGGATAATCAATCCGGCGCCTACTATGTACCAGCCGTAATAAAATTTGTTTTGTGATTCCTGCGGCTTTGGCGCACTAAATAACTTCACAAAACAGCCTCAACTATTATTCTTTATCTACGAGCATATTCTCGACATTTTATTGCTCTAGTTAAATTGTCATTTGCTTCTAAAAGCATCCGCCTCAGTAGTTGATTTTCTGGCGGAGTCTTTGCGAGTAACGCTTCAGATTTCCCTAATAACTCGTAATCAACTAGATATCCTGGAAATAATGAACCGAAATATGATTGTGCGAAATGATTTTCTTCCGTCTCAAAAACTTGTGTGACTTCCTCAAAAAACCTGTCCGCATAAGGCGCAAGAAGATCGGCTTGTTTCCACCATAGGAAGCCAGACATAGCAGCACCTGTTTGATGGAGAGAGCCGTAACCAGCGTCACTGGTAAACCTATTCCATGCTCGTTCTTTGTTTTCTTGATTTGGTGTGGATATTTCGGCCCGAAGAGCTGCTCGCTCTCCTCGATCGGTCGGATCACTAGCGAGCTCCTCTGCTACCAATGACTTTGCGTTTTCAAAGTTAGCTGCTATTGCGCTTGTGATTACCCCCCAACGCATATCTTGATCCGGAGTGAATTTCGTTATAGTTACTTTTCGTTTGATAATGTCTAGGCTTTGTGCAATGTCGTCGTCTGCTACGGCAAAGCCAAACATCGCTCGTCCCCACAGAATTCTTTCATCGGAATTACGCGCAACAGCGAGTTGAGAATTTGCTAATGCAAATAATTTACGAGCCTCAGAAAGTTTCATCTCTTCCGGGACGTAACGCGACACGGCTGAACTAAGTTGTTCGATGATGACCTCAATAAGCTCGAGATCGCTTTCAACTTGAACTTTTTCAGTCGCAATCGTTATGTAATCAAGTGAACTCAATTCCTGATTTCTGACCATTTCCCACAAGGACTGCCAGATCTGCATTCTCAACAAAGGATCGGAAATCTTTTCTAAATGTTCCTTAACAAACTGAAGTGACTTTGGATCCAAGGCCACTTGAACATATCCATGATCTCCAAAATTTGGAAAAAGGAAATCAGCTGCGTTGTCTAGGACGTTAATTTGAGTTGATTCATCTGTAATTATAATTTCATGAGTCGTACTATTGAACGATGAGTCGATTAAATTCCCAACCACGAGTTCAAGCGTGTGTCTTCGAATAGTTGGAAAATCATCAGGAGCCGTTTGAGAGATGAGTATCATGTTCGGTTTGTCTGAATCTGTGCTTCGTTGAATCTGAATGCTGTTGTGTTGTGCCGTTTCTAGCCATGAGTTCGCCCAGCTTTTCAAATCTTGTTCAACGTCTTCACCAAGACTTTCAAGCCAGTCATCAAGCGTAGTGTTTGAGAATGCGTGCTTAGCCATATAACGTTGCATGCCAGCTTTAAAAGCTGGCATGCCAATGGTTTTAACCAACTGCTTGATAACAGCCGCACCTTTTCCGTATGTAATACCGTCAAAATTTAGGAATGTTTGGTCCGTATCACTGACCTCACCTGCTACAGGGTGTGTCGTAACTAGTTGGTCCTGCCGATATGCCCAGGCCTTCATACGCGAATTGAAGGATTGCCAAGCATCTGTAAATCTTGTGTTCTCTGTCAGGGCTAGAAAACTCATATACGAGGCGAATGACTCATTAAGCCAGAGATCATTCCACCAATTCATGGTCACTAAGTCACCGAACCACATATGTGCCATTTCATGGAGAATTACTTCAGCTCTTGTCAGTCGCTGGTTATAGGTGGGAGGGTCCCTGAATACAAGACGCTCCGAATGTGTTATCGCTCCTACGTTTTCCATAGCACCATGATTGAATTCGGGAACGAATATTTGATCGTACTTTCCAAAGGGATATGGAAAGTCAAAGAAATCTTCAAAGTACTCGAAGCCTTGGCACGTAATTTCAAATAGTTCGTCCTCGTCGACATGAGGTGCCAAAGATTTTCGTGCATAAAACCCTAACGGAATTATCTTTGAATCTGATTTGTTCGGAGTATAGTGACTTTCAAATTTCTCATAAGGACCGCCTATCAAGGCAAATAAATATGTGGAGAATAGTTTCGTCCGCTCAAAATCATGCTTGGCTCGGCCATCCTTAATTTTATTCACTGAAGTTGGGCTACTATTCCCAATCAAAGTCCAGTCGGACGGGCATTCAACTGATAGGAGATAGGTGGCTTTGATATTTGGTTGATCGAAGCAAGGGAATAGTCGGTGTGCAGAGTACGGCTCAAAGTTTGAATAAACGTATTCTTGGTTATCTTCTGGATCGATGAACTGGTGGAATCCATCACCGGTGTGGTCATATTCATTAAGATACGTCAGCTTAATTGAATTCTCACCCGCAATTAGACCATCCTGCAGCCCAATTCGGAGCCGGTGTCCATTCCAACGAGGATTGGCAACCGCGGCACTGTTCAGTTCAAGTGATGTGATTTCATATCCCGTGAAATCTAAAAAAATCTCCGAACTATTTTGCACCACGAAGGTAGTTCTTAATACTCCTGAATAAGTTCTACTCGCATTGCCTGGCAGATTTAATTCTAAGCAGTATTCGACATTTGAGACATTCTCACTACGTGCCGTTGCGTCTGACTCAGACAAGACGTCTTTTACCAAACTAGAACTGTCTATCATTGAATTCTCCTCGACGACTCAATTGCGACGCTGACATGAGCGTAGCGATGTACGAGGTTACGCGCTTTTAGACAGATGTATTGGTATCGAGTTACCCTGATCCAGGTATTTAATGAGACACAACAAAGAAGGATTAGCAGTAATGACAACAGCTCAGGAACTTCGAGACAAGTTGACTGAAGCTCGCGAGCTTCTTCAGACAGTTATGCGAAGTAATTCTAATTCTTGGGAGATGGGTGAGCCGAATAATTGGGGTGCACGTCGAATCTCAGAACATGTAATTGAAGATGAAAATTACTTTGCCAACGCCGTTGCGTCCGCCATGGAGGCCAGTGCTGTTCAACCAATTGAAATCACTGCCACGACCTGTGAAATTGCACTTGAAATCTTTGCCCATGTTGCAGAGGACACAAATCGTGTATATGGGTATATCGAAGATGGTGACATCAAGAAACCAGCTCAAATTCTAGTGGGTCAGGGATTCGAACCGACTATTGGTGGCGCAGTTGACTTTGCAATTTGGCACATTCTTGATCACGTAAAACAACTTGAAAATCTGTCTACCGGTTGATATTAACTTTTGTCATTACCAATTATGTTCAGCCTCGTACGGTGTATATCGTGTCCGGAGAGTACGATCCCATTCGGCCAGTGCTTCAGGTTTTTTAACGTTGATGAGCCCGGCTCTTTCAGCGTCAGTCGCACTGTAATAACCGAACATTAACGTGGCTAAGGTATCTGGAGTTAGCGTAAGGTCTTCTGTACCGGCTTGAATTGCCACAACTTCAGCCTGAGATTCATCGGTACGTAGTTTCCATGAACCACTGTTCCATGGGCAGAAGTCATCGATTAGCTTGAAGCTGATTTCTCCTTGGGTATCATATTTACGTTGTGGTAGCGCATCCTGCACAGTCACTAGTCTTGCCATAATGCCATCACGGCGAGATGTATTCAGCATTCTTGGTTCAGATAGCATATTCACCAGAGGGTCATTTGAAGGCGCATTGTTCCAACGAATATTCTGAACATTGTCTATTCCGGCTAATAATTTCCATAGTGCTTGGTAGGCTGCTGGTGTAATAGCAAAAAAATCCGAGACATCAGCATACTGAGTCACTCCATTACTGGATAGTGCCTCAGCTCCAGGTCCTGACGTATAAATGACATATCCTAAGGGTTCTCCGTACTCCTCATAAGTAAAAATTGACCGCTGTCTACCAGGGGTTGTCTGCTCTAGTGGCCCGTCATCCCACATTGCTTTGCCACGGTGTACCAG
The DNA here is from genome assembly GCA_963694535.1 of Dehalococcoidia bacterium. Classification (GTDB taxonomy): domain Bacteria; phylum Chloroflexota; class Dehalococcoidia; order UBA2979; family UBA2979; genus UBA2979. The sequence continues at coordinate 8,437 of CAVODE010000052.1, forward strand.
CCCGTTGCGTTCTTCACGAAAGCGCCGATATACGTCAACGAGCAGCCCAAACTCTTCTTCGAGATTGACTTCACGAATTTTACCCATAATTTCAACAGGGTGATGAAAGTTAATAAATCGAGGTTCAATGATATAAGAATGGCGATCATTTATAGTTCCATAACCGTATCGCTGGTAGATTGCCATCCAGGCCGGATGAAGCGCAGCGATTGCTTGCTCACCGCGTTCATGCATTTGTTCAAAATGCCTTTGCTTTACGCTTCGGAGATAACCTTTACGCCGATGGGACGGATCTGTTGACACCATGGTCACCCCTGCCATCGGGGTAGCCGGTCCATTGAATCGTATTTGAAGAGGCCAAGCGCCATAAGTGGTGACGAGTTTGTCATCAACGAACGCACACATGGTCCAGTCGGGATTCATTCCCGCCAAACTATCATTGGTCATACCCAGAGCTCTTGAGGCCTGCCGATAAAACTCTGGAAGTTCTTCTTCAGTGACTGAACGGAATTCCACATTAGTCATAAAATCTCCCTTAGCGCGTTTCAAAATGTAGGAGTGGAGTTCCATTTACATCGTGCCAGTTAGCGGATACCCGCATTCCTACTTGAATTTCATCGTTTTCTATGCCTTTGATAATCGACGTAACCCGCGGCCCTTCGTCTAGTTGTACGACAGTCAGATTATACGGTACATCCTCTTGAAAAGCTGGATGAAACAAGCGGTGCATAATAACGAACGAGTGCACCAATCCTTCTCCAGTTGAAGGCGCCCAACTGAGATCTGTGCTTAAACACTCCGTGCAAATTTCACGGAGTGGCCAGAGGTAAGCCTGACATACGTCGCAGCGTTGTAGCAGGAGAACTGCGTCCGCGGCAGCATCGAAAAAAGGTTTCGAAGACTCATCGACGATAGGTGCCGGTCGAACAATTTGATCTTGATTAGTCATAAGATTAGTTCCTCGTTCCTGCATCAGCATTCGGGCTAAGTATTAACGTGGAATGCCAATCAAGTATTCCACCTTGTGTCGAAACAAGTACATGATCACGTTTTTGAACTTGTCGCTCGCCAGCGTGACCGCGAGTCTGGATGACAGCTTCAGATACAGGAGTCATTCCCCACATATAATAACCAGATAATTGGCCGCCTCCTGTGTTTGTCGGATGAGATCCACCTGGACCTAATCTCCCGTCTTCAACAAAAGCTCCACCTTCACCCTTTTCGCAGAAGCCATAGTCCTCAAGTGTGACTAGAGTTGTGTAGGTATAGCAATCATAAAGTTCACGAATGTCGATATCATCTGGCCCCACACCTGCCATCGAATAAGCGGTATCGCGTGCAATGCGCGCGCCAGTATTCACTTCATTTTCGTAACCAGCTTGCCGAGGATTTCCAGGGTGACCTTGACCCATGCCAGCAATATAAACAGGCGGTTGCTTTAGATCACGGGCTTGTTCTGATGCCGCAACAATTACTGCCACCGCGCCATTTGAAACTAAGGTGCAATCAAGTAGATGAAAAGGTTCAACAATCCATCTTGACCCGTGATAATCGTCGAGTGTCATTGGTTTTCGCTGCATTGCTGCCGGATTCATGGTAGCCCATGCTCGAGTCGATACAGCGACCGCGCCTAATTGATCCTGTGTGGTTCCATACAGTCCCATGTGCCTTCTTGCTGCAAGAGCATACGAAGTATTAGCGCCCGAGAAGAAGCCATAAGACGCAGGCAAACTGGCCATCCCCGTAGAGTGATTATTTGTTCCACCATAAGCTGCGCCAGCTGATGTGCCTGGTTTTAGGGGATCGTCAGCAAAGACACATACCACGTAGGATGCCATACCCGCTTGAATGGCTAACGACGCAAATTGTACCATTTGTCCCGCCGTAGACCCGGCTGCGTTCATGTGATTAAGTAATTTCAGATCTCTAAATCCCAGTGATGTTTGCAACGGTGTTGAAATAGAATTGGTGACTCCTGCATTTATAAACAGGCCATCTATCTCTTCTTTTTTAAGGCCGGCATCATCAAGAGCTCGCTTCACAGCAATACCGGCTAGTCCGGTTGCTGAATATGAGTATTCGCGAGTCATTTCGGTCATTCCTAGCCCGACAATGGCTGCGCCTCCGCTAGGATTAAACGCTGCGTTATATTGCATGATGTTGTCCTTAAACTACGATTCATCTCAATTCTTTGATACTGCTGATTAGTGCATTCTATCTGGTCATTCACGAAAAATCTTAGAAAGATTATAATTGTGGCATGACAAATGAAAAAAATACAAATTCCGATGATCAGACCTATTCTTCAACAAAGACAGGAGACCGATCAATTCTTCCAGATGACATGATTTCTGTCGAAGAAGCACGAAACCAAATCTTAGATTCTATTTCGCTACTTCCGTCAGAGATGATTAATCTTTCCGATGCACTTGGACTTACACTAGCTGAAGACTTGTACTCCACCTTCGATATACCGCCACTTCCCAATACTGGGATGGATGGATATGCCGTCCGGTCTGAGGATACACGAGGCGCATCATACGACACTCCGACCCAACTAAAAGTCATTGGATACTTGGCAGCCGGTTTTATATATCAGGGAACGGTGAAAAAAGGCGAGGCAGTCCGTATTATGACCGGTGCACCGATACCAGAGGGAGCCGATTCAATAGTGCCCTTTGAAGAGACGGACGAGTATGACTGGGCGACCCGTGACACGACACGATCAGATGGCGAATGGGAAGTCAATCCGAAGTCTGAGGTACGAATTGATGTTGAGGCAAGAGTTGGGGCTAATATTCGAAAAGCCGGTGAAGATATTCTGTCGGGCTCATTGGCTCTTGAGCAGGGTGCATTCATAGGACCTGCCGAGATTGGTGTGGCCGCCTCTCTGGGTTTAGCAAAGATACGTTGTTATCGACGTCCAAAAGTAGCCATACTGTCGACGGGAGATGAACTACTGCCTCCAGGACAAATATTAACGCCTGGTAAGATCTATGATGCTAATTCGTTTTCGTTAGCTGCTCAGGTAACTTCGTTCGGAGGAATTCCTCGGGTGTTAGATATATCTGCTGATACCGTTGAAGATCTGACCAAAAATATTCAGGATGGAGTGAGTGATGCTGATCTACTAATTACCAGCGCCGGTGTTTCGCGAGGTGATTTTGATGTGGTTAAAACCGTACTGGCAAATCAAGGTGAAATCGGATTTTGGACTGTGCGAATGAAGCCTGGGAAACCGTTGGCATTCGGAACATTACAAGATGAGAATGGTAGGGAAGTGCCGCATTTAGGTTTGCCAGGTAACCCGGTATCAGCGATGATGACCTTTGAGCTATTTGGGAGACCTGCACTTTTCAAAATGCTTGGGCGATCGCAAAATAATCCAGACGCGTGGAAACGCCGCACTGTCATGGCCACTGCACGTGATAGATTAAAAAATACAGATGGCAGACGCTTTTATGCGCGTTGTAAAGTCGAATTGACTAAAAATGGTTACATTGCTCGCCTGACTGGTTCGCAAGGATCAGGTGTACTTACATCGATGACTCTTGCCGATGGCTACGCTATTTGTCCGGAGGATACAGCAGCTATTGAAGTGGGTGAATCAGTTGAGATTATGTTGATTGACTGAGTCAGAATTGCATTCAGTGGAGTTCGATTTATTATTTCAATAATTTCCATATCTGGGAAACAGGATGAGTTAAATGAGCTACTTGCGACTGGCCTGTCGCGTTCACTTCGTGAGTACGGAATCCGAGTTGCGATTTTGACCAAGAGTGAAGTAACAACCACTTTGTCTGTTAATTTATCAAATGGAAGCCGAGCTGTAATGAGTCATGTAGATGATGCAGCGACAATTGAAAAATCGGTATTAAATATTGACCCTTTGGTGTCGCACATCCTTTGTGTAGGCTGGAATCAACATGATGCTAATTCAGTCTGGATCGGTCAGAGCGAAGCATCTTCGTCGCACGTGATGCATGACCTTACCATCGATTCCAATGATTTAGATTCTTATCAAAAGCGGGAAATCTGGTTAAGTTCCGCAGTAGCGCGCGTTTTCTCGGTGTTCTATCGTGACGAGCTGATCTCGGAATCGACAGCCAAAAGAATCTGGCGATTTATATTTAGGCTACTCAAATCTAGATAAGTCCGGTAACACTTCCATCTGGCTGAAGGTCAATGCCGAACGCATTTGGATCGCTAGGTAAGCCCGGTAGAGTCATGATGTCTCCAGCCAGGCATATTATCTGTTGCGCTCCGGCAGCAATCCTGAATTCTTGAACAGGGAATATATGACCCGTAGGCGCTCCTCGCAGCTTCGGGTTAGCTGATATCGACAAATGTGTTTTTGCAACGCAAATTGGAAAGTCCCAACCATTTGCTTCGAAGCGCTTGGCGGTTGTCCTAGTTAGTGGAGCCCAACTTAGGTCATCTGCTTGGTAGAGCTCTTTGGCCAGGCTAGTTACTTTGTCGACGATGGAATCGCCGGTTTCATAGAGTAGTTTTACTTGTGCTGATTCTGCGCTGAGCACCTTGCAAAGTTCAGTCGCCAAGTCAGCCATACCACGCCCACCTTCAGAATATCCTTTTGCCTCGACTGCATTTGCAGCTCCAGCAGCAGCAGCGATTCTTTGTATGACACTTATTTCTTCTTCCGAGTCTTCTGGGAACCGATTGATCGCCACTATCACAGGTAACCCATAACGTTTAACGATCGAGATCGCATGTTTGAGATTGCTCGATCCGGTTTCAACTGCCGATGGATTTGGCGCATTTAACTCTTTTTGAGCCACTCCGCCATGCCATTTTAAGCCTCGAACAGTGGCAACAAGAACAGCGGCACTTGGTTTCTCTCCGCCTTGTCGGACTTTTATGTCCATGAATTTTTCGAATCCAAGATCTGCGCCGAATCCAGCTTCGGTGACGACAATATCAGAGGTCTGGAGTGCGAGCCTATCAGCTACGATTGAGGAGCAGCCATGTGCGATATTTCCAAATGGGCCAGCATGACAAATGACAGGATTTCCTTCATTTGTCTGAATAACGTTAGGCTTCAGTGCGTCTTTTAATAGAACCATCATTGAACCGACAGCTTGGACGTCTTTTGCAGTGACTGGTTTTTGATCCTGAGTCCACCCGACGACGATAGAACTTAGCCGGGCTCTTAAATCAGCATAGTCTTGTGCTAACGCAATGATAGCCATAATTTCAGACGCGGCAGAGATGTCGTATCCAGTCTGACGAACCGGCCCATCTGCGGGCTTTCCCATTCCGATTATAATATTTCGTAGCGCTCGATCTTCAGCATCAGTCACACGTCTCCAGGTAATTCCGTCAGGATTGAAGCGTTCAATGTCGCGACTCTTCACACTATTTTCCGTCATTGCGGCCAAGAAATTATGTGCTGATTGAATAGCATGAAAATCACCAGTGAAATGCAAATTTATATCTGTGGCAGGCTCGGCAGTGGCGAGGCCGCCACCGGTGCCACCACCCTTTCTACCAAAAAGAGGTCCAAGGGAAGGTTGTCGAATAACGGCAGTGGCATTTTTACCGATAAGGTTTAGACCGTCGGTTAGCCCGAGTGTTGTTGTTGTTTTTCCTTCACCAGCGGGCGTTGGAGTTATCGCCGTAACGACGACCAACTTGCCTTTCATCGGTCTCTCTTTGCCAAATAATTCAAGAGGAATTTTGGCTTTGTCGCGGCCATAGGGTTCGATATCGCTCCAGTTGAGGCCAAGTTTTTCAATTATTTCTTGAATGGGACGCATTGTGGCGTATCTCCTGAATTGCGGTTGAGGCA
>CAVODE010000053.1:0-14086 GCA_963694535.1 Dehalococcoidia bacterium
ACTACTTGGGAGGTAATTTCACCACGTTTGTGGGTTACCGGACAACTTGGATTAGCTGCACTTCTCATTATTTTTCCGATTGGCATTTTTGCTGGAGGATTAGGGGCTCGTTTTCGTGGTGGTTGGCTAGATCCCACAATCACACTTTCTTTATTATTTGCAGCAGCATTACCGGGAATTTTGGTGGTTGCCGTGTTGCAGTGGTTATTTGCTGTTCAATTATCTCTGTTACCGGTGGGTGGTTGGGGTGGTTGGATTGATATCTATTGGATAGCTGGAATAGTGGCTGTCCCCATTCCAGATCCACACATTTATATCCCACTTATTGCATATACATTGGGTGGCTTTGTTGGCGTGGCTCGTTTGGTGCGCGCTACAGTTCTTGAAGTAAACCGAACTGATTATGTAAGAACTGCTCGAGCGAAAGGACTTAGCGAAGGCGTCGTTCAGCGCCGACACGTACTCAGAAATTCTCTTTTGCCACTGGTGACCGTCGTAGCATTTTCACTCGCCGGAATAATTGAAGGCTCAATTATTGCAGAAACCCTACTCGGGATACCAGGCATAGGTTCGTTTCTCTTTCAGGCAATTGGTAGTAGGGACTACAACGCCATACAGGCATTAACGGTTATATATTCTGCAACTTTCATAATAATGAACCTTGTGGCGGATCTAGCATATAGCCTGGTGGATCCTAGAATCCAAGTTGGTGACACCTAATGAATAGGAGAGATTCTGAAATCGATTCTGGGTTACCGATTAATATAAATAAGAAATCGATGAGCCTAACGGCTGCTGTTTGGGCAAGATTTTGCCAGAAACGGTTAGGCGTACTTTCTTTAATAATCGTTATAAGCTTGTTTGTAATAGGAATCTTAGCTCCGGTTCTTTCACCCTACGATTACCGCCAAACAGATCTTACGTCGGCTTTACTTTCTCCTGGTTCAGAGGGACACCTTTTGGGGACTGACCGTTTGGGACGAGATCTACTTACGCGTACAATTTACTCGATACGTACAACGGTGATAATCACGGCGATTACGGTGCTAACGGGTGGTCTTTTGTTGGGCCCTGTCCTTGGGCTTCTGGCAGGTTTTTTTGGTAGATGGACCGATGTATTGATATCAAGAATAGGAGAGATTCTATCCAGTCTACCGGCATTACTTATGATGATCCTAATTAATGCAACTCTTGATGAACGACTTAGAGACCAAATTAGAAAGTTTGAGGATTGGTCAGGAATCGACGGCCTGATATCCACAGGCGCATACTCATATTTCCTAGTGTTTGGCACCCTTTCGCTATTTTTCTGGGTTGGATCCATGCGAATAGTAAGAGCTCAGGTATTGAGTATTCGGGAGTTGGATTACATAACAGCGGCTGAAGCATTAGGTGCAACACCTGCCAGGATTTTGAGTCGTCATATTTTTCCGAATGTAGCGTTTTTGATTATTCTAGGCGTTTCCTCAGCTCTTGCTGGAATTGCTGGGAGTGAACTTGTTCTGACTTGGGTGGGCGTGGGTGTTCAGCCACCCATGCCTTCGTTTGGTTCGCTATTATTTGAAGGCAGTGGAGCTCGCACAGTCAGAGCATATCCGCATCTACTCTTGGTTCCAGGAACTATTGTGACGCTGCTGCTTTTTTGCTTTGTTTTACTAGGTGACGCAATAAATGACGCTTATCGCGGGGATTGATTCGTTGACCGAATGCTGTGATAGGATCAGTAACCGTCTCGTTAGAGACGGCTTTATTTTGACTGGTGAAAAACTCGAGGAATAGCAATGACAGCAATAACTTCTGAACGCCTTCCGGACTCTTTAATCTCATTAGAAATCGAGGTTGAGCCTGAACGAGTTGAAAAATCAATGGAGAAGGCTGTTCGGAAAATTTCACAGCAGGTAAAAATCAAGGGATTTAGACCAGGTAAGGCCCCTAGAAGAGCTGTAGTGGCTTCCGTTGGGGAGGAACAGGTGTTTGCGACTGCAATAGATGAGCTATTGCCATTAGTTGTTGAAGAAGCAGTCAAAGAAGAAGAGATTGATATTGTTGGTCCTGCTGAAGATGTGGACATAAAATCTCGCGATCCGTTAATTATCGTTGCTAAGATGCCCGTCAGACCGACCGTAGACTTAGGTGAATACAAAACTCTTCGCGCCCCCAAAGAGCAATTAAGTGTTACTGACGAACAGAAAATTGAAGCTATTTTGAATGTTCAGAGGCGTTTTGCAGTTCTTGAACCAGTTGATCGTGCGGTCGCATGGAACGATTACATCAGAGGTGACTTTCGGGTGGAAATTCCTGAGCGTGAGAATGATTCTGGTTCGACGGACGAGGCTGTTGACCAATCAGAGGAGGACACAGAATTCCCTGTCCGAGAGAATGAAGTAGCACTATTGCCAGGCCTTTCTGAACACTTAATTGGCCTGAATGTTAGTGAGGACGATCAAGTAATTGAATACGAACTTAGTGGGGAAGACTTGCCTGAGGCCTTAGCAGGAAGAATTGCAAAATTCACTATCTCTATTAAGGAAGTTAAGGAAGAAACACTACCTGAGCTAGATAACGAGTTTATTGTTTCTCTTGACGAAGAAGGAGTCACTACAGTTTCTGAGTTGGAAGCGAGTCTCACAAAACAGTTACAGGAAAGTATTGATGCAAAAATACAGAATGATTACCGAGAAGAAATCCTTGATCTACTGCTTGCAACCGCCTCGATAGAGTATCCAAATATCCTTGTGGAAAGAGCAATCGATCAGATGATCGATCGTGAATCGAATCATGCATCACATACACGAGAAGGATTGGAACAATGGTTGGAATCAATCGGCCAGAGCGAGGAGGAAGTTCGCTCGGCTCTTCAGGACAATGCGACTATAAGCCTTAGGCGTGAACTTGTTCTTAGTGAGTTGTCGACAGTTGAAAAAATTGAGGTAGATGCTGAGGCAGTAGACGAACAAATTGATGCTGCTATCGAGTCAATCACCAGTGGCCAAGAAGGTCTGGAGGCTCAAGCACGACAGATGATTGATACGCCAGATTACCGACGGACCTTGGCTAGCCAGCAAGTTATTGATAATGCACTCGCAAGACTTGAAGATATTTGTACAGCAGAGTTTGAAGATTTAGTTGATGATAGTGAGTCATCGACTGACGAAGGAAAAACTTCTAGGAGGGGCTCTCGCAGGAGTAAGACACCTGCGACTGAAGACGCTGTATCCGAGAATACCGAACCGAGCTAAAGTTAATTGATCGTCCATTAATATGAAAAGGAAATAGCATGACTTATCAACGACCGCGGCTTCAGGATTTCTCTGAAAGTTTTCTTACCCCACAAAATATTGTCCCTATGGTGGTTGAGCAAACTGCTCGCGGTGAGCGTGCCTATGATATCTATTCTCTTTTACTTAAGGAACGAATAGTTTTCTTAGGAACTGCAATCGATGATCAGGTAGCAAATACTATTGTCGCTCAACTTTTATTTTTGGAGCGTGAGGAGCCAGATCGTGATATATCGATATACATCAATTCGCCAGGTGGGATGATTTATGCCGGTTTGGCGATTTTCGACACTATGAATTTGATTCGAGCGGACGTGAGCACGATTGCAGTGGGTGTTACGGCATCTATGGGAACTGTACTTTTGTCAGCAGGAGAAAAAGGTAAACGATTTGCCCTTCCTAATTCAACCATTCATATGCATCAGGCTCTTGGTGGCGGTTCTGGGCAGGCATCTGATGTTGAAATACAGGCTCGAGAACTTATTCGTAATAATGAGAAAATTCGCCAAATTCTTTCTGATGCCACTGGCCAGCCGATGGAGCGAATAAAACAGGACACGGATAGGGATATTTATCTAACAGCTGATGAAGCTAAGGAATATGGATTAGTTGACGAGTTATTGCAGAAAGTGTCTGAATAACTTTCTATTCTTCTCTGGGTAACAAGATTGAGTGTTATGCGTTAACTTCGAAGTGGAGAGTGAACTCTGCCAAGGAAGTGATGAGATCTAATGACCTCAGGTGCGAGTAATAAACGCGGCAGAACACAGTATCACTGTTCATTTTGTGGTAAAAATCAGGATCAGGTCAATCGACTGATTGCAGGCCCTGGATCGGTGTATATCTGCAATGAATGTGTAAAGCTCTGTCAAGACATCATTAATGAAGAGGAAAACTCGCTAGTCGAGCCTCTCGGTGACACCGAGGTGAGTGCAGAGTTTTCTTGGACACCAGAACAAATAGTAAATGTACTGGACGATTTTATAGTCGGACAAGAGCAGACTAAGAAAATGCTGGCGGTTGCCGTTTACAATCACTACAAACGAGTCGACGCAAAATGGGATTCAGATATTGAACTGGATAAGTCGAATATCTTATTGATCGGTGGTACCGGTACTGGCAAGACTGAATTTGCCCGTACCCTTGCGAGAATTTTGGAAGTTCCTTTTTCGATAGCAGACGCGACCGCACTCACTGAAGCGGGCTATGTGGGCGAAGATGTAGAAAACATCCTTCTGCGCCTGCTTGAGGCTGCCGACTTTGATATGCAGCGAGCTGAGAAAGGGATCATTTATATTGATGAAATAGATAAAGTCTCTCGTAAAACTGACAACCCGTCGATTACTCGAGATGTGTCAGGTGAGGGTGTTCAGCAGGCATTGCTTAAAATTATTGAGGGAGTGGTTGCATCAGTTCCACCACAAGGCGGACGAAAACACCCGCATCAGGAATTCCTGCAGTTCGATACGTCAAACGTTTTATTTATTTGTGGCGGGGCCTTTGAAGGACTAGAGGATGTGATTGGGCGTCGGCGAGGCATTGCCAACCGGCCTCTTGGATTTGATACCGCGAACTCTTCTGACGTGAGTAATGAAATTGAAAAAGCCGAGATACTAAGACACGTAACACACGATGATCTTTTACAGTATGGATTAATTCCAGAATTTGTAGGCCGCCTTCCGGTAATCTCAACTCTTATGCCTCTTGATTTGGAGATGATGACCAACATCCTTACCGAGCCCAAGAATGCTGTATTGAAACAGTTTCAGCATATGTTTAGGATTGATGGAGTTGAACTTCAGATTACTGATGAGGCCCTAACAGCAGTCGCAGAAAAAGCATTGGGACAACGTACAGGTGCTCGTGGCTTAAGAACAGTTCTTGAACAGATTCTTATGGAAACTATGTTCGAGATTCCAAGTCGTACAGATATTAAGACATGTGTCATAACTAGTGAGACAGTTGTGGATAATCAACGGCCACTACTGATGACCGCATCAGACGCAGACGCATTTGAAGAATCTAAATCTGCTTAGGGTTTGCGATGTTTTTTTGAGAACCACAGGATCAAAAAAACGAGTTCGACTTGATCAGTTGCTGGTAGAGCAGGGCTTAGTCTCTGGAAGAGATCGTGCACGTGCATTCGTGCTTGCGCGTGAGGTGATGGTAGATGGTGCGACTGTTACGCAACCGAGTACGCTAATTTGGTCTGATTCAAAGTTGGCATTGACCGAGAAACCTCGATACGTTTCCCGCGGTGGAGATAAGCTTGCTCACGCATTGTCACAGACCGGAATAGAGGTTAACGGCAAAATTTGTCTAGATATAGGTGTTTCAACAGGTGGCTTTACTGATTGCCTTTTGCAAAATGGCGCGGTACATGTTTTGGCGGTTGACGTTGCGTATGGAGAACTGCATACAAACTTGCGCAGTGATGGGCGTGTAACTATTTTTGAGCGTACTAACGCTCGAAACTTACCGAATTTTGATAAGGTTATAGATCTCGCTGTAATGGATGTGTCATTTATTTCAGCAAGAAAAATACTTCCCTCGCTTTTTCAGGCTATTAAACCAGAGGCAGAAGTGTTGGTATTAGTCAAACCTCAATTTGAGGCAGGACGATCGGAGATATTAAAAGGTGGAGTAGTCCGGGATTCAAGAGTTCATGCACGTACGGTTTCGGAGGTCGGAATTTGTGCTATGGAGTTAGGGCTCCGAATTGAGGGAGTTGTTCGTTCCCCCCTGAAAGGACCAGCAGGAAATATCGAATTTTTTCTTAGATTGCTGAAGCCGAAGATTGAACCGACATAGTGGGTATGAGAAATTAATATAGGATTGACTAATGACTTCAAAACGTTCACTTACTGCTTCAATTGCATTTCCCGCACCTTTGAAGATTGGATTGTGTTTTCCTGATCACTTTTCAGAAGCAGAGGAAAAGTGTGCAGAAGTAAGCAAATGGTTGGAGCAGTATGCCGTCAGCACGTGGACACTGCCACTTCCACAGTCATTTCCTGACGCACTAAGAGAAAAAATGTCAACTTTGATTGAGGAGACAGATCTTCTAATTTGTGTTGGTGGTGATGGCACTGTACTAAAGGCATTTGAGCTTGTCTCATCGCGTGATATACCTGTGCTTGGTATCAGGCTGGGGCGACTCGGTTTTTTGGCGGAAGTGATCGAATCTGAAATTGAACAAACTCTTAGAGAAATTATGGAAAATCGATCATTAGTATTTGAGAGAAATTTAATTGATGGCTTGGTAGTGGGTCACGATACTTCGTTTTCAGCGCTAAACGATATCGTTATTGGGCGAGATTCAATTGGTAGTACAATTTCAATACTAGCAGAAATTGACGAGACATTAGTCGCTGAGTACAGAGCCGACGCGGTGATTATTGCTACTGCAACCGGATCGACGGGGTACTCATTATCTGCCGGGGGACCGATCTTGCATCCTTCAGAACGTTCGATTGTGATGACACCTGTCGCTCCTCATCTGACACGATCTAACAGTCTTATAGTTCCACCTCAGTCTGAAATTAGGCTAACTTTGGTTCGAGGAAATGAAAGCGGAGCACTCCTTAGTTTTGATGGCATTCGTCAGCATCATCTGAATAACGGGGACTCTATTCTGGTAAAAAGCTCTGCGAGGGTAGCTAAATTTGTTACTACTAATGGGGGACACGATTTTTATTCGAAGGTGGCAAAGAGATTGGGTTGGCTTAGAGCTGATTACGTATCTGTGTATGATAATCCAGATGACTCTAATTAGTATAGGATTTAAGGATGAACGAAAACGAGACCATAACTGTTGATAAAATCCCTAGTGGAGAAATAGTCCGAGCTCAAATGATTGACGGAGCGGGGATTGCACAACTTGTAAATTACTGGGCAGCTCAAGGCCAGATGTTGCCGAGAACTCTGGGTGAAACCTATGAACATCTTCGGGATTTTTATGTCGTAAGATCTGATGATGATATTGTCGGCTGCGCAGCGTTACATCTCGTATGGTCTGATTTGGCGGAGGTAAAATCAGTTGCCGTTGACGAGAAGATGCAAGGCAAAGGCTTGGGTGCGTTACTGGTGAACTCTTGTGTAGATGAGGCACGACGTTTAGGTCTCGCACGAGTATTTGCGTTGACCTATCAACCAGATTTCTTTGAGCGACTTGGCTGGGTGAAAGCTGATGTGATGAACTTACCTAGAAAAGTATGGAACGAATGTTACCGATGCCCTAAGTTTCCCAGCTGCGACGAAATTGCGATGGTCCTGGAATTAAGCTCATAACAGAAGATTCATGAGGAGTTTATTTTGATTGAATCTGAAGACAATCTTCCCGATATTATTGCCAGCCAGCAGCTGCTAACTACTACGAAATTTTCGGTGCACACCGATAGAATCCGTTTTAAAGATGGAATGGAGGTTAGTCGCGATATAGTCTCTCATCCAGGCGCTGTGGCGATCATAGCTGAGGATGAGTCAGGTGATTGGCTGTTGGTTGAGCAGTACAGGCACTCGACGCGAAGAATGCTTCTTGAAATTCCTGCTGGAACGAGGGAAGCCGATGAGCCCAGTAACGTCACTGCGGCTCGAGAATTGAGAGAAGAAACAGGTTATTCAGCCAGAACGTTAACTCGCATTGGTGGAGCGTGGATGGCGCCTGGCTGGTGTACCGAGTATATAGATTTTTTTATGGCCACTCAACTTGAATACTCACCACTTGCTCAAGATTTTGGTGAACGCATAGGTGTTCCCATTCGGATGAAGCCGGCTGCGGTCGAAAAACTGATTTTGTCAGGTGAAATGGAAGATGCTAAAACAATCTTGGCTTTTACCTACTACAAAATGTTTGAGTTTTTCTCACAGTAAGTTTGCATAATTATTTTCCTGAATTGGGTAGAGGTGAGTCGATCGTCACGCACTAGCGAGCTACTATTGAAGAACGGCGCTGAGTGATGGAGTAACTATGGCTTCAAATACTGTGAATATGGATGCACTCGAGGCTCGATATGGGGCGACTCATCGAAAAGATCGATGGTGGGTGGAACCATTGCTCACTGGATCTGGCTTATTTTTATTTGTAGTATATTCTACAGTTTCGGCGATGCTACTTGGTGGTGGATCAGCTGAGTCACCGATATTAGCCTACGAATCTGGCCCATATCTTTCTCCTTTTTTTGAGCCACTAATCCATCCTGGGTGGTTACCAATATGGGTTTCACCGGCCCTATTTATACTCTGGGCCCCTCTGGGTTTCCGAACCACCTGTTATTACTACCGAAGAACTTATTATCGTGCATACTTCCTAAGCCCACCTGGTTGTGCTGTCCGTGAACCTGCCTCAAGCTATAGCGGAGAGAGCACGTTTCCGCTAATTATCCAAAACCTGCACCGCTGGTTTATGTACGTAGCTTTAGTTTTTGTACCGATTCTATTTTATGGAGCGATCAAGTCATTTTGGCTGGAGGGAGAGTTTGGCGTCGGAATTGGAAGTATTATTTTGACCCTTAACGCTGGCTTTTTAACTATGTATACAATAGGTTGCCACTCACTCCGACATTGGGTTGCAGGCGGACTAAATCAATTCTCTAAATCACGATATCGCAGAGCTCGCTACTGGCTGTGGGAGATATTCACGATGGCTAATGAGAAGCATCGTCGATGGGCGTGGATTAGTTTGACTTGGGTAGGTCTTTCAGACTTGTATGTGAGACTTGTGGCAAACGGGGTAATTACCGACTTTAATACATGGTCAAACTTTTGATCTACATGCAATCGTGAAGTAAATGAGGACTTAAATGGCATCTATTGAATCTCATGATTATGACGTTCTAATTATCGGAGCTGGTGGTGCAGGACTTCGTGCTGCGGTCGAGGCTACCGCGCGCGGCTGCAAGACTGCGATTATCACCAAATCATTGCTTGGCAAGGCACACACTGTGATGGCAGAGGGTGGTATGGCTGCTGCCATGGGGAATGTATGGGAGCAAGATAACTGGAAAGTTCATTTTCGCGACACTATGCGCGGTGGAAAGATGCTTAATAATTGGCGAATGGCGCAAATTCATGCGCAAGAGGCTCCAGACCGCGTACTTGAATTAGAAAGTTGGGGAGCCCTTTTTGATCGCACTCCGGATGGACGTATTCTCCAAAGAGATTTTGGTGGCCACCGTTACGCTCGCCTGGCTCATGTTGGTGACCGGACCGGACTCGAGATGATTAGAATTCTCCAACAAAAGTCGGTTGCGGAAGATATTGATGTTTTCTCTGAGTGTACGATTAATCAATTGCTTGTGAATGATTCCGAAGTTAACGGGGCAGTTGGCTATTGGCGCGAGACGGGAGACCTGATTCAATTTCGAGCTAAGTCGGTGATAATGGCAACTGGTGGACTGGGTCGAATCTGGTCAGTTACATCTAACTCTTGGGAAGGTACTGGGGATGGGCACTCCTTATCCATGAATGCTGGAGCTGAGATGATTGATATGGAATTTGTTCAATTTCATCCGACAGGAATGGTCGCACCAACCTCCGTTAAAGGCATCTTGGTAACTGAAGGAGTTAGAGGAGACGGAGGCACTCTTCGAAATTCTCTTGGTGAGCGATTTATGTTTAACTATATTCCGGCTATGTTTGCCTCTGAGACGGCAGATACTGAAGAAGAGGCAGATCGATGGTATACAGATAAGGAGAATGCCCGCCGAACCCCCGATTTACTTCCACGTGATGAGGTTGCCAGAGCAATTAACTCAGAAGTAAAGGCTGGGCGAGGAAGTCCGTCTGGTGGCGTGTATTTGGATATAGCTAGCAGACGAGATACCGACTATATAAAGAGACGACTCCCGTCTATGTATCATCAATTTATGGAACTCGCTGGCGTTGACATCACAAAGGAATCGATGGAAGTAGGTCCAACCGCGCACTATGTGATGGGTGGAGTAAGAGTTGATCCTGAAAGCGCAGCGACAAGTATTAGCGGTTTGTATGCCGCCGGCGAGGTGGCGGCAGGACTTCATGGATCTAATAGATTAGGCGGCAACTCTCTTTCAGACTTGCTGGTATTTGGTAAAAGAGCAGGTGAATTTGCCGCAGAGCGTGCGCTCCAGATGGAGCATTCAGCCCTTGATAAAGAGCAAGTCGATGAGGCTGTTAGCAGAATTGCAAAACCTTTTGATTCAGTGGGAACAGAGAATCCGTACACCGTTCAGTCTGACCTACGCGAACTCATGCAGAATAAAGTTGGAATTATACGTAATAGGTCGGATTTAGAGTCTGCGATAGGTGAGATCGCGAAATTAAAGGATCGTGAAAAAAATGTAACAGTGTCAGGCACCCACAGTTACAATCCAGGATGGCATACAGCGTTGGATTTGCAACACTTGCTTTCGATGTCGGAAGCAATCACAAAGGCAGCTCTTGAGCGAGAAGAATCACGTGGTGGTCATACTCGTGATGATTTTCCAACTCCTTCAGACGAGTTCGGGAAATTAAATATAGTGGCTACGCTTAGCGATTCTGATGAAGTGAACATCAAACGTGAACCTCTATCTGAGATGCCAGAAGAGCTTGCAGAATTATTTAAAGATTAGCGGGGAGTCAACATGCCTTCAGCAAACATGACGGTCTGGCGCGGTGACGACGACGGACAATATGAGAATTATGAAGTTGAGTATCAAGATGGAATGGTCGTCCTTGATGTAATCCACCAGTTGCAGGCAACGCAAGCAGGCGACTTAGCCGTTCGTTGGAACTGTAAAGCGGGGAAATGTGGATCCTGTTCAGCGGAAATTAACGGTCAACCCAGACTTCAATGCATGACTCGAATGACTGAATTTCAAGACGGTGAAGAGATCAAGGTTGCACCGCTTAAAGCGTTCCCCTTGATCAAAGATTTAGTAACCGATGTGACCTATAACTATGAGAAGGCAAAAACGATTCCCTTTGTTGACTTGATGAAGCCAGACGAGAATGACGTTAGAAGAATGGCACAGATAGATATTGAACGGGTTCAAGAGTTTCATAAGTGTATTGAATGTTACATCTGTCAGGACGTATGTCACGTTATTCGAGATCACCCTGAGAACCAAGATAATTTTGCTGGTCCTAGATTTTTTGTACAATTGGCATCAGTTGCTATGCACCCTTTGGATCAAAACGCAAAAGCGGACACAGTGTCACATGGATTCGGGCTTGAATATTGCAATATAACGAAATGTTGCACGGACGTGTGCCCTGAGGGTATAAAAATTACAGATAACGCGATTATTCCACTGAAGGAAAGGCGAGCTGATGAGCTTTATGATCCCTTGCGAGCTCTTGGCCGATTTATTAATAACCTAAAAAAATAACAGAATCTGTTGAATTTACTGCATTAAACCATTTGTTCAGGGCGTATCCATTCGTCGTATTGTTCCGCCGTCATGATACCAAGCTCGAGTGCTGACTCTCTTAAAGTTATAGACTTTTCATGAGCATTTTTTGCAATTTTTGCAGCGTTGTCGTAGCCGATATGTGGGTTGAGTGCAGTCACAAGCATCAGGCTTGATTCCATTAATTCTTTAATTCGTTGTGTATTTGGAAGAATCCCAACAATGCATCGGTCTGCAAATGATCTTGCTGCGTCGCCAATAAGTTTTAATGATTGGAGATTATTAAATGCTATGACTGGTTTGAACACGTTCAGTTCAAAGTGTCCAGTAGCGCCACCAACAGAAACTGTGACTGCATTTCCCATGACTTGTGCGCAAACCATTGTGAGGGCTTCACATTGCGTAGGATTAACTTTTCCTGGCATAATACTCGATCCTGGCTCATTTGCAGGAAGTATTAACTCGCCCAGTCCAGCGCGCGGTCCTGAACCGAGCATTCGAATATCGTTAGCGATTTTCATCAAAGAAATAGCTACGGTATTCAAAGCACCTGCAAGTTCTACTTGCGCATCATGTGCGGCAAGTGCTTCAAATTTGTTTGGTGCAGTAATAAAAGGAAGTTGAGTGTAGTCAGCAACGTATCGTGCGGACTCGATTGCGAATCCGTCTGGTGCGTTCAGTCCGGTACCAACTGCGGTCCCTCCTAAGGCTAATTCTTGAAGATTGTTGAGTGTCTGTTCTAGTCTGTTAATTCCTCGGGCTACTTGTGTAACATATCCAGAAAATTCCTGCTCTAACGTGAGCGGAACGGCATCCATTAAATGAGTCCGACCAATTTTGACAATGCCTTCGAAAGCCTCACTTCGTTCAGTAAGAGATTCGAGTAAGTGTCTTAGTGCTGGAATCGTATGCGTCACAACCTGTTCAACGGTTGCAATACTCATTGCGGCTGGAAATGTATCATTTGACGACTGAGACATATTAACATCGTCGTTGGGATGGATAGGGGACTTTGACCCCACCTCACCACCAAGAGCCTCGATAGCTATGTTTGATATCACCTCATTTACATTCATATTTGTTTGAGTGCCTGAGCCAGTTTGCCAAATCACGAGAGGAAATTGATTATCGAGATTTCCTAAAATTACTTGATCAGCTGCCGTTAGAATTGCATTTGACTTGATATCGTCTAAAAAACCTAGTGAATGATTAGCTTTTGCAGCCGCCATTTTGACGATTCCCATGGCTCGAATTAAGGAACGAGGCATAGTCTCGATGCCTATAGGGAAGTTTTCAAGCGAACGTTGAGTCTGTGCGCCCCAATACTTGTCGCTAGGTACATTGATTGCACCCATAGAATCGGACTCTGATCGGTAATTGGACTCTGGTGGCATGTCTGTTTTCCTACTTGCTAATTTAGTGTTTGAACCAACCAACTACGGAGTGACTGAAACTAACTCCTTTACGGCCTCTCCAGCCGCCTGTATTGCGTCAAGTTCTTCATTAGAGACCGGCATATCGTAGATTGAGGCTATACCATCTGATCCGAGTAATAGAGGGACTCCCACGTAAGCGTCTTTAATACCACCGAATTGCCCATCCAGTAGAGCACAGGCAGGTAGGAGGCGGTTCTCATTAAGTAAGATGCTTTTTACCATTTCGATTGTTGCTACGGCAGGAGCAACGAATGCGCTTCCAGTTTTGAGGAGTCCTACAATTTCAGCACCCCCGCCTTTCGTTCGTTCAACGAGTGCCTGAATTTGTTTTTGCGGCAAGAGAGAAGTCAGTGGTACTCCACCAACTGTGGCGTTCGAGACTAGAGGCACCATCGTTGCCTCGGTGTGTCCTCCAAGAACCCAAGCGGATACATCTCGGACAGATGCCCCGGTTTCCATGGAAATGAATGTTCGATATCTAGCTGTATCAAGCATTCCACCTTGGCCGATTACTCTAGCTGGATCCCAGTTGCAAGTATCAAGTGCTACATGGCACATGGCGTCCATGGGATTAGCAAAAACGACCAGAATAGCATTTGGTGATTGGCTGGTGGCTTCCGCGACCACTGAGCGAACAATTCCTGCATTTGTTCCGAGGAGATCCTCACGGGTCATACCGGGTTTTCGCGCGACACCTGAAGTAACCACTATTATGTCTGAGTTAGCCGAGTCAGACCAATTATTTGTTCCTAGAATCTGGCTTGAAGATCCTGTCCAGGGCTGGGATTGTGCGATGTCTAAAGCCTTGCCTTGCGGTAATCCTTCCACAATATCTAAAAGAATAACGTCAGCGACACCTGTCGCTCCAAGCATTTGGGCCATCGTTGCTCCGGTGTTACCCGCGCCCACGATAGTAACTTTCTTCGTAGTCATACTTATATCTCCAATACCACTTTACTCGCCCAGAAAGCACGAATCACTGATCGAACTTTGCTGGTCT
>CAVODE010000054.1:0-13703 GCA_963694535.1 Dehalococcoidia bacterium
TCCCCAGATCAAAATCCTTTACAGGCTCTTCTAACAGCAAAAGCGCCGGATCGTGAACCAAAGCTCCAATAAAAACAAGACACCGTGCCTGAGACCGGCTTAGTTTTCGTATCGAAGTGCCCAAATAATCACCAAAATGGAATATCTCTGAATACTTGGCTATTCTGGCTACAGCTACTTGCTCCTCGACACCTGATAATTGTGAAATTAATTTAAGGTACTTAATGCCGTTGAGATTTTTAGTCAGCTCAATATTTTCTGGGACAAAGCCGATCTTACTTGCGATTTTGCCAACACCCACACAATAATCTTGTTCAAAAAAATTTAGCGATCCAGAATCTGGTGACTGTAAACCTAAAATAAGACGAAAAAGAGTTGCCCTTGAAACCCGATTGTCTCCAACTAAGCCCAAAACTCGACCCAATCCAACCTGCAAGTTGATATCGGAAAGAGCTACCTGATGGGTTCCCCTTATGATTTTCGTCACGTTTTGAATGTTAAGTACTACTGAACCTAAATTATTTTCTTCGAAAACCACCTTAAAATCCTTAAATGCCCAAAATCTTATAAGAAATCTATTTGGGAAAGTAAATTAACAGCTGCGCCAGCTAGAAAATTTCCTGCTGACCTAAAAAATCCATCAGTACACGCCTGAAACCAGTTCGATCTGACGTATAAACACCATGTCCGGCCTCCTGAAAAATATTTACCGTTGAGTTTTGAACTCTTCGACCTATAATCACCGAGCCGCCAGCACCAGCAACTATATCCTTCCCACCGCCGACCACCAATATCGGCATCGCTAACCGACTTAGCTCAGGAGTTAAAGGGTGCTCGCGTAACGCCGCAGTTGATCTGCATTGTGCAACGTAGGATTCTAAATAACTCTCTTTCTCTAAAATTATTTTGTTATCGCCAGCTCTAGAATGACCTGAAAACGCTGCCTCGAGCTCACGCCCCTGCAGCGCTGCGTCTTGCCCGAGTCGCGCAATTTCGCCCCGCATATACCAATTTTCCGAACCCGCTACATTCGTTTCACTCGATGTCGAATCTAAAACTAAGGCACCGCATTTTTCCGGATAATCAAGAGCAAAGCGCTGAACCACAACGCCTCCCCAAGAAACACCAAATAAAACTGCCTGATCAATCGACAAATAGTCAAGAAGTAACTTTAAATCCTTGGCATACAAAGGTAGCGAATACGCATCAGCCGTTCCCGATCTGCCCAATCCTCTGTTATCCCAGGTAATCACGCGAAATCGAGCCTTATACCAATCAAGCTCCTTCTGCTCAAAAAACTTGCTGTTTCCGCCAAGACCATGACAATAAACGTAGGTGACTGGCCCGTTCCCATGATCTTCATAATAAATATCCACGCCATCTAAATTCACTAAGGGCATAATACCTACCTACTCCATGCTTTCAGACAACTCTAACGGCAATCTAAACTCTACAGTCTCCTCTGCCACTACTACCGGTTCAATATTTATAACCCCACGGATCTTCAAATCCTCAATAATTGGATCTAAAAGTTCATCTGGAACTGATGCGCCGGCGGTTAATCCCACAGTTTCCACGTCGGTATACCACGCCGGATCTATGTCATTCAGCCCGTCAACTAGTTGTGCGCGCACGCCCATGGCCTTCGCAACCTCCACAAGTCGAACTGAATTAGAGGAATTAGTGGAACCCACGACTATCACCAAGTCTGCTCTCTCTGCCATTTCCTTAACCGCCTGCTGACGATTAGTAGTTGCATAACATATATCGTTTCTAATCTCCGCATCAGGAAATCTGCCTTTTATTGCTTCAATCGTTCCTAAAGTATCTTCGACCGATAATGTAGTCTGTGTAACAACAAACACAGGAGCCTCAGGATCACTTATGGCAAGCACATCCTGTGCCGAATCAACAACTGAGGTTTTATCTGGCGCCTCACCTTTAGTTCCTTGAACCTCATCATGACCATCGTGACCAACTAAAAGTATTTTGTAGCCATCCCTAGCAGCCTTACGCGCCTCCAAATGAACCTTCGTTACTAAGGGACAAGTCGCATCAATAACCTTTAATTCTCGTTGCTCTGCATTTTTAATGATTGCTGGATCAACGCCATGCGCAGAAAAAACGACAAAAGCACCGTCTGGGGCTTCTGAAATATCATCAATAAACACAGCTCCCCTAGATTTAAAACCGTCTACTACGTAGCGATTATGAACAATTTCATGAAAAACATACACTGGCTCATCCACCTGACTGAGAAGTCTATCAAGGGCATCAATCGCCCGAACAACTCCCGCGCAAAAACCTCTTGGTTCAGCCAACAACAATGTACGTGGCATAATCCCCCCCTCCCGACACATCTGCAGCTCTAAGCGCTCGGATTTATCCTACCGTTTTTTATCCGATCATGAACCACTGCAGCTCGAACAATCTCTAGGTCTATTTTACCCTCAGTACGCAATTCACCAGAAACATAGACCGCTGGCACTCGTTCAAATAACTCATCTTTTTCAGTCACTAGCACCTTCGTGAGCTTTATCGGAAGTGTCCGCCCTAGGGCCTTCAACATCTGTTCTGCAACTCCACAAATATGACATCCAACCTTTGTATGCAAAAATACTTCAGTTTTGTATGACTCGATCTTGTTTTTCATACTAGAGCCTACTCACTTTCGACAAGAAACGGTCTGGTCTGTTAACAACCAATGACTGAAACTTGATGAGGTAAACCAGCACTGGTAAAGAAATAGCCAACACTAGTACCGAAACAAGCTGAGGAACTTTCAAGTCAAAAAGAAATGTCTCGCTTGAATCAACACGGAAGTACGTGAGTCCAAATCTTAACAATGCATAGGAATCCAAATAAAGGAGGAACGTTACTCCCGGCCATCTCCAAAATTTAAGCTGCCAAACAGCTAAAAACAAAAGCGCCAATATTAACAAATTTCCAAATATTTCATAGGTCGTAGCGGGATGAACCGTGACGTCAAATGTACCGTAATGGATAATTGCACACCTCAAGCCAGGTGACTCGGGATTACTGTACATCACACCCCACGGCAAATTAGTCAATTTCGCACAATGTTCACCATTCACTAGATCCCCAAGACGACCAATCGCCATTCCAAGGATCATCCCAAAGGCAGCGGCATCGAGTACTACCCTAAGCGCTATCTTTCGAATCAATCCATAAATAATAGGGAACAACACTCCACCTAACACTGCTCCCCACACCGAAATGCCGCCCTCTGTAATGGCAAACCATTCCCAGATTGAATCCATTTTTGAAATATTTTCAACGACGTACAACGCTCGTGCCCCTATAACGCCGCCAGGAATACCTATTAAAGCTAGGTTATAGGCCTGGTCTGGGTCATATCCGAGTAGGCTGGCTACACGCACACCTAGCCATACACCGCACAAAAGGCCAACTGCAGTAAAAAATCCATGCCACGTAATCAACAACCCAAATATAGAAAATATATTTGGGTGCCACGGAATATCGACTAATAAGAACATTCTTCACTCCCGTGCAATTCATATTTCTCTATAATAATTAAACGCACTTAACAATAACAAACGGTCATCATCTGGCGCTAGAGAATAGCAACTCATAGGCAGCACGTACCATGTCAGGTTCAAGACCTTCTCCCAGGAAGCCATCCTTGATTCTTAGTTCAAAATGCAAATGATTTTCGGTACCCGGATTGACCACGCTCTCAGGCGTACCGGACTCGCCTACATACCCGATCGTTTGTCCTCCCTTTATAGACACTCCAACGGCAAGATTTTCAGCGATCTCTCCCAAATGTGCGTACCGTGTGACCACTCCTTCTCCATGCGAGATCCAAACCTGACGTCCTCGATAAAAATCCAATGTTTCCGAATCACCTTCGCCTTTACTGCTAATAAGTGCGGCTACTCTCACAAAATCTTCCCTAGTTGGTGACTCGTAGTCTTTATCCGTCCGAATTATTACCCCTGCGAATGCAGCAAGCACCGGGGTTCCGGCCTCGATTTCTACACAAACATCGCCATTGTAGAAGTCAACACCCTCGTGGACACCTCTTCTATAAGCTCTCGGAGCATTCGGCATAACCTGTGAATTAGATGGTAAGCAAACTCCCTTGATCGGCCATAAAAAACCGCGCAATTCCTCTATATCGAGCGACGTAGCGGGTTCAGTAGGTTCGACTACTGCCGTGGGGGTGAAGGTGACAGTGGAAGTAATATTGGGGGTGGGGGTGACAGTCGGTGAAATCACAACCGGCACTGATGTCTCAACGCCGGGCTTATCTGTCAAAAACATACTGTTAGCATCAGACTCACATGCAACGAGTGCCGAGATACAAAAAAACAACACTACTGACAATTTATTGAACTTAATTATTCTTGCTCCCGTCGAACGGTATCCAAAATCAGCTGGCGTGCAAATTCAGATGCTTTGCTAAGCTTCGAGTGCTCAGACATTTTCTCCAATACCACTGAGTCAAAGTTGCTATCGCACGACATTCGATGCTCAATCGCTCTTTTAAATAACCAGTCTAGCAATTGTGAATTATTTGGAAGAATCGATCCATGTAAATAAGTTCCGACGCAAGAATTACGCCACACTCCCTCTGTCCTATCAACTCCATTATTGCCAAAACCAATCTCAATTTCCGCAAAAGGTATCGCTGACTCACCTAAAAAAGTCTGGCCCGCATGATTCTCGTACCCAACAATCATCCCCAGGCCTTCAATCGAAGATTTTGATATAACATCTCCCACAAACCGCAGTTTGCCAAAATTTGGGGTAACACTCACGCAATCGAAGATCTCAATCCCGTCCAAAAACACGCCTTTAGAATTACGAAACCCCCGACCAAAGAGCTGAAATCCACCACAAACCGCCAACATTGCCACATTAGTTGCAGCCCAGTTCCTTAACGTCTCACCCTTAGCAAGAAGATCCGCAGCCACAATTTCCTGTTCGCGATCTTGACCACCACCAATAAGTACTAGATCTACATCAGCTGGCAATTGGTCACCAATCGATATCAAATCTACATCTACATCTACACCAAGCTCAGCTGCTCGTGCCTGCACCGCTAGGCGATTACCTCTATCTGAATAGATATTTAAAACATCCTCATACAGGCTGATAACTCGAAGCGATGGGGACGAACTAGATTGTGACATAACTTAATATTACCTGACTCGTATTAATGTGATCTTGGCACTTTATTACTTCCAATAAGGTAAAACACCTGTTCTACTAGCTAAGTCTTCACGAATTTCAATCATACCTGTATAAGTCGTCACTATATTCAAAGTCTCCGTGGGTAGCGTTCGATCAAGAGAAAAGTCAAGCATACTCATAATATTAGAATCAGATTTAACTACCTCGAGACCGGCGATTAAGCACCGCAGAGAAAGGTTATGTGCCCGACTTCCAGAACAGACCAAGAACTTGTACTTGCCGTCAAGAATCTCAAAGTTAGCATCATAAATCCACGAAACATCCTTACCATCCTGGATCCCATCATTAAGTACCAGTAATAAATCTAAAGGAGCATCATTACTCTCAGTTAGTGTCCTCAAAACTTCATTAAGTCCTTGTGGGTTCTTTGCTAACCAAATCTTCACCTTCACATTTGCGACTAAAAATTCCTCTTGCCTACCGAACACACCGGTAGCTGATTCAATTACATGAATCGAATCAACCGGATGGATCCCATATCCCCAAGCAGCACTTATCGCAGCTAATACGTTATAGACAGAGTAAAGACCTTGTTGATGAACAGTTAAGCCCAATGTTTCGCTATGGCCCGCCAGCTTTATTTCCACATAGCTTCGATCGTTTTCTAACAAAATCTTAGTCGCCAATACATCTGGGCTTGGTCTCCTTATGTCGCAGCTAGAACACGACCAAACCCCTGATTGTCCGACATACTTCACCTCGTATCGAATCTGACTGCCACATGAGCAATAATCTCGGTCCTGTCCATCAAACGAATCGTCCAGCGCTACCGACAAATCAGCCAGACCAAACGTGATGGTCTGAATCGACTTTTTATACCCCGTATCAATCAAAGAGAATAACTTCGGGTCATCAGCATTTACAACCAATACATCCGGTAAAGTTCTAGATTCACTGGAAAGTGACTGAACCCATGATGACGCGATACTATCGATCTCGCCATACCGATCAAGTTGATCTCTTGATAAATTAAGAAACACCTGAACCTTAGGATTCATGCGAGAAGAAAGGCTTGGTATCACCGCCTCATCCACCTCAAAAACACTCGCTAAGCGTTGTCGACGTCTCTTAAATATGCCGCCAATACCAAATGAACTTATATATGCTGAAACCACCCCACGAGCCAAATTCGAACCCGAGCTATTTGAGAGTACAAAGTCAACTTTCGATCTTAGAATTTGAGAAATCAGACTTGATGTCCCGGTTTTACCGTTTGTCCCAGTTACAAAAATGATTTCCCTGGATAAAATTTTACTGATCTGCTGTTGTATGTTTGGCTCAATAAAAGTGGCCACTAAGCCAGATACCGCTGTACCCCCTCCACGACGAAAAATCTGTGAAAAGAATAAAGCGCACTTACCTAAACAAATTGCAAGTTCAAATCGTATTACGTTAAAAATACCCATAACGGACATGCATCAATATTAATCGAACGTTTCAATCATTCCAATATATAAATTTGTCGTGGGTACAAGGTACTAAACGACTATAAATATCTAATAGGAAATCCAGTGCAACGCGTAATCAGGACTCGTCTTTCTTCGAATCAGAAGATTTCGCTTCAGACTCTTCGCTTACTGAATCGGTATCGGAATCATCAGACTTTGCCTCAGTCCTAAATTCTCTAATACCACGTCCGAGCGCACCTCCCAGATCCGCAACTCGACTCGCGCCGAACAACAGTGCCAGTATTACCAGAACAATTAATAGTTCCTGCCAACCAAGTCCACCGATCATAGAAAAGCTCCTTCGCCTTGAGAGAGAATCGTAACACTTAGTCTAGTACTAGTTCTAGTCAACCATGAAGAGTTGAAGATTTTCAACTGATAATACTAATCCGCTGCAGAAGTGACCACCTCTGATCTTTCCTCTAGAAATGACCGCAAAAACAAAATTCTTGAATTTCCTTCGTCGATGATTAAAAGATTTTTATCCTGGTCCATAGCGGCGGAGGTTGGACCACTTAACCCTCTGCCTGAATCACCTGCTGAGCAATCCTTGTTGCCCCATAAAATTTCACCTCTGCCATCAGGCGCCTGCGCAAAAACCACGTTCGACTGAAAATCGACTAGGAGCGCTCTACCCCTATCTGCCATTCCAACAGATAGAGGATTTTTTAAAAAATTCTTATTTTCGGCGGTTCGCACCCTAAATAAATCACCAGCTTCGCAATCAGGGTAAATGCCCGACCAAGCAGTGAAAGCTCTATTGACTTCACCTGGCGCAATCGAGTCCGGCGTAATTTCACTCACAATCGAGTGCTCGATAAAAAGTACCTGTAACTCTGCATGGTCAAAGGCAACAGCCGATCGTGACTGACCCGAAACAATCAATCCAGTTGGAACGTATGTTACTGAGCTTGCAGCATCATTTATAGGGGAAACAATCTCGACTTGCTTGCTTGCCTGTTTATACCTATACAGTGCCGGAGGGTAGCTCGACGACAGGTAAACAGATCGATCGTCTCCAATTGCAATATCAGTCGGTTTAAATTCTATGTCTGTATTGAAATGGCTAACAACTTCGACCCAGTTATCTGAATTAAACGTCTTCTTAACCACACGCCATCCATCAGTCTCAGTCAAAAGAACCCATAAATGTCCAGATTGATCTAATGTCAGCGCTATGGCACCTGACGAAGAATGCGCATCGATTGCACTGATTGGCACCTCGGTGAATCCGTTATTTAGTGCTTTTCCAAATGCCTTTAAAGTCATTGTCTTGTCCGAAATAAGCCACGCGACTCCATCGAAATTGTGGAGATCTGCGACCTTATCGGTAAGTGATATTACATCTCGCCCATCTGAAAAAGTAAATTCTTCTAGTGTCTTTGAGCTATATCTAGCGACTAGTTCTTGAGTCGGGGCAGTCTCCACGACACTCTCAATACCAGTCTGAGAGACTGAATTAATTCGAAGTTCTTCTACAAGTTTCTCAATCGCACCATCGGACAGTCCCGATTCCCAAAAAACGACATCACTTCGTTCATCAATGACTACAATTTTATATATGATTCCGGTAGCTGGAACAGACAACTTTTCAACATTCGACGCTGTCGAATCCGAAGACAGTGCCTCGAAAACTTCCGGTAACCGTGGTCCGAAAATAAACAAAAACACAAATGCTGTATTTATGAGAGACACGAATATCCCCGCAAGAAACCATCGAGCTGAACTGTCCACGATTACCCCCTAAAGAGCATTGACTGCATTGTATAACGTGAGCGTGCTCGGCGTATCTAGGCAGCGAGCCGGCTTCTGAAAACCATCTAGGCTTGCACTGCAAACTCAATTTAAAGTAATAATGTAGGTAAAATTATATAGTGGCGGCATGCTAGAATAGAAGGTGAGTTGGGGGACTCAGTCGTTCAATAAGAAGCTGGAGTCTAGTTATCGTAACTTCCAAGAAATTACCCTCTGGTAAACCTAAATCATCCTCGAAAAATAAAGGTAAGGGCTCTGAGTACGGAGCTAAAGATATTCGAATTCTAGAAGGCCTCGAGGCTGTGCGAATGCGTCCCGGTATGTATATAGGAAGCACCGGACAAACCGGCCTCCATCATCTAGTTTATGAAATCGTAGACAATGCGATTGATGAAGCATTAGCAGGTGAATGTGATGAAATCGAGGTAACAATAGAGGCAGATGGGCATGTCTCCGTGACCGATAATGGAAGAGGAATACCCGTCGAAAAACATCCTGGCACTGGTCTTTCGACGGTGGAAACAGTTTTGACGACTCTCCATGCAGGGGGTAAATTCGAACCCGACGAGAATGCCGATAATGATGACCCTGCCTCTAGTGATGGAGCATATCGATTTTCAGGTGGCCTTCATGGAGTTGGCGCCTCAGTGGTAAATGCTCTGTCAGAAGAGCTTGAAGTCGAAGTTCGGCGTGACGGATCCATCCACTACCAGAAATATGAGCGAGGTGTGGCGGTTACTAAGCTCACAAAAAGCAAACAGGCCAAACTTTTAGGATCGTCGGCTGCAGGCACCACGATTCGATTCCTTCCCGATCCTGAAATTTTTACGGCTACCCCCATCTATATCGACGATGATGACCCCGACGATCAGGCTAATAATGAAGCTTCGAACGGGATGGACTTTGCAACTCTGGCCGGAAGATTTAGAGAAATGGCCTATTTGACGGGTCGAATACGAATTGGCTTGACTGACTATCGAGAAAATACCCGAGAGCGATCATTTTACTTCGACTCAGGTATCAAGGCTTTTGTCCAAAAAATGACCTCTGGTCGACAAGTTCTACACCCGGAGCCAATCGTCATCAGAAAAAAAGATAAAGTCGAATGTGAGGTTGCGCTGCAGTATACAGACAGCCATCATGAGTCAATCCATTCATTTGTTAATGTAATTCGAACGATTGATGGCGGCTCACATGTGGCCGGATTTCGTTCTGTTCTCACAAAAGTTTTAAATAATTATGCGAAATCGGCAAAAATACTCAAAGACGGCGACAGCAACCTTACTGGTGAAGACGTTCGGGAGGGTTTAACCGCAGTTATACATGTATATCACCCAAACCCGCAATTTGAAGGCCAAACAAAAGGAAAGCTAGGAAATCCAGAAGTGAAGGGATTAGTAGAATCAGCTATCAGCGATTCGCTCAAGGCATACTTGGAACAAAATCCCGGATACGCCCGAAAAATAGTAGAAAAAGGGCAGCGGGCAGCGCAGGCACGAGAGGCTGCGAGACGTGCACGTGACCTCGTTCAGCGAAAAGGATTATTAGAAGGATCCACTCTTCCCGGTAAACTTTCAGATTGCTCCAGCAAGGATCCAGCAGAATCCGAAATCTATATTGTTGAGGGTATATCGGCTGGAGGAACTACTAAGAGTGCTCGCGATCGTCATACTCAAGCAGTCCTTCCGTTGCGAGGCAAAGTACTAAACGTTGAAAAAGCCCGACTAGATAAAATGCTAAAAAGTGAGCAGATCCATAATTTAATTACGGCTCTTGGTACAAATTTTGGGACAGAATTTACAGTCGAAAAACTCCGCTACCACAAAGTAGTCATCATGACAGATGCTGATGTTGATGGAGCTCATATTAGAACACTGCTCCTGACGTTCTTTTTTCGACATATGCCCGAGTTAATTGAACATGGATACCTATATATAGCTCAGCCACCACTCTATTTAGCCAGTCATGGTCGGACCAAGACTTGGCTTTGGTCAAATATTGAACGAGATGCCTATATTGCGAAGCAAGACAACGTAAAAGTTAATCTTCAGCGCTACAAAGGTTTAGGTGAGATGAATGCTGAGCAGTTGTGGGATACCACCTTGAATCCTGAAACAAGATCCCTTAATCAGGTACAAGTTCAAGATGCTGAAATCGCAAACATAGTGTTTGAAGAGCTTATGGGAACAGAGGTACCGCCTAGAAAAGCGTTTATTATGAGCAACGCTTCAAAAGCCACTCTCGACGTCTAGGTAAACTAATCTTCTTCCAAGCCTATAAGTGACTCTAAGCCAATAACCAGGTGATCGAGCTCTAATGTTTTTCTAATTGCTAAGTTCACACCTGGCAGAAATGAGTCGCGACCAATTGAATCATGGCGCAGGGTCAAAGTTTGGCTTGCATCGCCAAAAATTACCTCGTGAGATGCAACAAAACCCGGCAACCTCACCGAATGAATTCCAACTCCTCCTAGATTTCCGTCCCGAGTGCCTTCAACATGTGTAAGCTCAGGCTTATTAAAAATAAAATCTGATCCTCTGCCTAGACGCATGGCCTCAGCTAAAGCAATAGCTGTCCCTGACGGCGCATCAACCTTACCTTCGTGGTGGAGCTCTATAACTTCAGCTCTCTCAAAAAAGCGAGATGCTATTTTTGCTAAGTGAGACAAGATAACTGCCCCTATCGCAAAGTTTGCAGCATAAACTCCGCCTAAACCGCTGTCAGAACAATAGGCCGATAGACGTCCAATCGTTATTTCATCTACCCCCGAAGTACCAATTACTGGTCTTACACCGTATTCCAGAAGCGCGTCAACTAGTGAAGGCGTGAATTCAGCATTCGTGAAATCAACTACAACGTCGGGCTTAACTGCCCTTAACAAGTCTGACGGATCGCGAGACCACGGAATTTCAATCCCGCGAGGCGTGTTCATGTTACCCGAAGATTGTGACGCCAAAGGCGAAATCACCCCGACGATCTCAAAGTCAGACTCCTGCTCTAATCCCTGAATAAGCATGGATCCCATGCGGCCATCGCCGCTTACTACCACATTTGTCATTGTCGCCTCCTAAGTTTTCTGACTTTGAATGTCAATGCTGATCAGTCTGGCACCAATCTGAATAACATCCTGCAGCAAGGCGCTCAAGGCAGGTGAAAATGAGTTTGCTTGGCCCTGAATACTCTGTAATTCTAAAACACAGTCACGTACTCTAGTCATTTCCCCCTCGCCCCGCATCACTGACCTAATCGCGTCAAGAGCAGGTTCTATATTCTTGGATAACGTCGATTCTTCTGATGTATCAGTAAATTGATATCGCCGAGGATTACTTATTTTATTCTCGTTAGAACAAAGAAACTCCCGAAATGGGGCACCATGCGCGAGTTCACCATTATTGACTGCAGTTACAAATTCTGCCTCCGAGTAAAAAGCCAATGCAACGAAATTAAAGGGCGATTCATCGTATAACCAAAATCTTCCACTTGGTTGATCCATATGAGAAAACTGCCTGTAGTAACGGATTGGAAACAGATCATCCAACAGATCGACTACAAACTGAGGGTTTTCAGTCGATACCACAATCTGAATCTCATCATACCCGTCGTGATTACTCACGGCCAAGGGGCCTGCTAATCCAACTTTAGTAATGCCGCCTGATTCAGAAAAAGATGTAATAATTTCACTGCCCAACCTAGAAGTCGAAGATGCATATGGATAAAGAATTGTCTCTTCGTGTTGAGATTGCAAGATGATTTCCTACTTAAATAACCTAATACTTATTAGCCCAATCTTAGGGTGTGGCGGCTCAATTCACGATCGAGAATTTCGGCGGCTCCCTCCGATAAAGGAATCAGTGGCAATCTTGCATCCCCGACCGAAATTCCAGCCTTGGCGCAAGCGTATTTTACCGGAATTGGGTTACTCTCAATAAATAGAGAGTCGATCAGTGGCATTAGTTCATGATGAATTCTAGCCGCTTCGTGTGTTTCTCCAGCAAGCGACGCTTCTATTTGCCTCCGAATTTGCGGAGATACAACATGTCCTGCGACTGAAACCACACCATAGCCGCCCATAGCCATGACCATTAGCGTATCCGTATCGTTACCAGACCACACTAAAAAACCTTCCGGTGATTGATCAATCAGTTGTCCAATTTGAGCCATATCGTTTGAAGCCTCTTTGACTCCAACAATATTTGGGATTTTAGCAAGTTCTAAAATAGTTTCCGCCGAAATATTTATAGCGGCCCTACCTGGGATGTTGTAAAGCATACAAGGTAGCGAAGTTGACTCTGCAATAGACGTAAAGTGCTTTATTAAACCATTTTGCGGAGGCTTCGAATAAGCTGGCGCGGTAAGTAATATCCCATCTAATCCAATTTTTTCAGCTTCCTCAGTTAATTCAATTGAACGTCGGTAATTATTGCTCGTGGATCCTGCTATGACAGCCACATTAGGGCCAACAGCGTCCTTAGTTGCCTTCCATACAGATAAGGTTTCTTCATCTGACAGGGCGGCAGCTTCGCCAGTCGATCCTGTCGAGACAATACTTTCAGTACCCGCGTCGATTAAAGCTTTAGCCAAAACACCAGTCAATTCAATGTCAACGGTGCCATCTTCGTGCATAGGAGTGACCATAGCTGTAATTAAGCGCCCGAACTGAGCTGACACGAATCCCCCCTGACAATAACCTTAAGTGTCTATCAGAATGCTAAGAGTACCTTAAAGCGACGATCATAGCCACAAAGAACTTCCCCGAAGCATAACTGTATGTGCATGAATCATTTCAACCATGTATGGTGTGCCGACATTGCAATCAACAACCTGAAAGAAAGAGATTCGATAAATGGCATTTACTACTCGCGCAGCGGTGCACACACAGCATGGCTCACCATTGACTATTACTGAAATAACCTTGCCTGATCCTGGCCCAACCGACGTACTCGTCGAATTATTCGCTTCTGGCATTTGTCATAGCCAGCTGCATCAACTACATAATCCAGAAACTCCAACGCCCGCGCTTATGGGCCACGAAGCTACAGGAAGAGTTATTGCTCTGGGGTCACAAGTGAGCCATGTGAAGGAGGGCCAGCGCGTAATGCTGACCTGGGTGCCGCGGGATGTAACCCCTGAAACAGGTCGTGACCGAAATGCGTTTCGCGCTGCCTGGGAGTTCGAAGGAAAAACGAACAGTGGTGCCATATACACTTGGGCCGAACACGTTCTAGCTCACGAGCAAATGGTCGTGCCACTCGATGAGAG
>CAVODE010000055.1:0-13475 GCA_963694535.1 Dehalococcoidia bacterium
ACTCAACTGACGGAGCTAAATCGTACGGTTTATTCTACCCACCCAAACATGCATTGAATGAGGGTGTGATAGGCGAACGACCTCCCTTATTGGTAATGAGCCATGGAGGACCAACCTCAGCAGCTTCAGCGTCATATAATCTTGCTATTCAATATTGGACCACCCGCGGAATCGCTGTCGTCGACGTTAACTATCGGGGAAGCAGTGGATATGGCCGAGTTTATCGAAATGCTCTTAGAAACCAGTGGGGAATATTTGACACCGCCGATTGTATTGCAGCAGCCAGATTTTTAGAGCGTCGGGGCGATGTGGATGGCACACGAATGGCAATCAGAGGTGGAAGTGCCGGAGGGTATACGACGCTCTGCGCGCTGACTTTTCATGATGTATTTCGAGCCGGTGCGAGCTACTATGGAGTCGCTGACACGGAGATACTGGCAACCGACACGCACAAGTTTGAGTCGAGATATCTTGATCAACTTATTGGGCCATACCCCGCGGCAAAGGATGTATATGTCAGCCGATCTCCAATTCATTATGCTGATCAAATCCGTGCAGCTGTGATTGTTTTTCAAGGATTGGAAGATCAAATAGTTCCACCAAGGCAGGCAGAGCTACTGGTAGATGGTTTAGCTCAGAATAAACTGCCGCACGTTTATATGACGTTTCCAGGCGAACAACATGGTTTTCGGCAAGCCGAGAATATAATAAAAACGCTTGAATCTGAACTGTCGTTTTACGGTCAAGTGCTAGGATTTTCTTCCCCTGGAATCAGCCAGGTAGAAATTGTCAATCGAGACAGGATGTAGTGATCTCAGAGAATGCTGTTTACCAATATTGCTATTGAGTAAGAAAAAGCCGCAGCTGAATAATCACGACGATCCACCATATGGTGACTACTCCTATCCAAATTCTAAACCTTCGGACGCCATGTATATAGACATTTTTCGCGATCCACAGAGAGTATCCGATTGCGAACATACTCATGATAAGTAATGTAATTGCTGAGTCAGACAAGTTTTTATTCCTAACAATGATTACCATTACAGCACAACAATGTGCATAGTGGGTTATTGAGGCCTCTCGTATGAATGACTCTGGTTGGCTCGAATCACGTGAAGGAGAGCTTGATCCTGATCTGACAGAGGACTGGAGTGAGACTTATCCTGACTACATTGATGGATCTGAAGAGTCACACTGGATAAGCAGGCTTCTGAGTGGCTTTCTACTGCTCATAATACTGTTCCCCATAATGTATTTTCTTTTTCGTTAATTTGGGTTGCGCTACTTCACCTGATATAGAGGCTATTTCGCACTATCCGTTGTCGAATGTTTCCAGCTAAGATAGCTATATGCCGAAGTGGCGGAATTGGCAGACGCGCGTGATTTAGGATCACGTGCCGAGAGGCGTGTGGGTTCGAGTCCCACCTTCGGTACCAGTAGTTTTTAAAGAAGACTACTCATGTGAGAGATTTTGAGGTACTATTCTGCGGATAGAAACAAATTCGCGAGGCGAGTGGCTTTATTGTGAGTTACTTAAGCAGGAGGTTACATGGCTAGACTGTTAGAGGTTGAAGATCTACAGACCTACTTTTTTACTGATGAAGGAACGGTACGCGCGGTTGATGGAGTGTCATGGGGAATCGATGAGGGAGAGACTTTAGCCCTCGTGGGTGAGTCGGGTTGTGGCAAGTCTGTAACGGCGATGTCGATCTTGCGTTTGATTCCTAATCCTCCGGGGCGAATCGTGGGCGGATCTATCACATTTGACGGACTTGATTTACTCAATATATCTGATGCGGAAATGCGAGCTATTCGAGGAAATCGAATAGCTATGATTTTTCAGGAGCCAATGACTTCCTTGAATCCAGTGTTGACCATCGGCCAACAAATCCGGGAAGCTGTCGAGCTTCACCTTGGAATGAACCAAGAAGAAGCGACTCAGAAGGCAATAGAACTTTTGACGATGGTTGGAATCCCAGAAGCTGAGCAACGCATTCAGGATTATCCGCACCAATTTTCGGGAGGAATGCGACAAAGAGTGATGATTGCTATGGCTCTTTCATGCGATCCTAAACTTTTGATAGCGGACGAACCTACTACTGCTCTCGATGTCACCATTCAGGCTCAAATTCTTGAAATTATGGCTAATCTATCTACTGAGTTGGGAACGGCTGTTTTGCTCATCACACATAACCTTGGTGTTGTTGCACGATATGCAGATAGAGTAAACGTGATGTATGCGGGTCAGATTATTGAGTCAGGCTCAGCTGTTGACATCTTTAAGAGTCCTACGCATGCTTATACCCGAGGTTTGATGGCATCCGTGCCACGACTAGATGATACGGAGCATACACGCCTTGCCACTATCGAAGGCCAGCCACCACTACTAGTGCAGGAAATAAATGGTTGTGCTTTCAGGCCACGGTGCACCAAAGTGAGTGGATGCCATTGCTCAACCACAAAAGAAAATAATCCGAAGCTAATTGAGATCGAGCCAGGTCACTGGGTCGCAGACTGCCCGTGTTGTATGACTGTCGATTAAATAATTTAATAAAAATCGGTGTATGGGCTTACTGTGCACCTTGATAAGAAATAATGGATTTGTAATCTGGGATTAATTGGAGGCTTAACGTGACTACTGAAAGTACAAGTATTCAAGGTACATCGGCGGCTAAAACTGGAGAAACATTACTATCTGTAAATGGGATGAAGATGTATTTCCCAGTTACTTCAGGTTTGTTTGTTCAGCGAAAAGTAGCAGACGTGCGTGCGGTCGACGGAATCTCATTTGATGTAAAAAAAGGCGAGACACTTGGTTTAGTTGGGGAGTCAGGATGCGGAAAGTCGACAACTGGTCGGGCGATTCTTCAGTTGCACAGACCAACAGAAGGCACAGTGAATTTTGATGGTACGGAGCTGACGGAACTGAAAGGTGCTGGTTTGCGACGATTTCGTCGACGCATGCAAATGATCTTTCAGGATCCATTCTCTTCTCTCAATCCGAGAATGAGTGTTGCGCAAATTATTTCGGAACCCCTTGCGATTCACGGACTGTACAAGGGTGCAGAACGTCGAGAGAGACTAGATTATATTTTGAATGCGGTTGGCCTTAACCCAACCTATGCGAGACGATATCCTCACGAATTTTCTGGTGGCCAGCGTCAGCGTATTGGGATAGGTCGTGCACTAGCTGTTGAACCTGACTTTATAGTTTGTGATGAGCCTGTATCTGCGCTTGATGTATCAATTCAGGCTCAGGTGGTAAACCTTTTAGAAGATTTACAAAACGAATTTAATCTGACTTATTTATTTATTGCGCATGACTTGTCGGTGGTGAAGCACATCAGCGATAGAATTGCAGTTATGTATCTAGGGCATATTGTTGAGCTAGCTGAGTCAGAGGAGCTTTACTTGAATCCGGTACATGCCTACACGAGAGCGTTACTTTCTGCTATTCCAATTCCAGATCCAATTATTGAGAAAACGCGTGAAAGAATTATTCTAGAAGGTGATGTTCCCAGCCCATTGAACCCACCAAAGGGATGTGTCTTCAGAACCCGATGTACTAAGAAGGATCAGTGTAAGTGCTCGGACACAGTGCCTGTTCTGGAAGAGATAGAACCAGGTCATTGGGTAGCCAACTGCGCCTGCTGTATGAGTAAGTAGTTATAAAGTCATACAGAAATTTGTAGTCGCGTAGTTGAGAACAAATCTTTTCTGCTGATTAGTGCATTACGAACTTAATATTGTTTTGGAGAACTTGTAATTTAGTTCCATGTGCTCAGTGATGGAGATAGAAAGTTATTAACCTCGGTTTTTCATCATCGCAAGAAATGCTTCTTGTGGCACTTCGACGTTACCGAGAACTTTCATTCTTTTCTTTCCTGCCTTTTGGGCCTCGAGGAGCTTGCGTTTTCTACTTACATCACCACCATAGCATTTTGCAAGAACATTCTTGCGCATTGCTTTTACAGTTTCACGTGCAACGATTTTGCCACCAACGACAGCTTGAACTGGAACGTCAAACATGTGTCGAGGGATTTCTTCTTTAAGAGCTTTTGCTAATTTACGACCCTGCTCGACTACCGAGTCGGCTGGCACAATCATGGAAAGGGCGTCAACAAGCTCGCCATTTACTAAGACATCCAATCGACTTACGGAAGCAGCTTCGTACCCAGTAATGTCATAATCCATTGACGCATAACCTTGGGTACGTGACTTCAGTGTGTCAAAGAAATTCACAAGCATTTCTGCTAGAGGCAAAGAATAAGTCGCCAGTACTCTGGAGGAATCTGCTGCTGCTGCTGCGGATCCGTCTTGTCGGTCAATATATTCAATTTCGCCAAATTCTCCTCTGTGTTCTGATACCAGACTTGCGACCGCACCGATATATCTAGCAGGCATGGTGATTGATACCTTGGCCCATGGCTCACGCACTTCAACTATACGATCAGGTGTAGGTAATTTTGCAGGCGAGCCAACCAAGATTTCTTCATGGGTTCGCAGCGTCACTTCGTATTCCACAGAAGGAGCTGTTGCTATTAGATCAAGATCAAATTCCCGCTCTAAACGCTCTTGGACGATTTCTCGATGCAAAAGGCCAAGGAAGCCACATCGAAATCCAAAACCAAGCGCGTCACTGGTCTCTGGTTGCCATTGAAGAGCAGCATCGTTGAGAGTTAATCGCTCTAAGGCTTCTCGTAGTGCTGGATAATCTTCCGAATCAGACGGAAAAATTCCCGCATACACCATGGCTTTAGCCGGCTCATAACCAGATAATGGTCCGCTCGCTCGATTTGCCTCGACGGTAAGTGTGTCACCCACGCGTGCCTCAGCAACTCCCTTAAGGCCGGTTGCGATATAACCCACTTGACCGGCAATGAGTGAATCAGTTTTCTTCAACATTGGTTCGAAATAGCCAATCTCAACGCTGTCAAAGCTGCTGTTTTGGACCATGAAATGTAGTTTTTGCCTTGGGAGAATGGTGCCTTCCATTACTCGTACATACGCTAGTACACCCCTGTATGCATCGTAAGTGGCATCGAAAATAAGAGCCCGACATGGTGCATCGATATCTCCTTGAGGGGCGGGGAGTCGTTCTACTATAGCTTCGAGTAATTTATCGACACCTTCCCCGGTCTTGGCTGAAACAAAGATCATCTCTTCTAGTCCAAAACCAATTATATTGGCGAGCTCTTGCGCGACTTGTTTGGGCTCAGCACCGGGCATATCTATCTTGTTAATAACCGGAATTAAGTCTAGGTCGAGTTCTAGAGCAAGATAAACATTCGCAAGCGTTTGCGCCTCGATACCCTGTGTAGCATCTACGACTAAGAGTGCACCCTCGCAGGCGGCGAGTGCTCTTGATACTTCATAGGAGAAGTCAACATGGCCTGGTGTGTCGATTAGATTAAGTTCATACGTGGTGGAGTCTGGGGAAATATAATTCAGTCGAACGGCCTGAGCCTTGATAGTGATGCCTTTTTCTCGCTCTAAATCCATTGAATCGAGAACTTGTTCTCGCATATTTTTTGAGTCGATTGAATTGGTTATTTCGATGAGTCGATCGGCAAGCGTTGACTTCCCATGGTCGATGTGGGCGATTATAGAAAAGTTACGTATCAGGTTTTGCTTCACGTAATCAGTGTAGTGGGCCTCAGTTCAATGATCTCTAGCTACAAGATAGAACTGCGTGTTAGACTCAAGACGGTCGTGCTAGGCGGGGAATTAGCGGTATCCTGTAGCCTGCAATCCGCTATAGCGGGGCTGAAGACCTGTTTTGAGTGTAGAGAGGATTATTTAATTACTGTCGGGCAATGTTGATGAATTGGTCCTGTGCGACAATATCCGGCGAACCCCGCCAGGGTCGGAAGACAGCAACGGTAACCCGGTAATATTGGGTGCCACAGGAGTGCCGATTCTGAGTTAGCCAACAGTATTTATTAACCTTTGAAATGCGATGACAGGGCACGACCAAAAAAAATAAGTTACTCGAACATAGATGGGTATGAACGATGAGAGTTTTGTCACTTAGTCATAGACTCCAGCACCCACGCTTTGATAATTATTCAATCGTGACTGCCCCAAATTTGATGGATTATGATGCGATTGTTATCGACATAGCCGGAACGTTCGATGTAATTTCGCAGGTGGCGGAAGGTGAGGGGTACTGGGAGACGTTTGATGGCCAACAAGTATCTAATGGGAGTGATATAGATAATCAATTAGGACTTTCAGGCCTACTAGAGAGACGTCGTGACGAACTTGTAGCAGCACTTGATAACGGCGCTGTTGTAGTCGTATTTGGATCAGCACCAAAGCAAACATTCAAAATTTCTGGTGGAGCTAATGGTCTTGATTCGTACTGGTTGCTTCCAGCTCCAAACGGAATGAGCTGGGATCGTCATACTTTGTTGGGTAGTGCTGGTGACGCAGTGGTCGTATCTGACTATTCAAACCCGTTTCTTAAGGTATTTGAGACTTATGAGACCGATGTTGAATACCGGATGAGATTCGATGATACAAATCCTACTATTCAGAAGAATGCGTCAGTGTTTTTGCGATCATCAGGTGGAGCAGCCGTTGGTGCTGAGTTTAAGGTTTTGAACGGGGCCATAATTTTTCTTCCGGCACCAAAAAGTGTTGGAGCTACATGGCTTTCCAACAAGGAAGCGCAGGCAATACTTATAGCTGTTTCGGATGCTTTGGGCAGGATTGATACAGAAATTCCTTACTGGGTAGGAAAATTGGCGATTCCTGAGATTGATCGATTGACTCAAAACTACGAGCGAATATTTGCCGAGAAGCAAGTAGCTGAAGACGCGCTGGCGCTGGCAGTACTTGAGCTTGATAACCGAAAGTCGTTGGGCACCATGTTGTGGGGTGCAGGTCAACAATATTCAATCGCGGTTCGGGAAGGCCTTAAGATACTAGGCTTTGACGAGAGCTCAGTTCGTTCAGACCCTATTGAATTTAGACATGAAGGGAATGAATTGTTCATCGAATGTGATGCATCAGAAGAAATGGTTGAGATGACAGCTCATTATGCCCTTCGGCAACGTCTCGACGCCAAGATTGATAAATCAGCGAAGGCAGTCAGAGGTTTGGTTGTTGTAAACGGGCAGCGTTCGACCGACATAAACCAGCGGCAGAGAGAATTAAGTGAGTCATTGCGTGTCGCTGCTGAGGCGACTGGCTATGGTGTGATCCATTCCCGCGAACTTTTCTCTGTATGCATGATGGTTCTCGATGGAGAGATCGATGACGCAGTTTTACAAGAAATCCAAACACGACTGACGACTGCAAATGGCTTAATTGACTTGCAAGATATAAACTCGTTGGAATCTGAGAATGGTGAGTAAATTATACTTCTCGATGTCAGCTATTTAGCGGAATATCAATCTCTACAGGTTTATCATAGTCAATTTCATTCAGATTGAAGCCGAAGAGGCGAGCAAATTCATTCTTGAAGTAGGGCCAATCTGCAAGTTCCGCGAGATTATCATTTGTGATATCACCCCAGATTGCTTCAACTTGTTCTTGAACTTCGGTGAGCATTTCTAAATTATCTAGCCTGATTCTTCGCGACGCGTCGGTTTTGATTGGTGATGGGTGCATTAAGTAATCGCGGAATAGTCGAATAGCTTGCGTGCAAGTTGATTCATTGTCTTCTCGATTATTCATAATTCGAAATAATATACTCATATAGAGACCTACAACTGGAATGGCACTTGATGCTTGAGTAACCACTGCTTTGTTGACACTTATCCATGCGCCTCCAGAACCATCGCCTTGTAGCCTTGGGTTCTGATTTACTAGTGCGTGGATAGTGTTTGCAGTGGACTCTAAGTGAGCTTTAGCACGCCCAATTGTTCCTTCCCGATAAAGATCCTTTGTGAGGTCCGGCCCGATATAGGAGAAAGCAATTGTTTTGAAATTCGGGGCGAGTAAATTTTGTTTATCCAGCAGTGATACCCAGTTCTCCCAGTCCTCGCCGCCCATCACCTTTAGAGTGCTATTAATTTCCTCATTAGTTGCCGGTTCGATCTTGATATGACTAATTTCTTCTCGCCGAAGATCGAAGCTTTTTCCTGAATAAACTCGGCCAATTGGTTTTAATACTGAATTCCAGTGTTCCCCTGACGGATTGTTTCTTCTAGGAGCCGCCAGGGAGTAGATAAGGGTATCGATGGGGCCGTATTCCTCTCTGAGTTGGTTAACGACTCGTTGTTTTATTTCATCGCTGAATGCATCACCATTAATGGTTTTATATACCAATCCCTTATTTTTCGCCATCTGACTTGCTGAGGCAGAGTTGTACCAACCGGCCGTTCCTGTTTTTAGTTTATCTGGACTTTTTTCGAAGCAGACCCCTAACGTATTTGCCTTATAGCCAAAGCAAGCAGTCAATGCTGCAGCTAATCCATAGCCGGTACTACTCCCGATCACGAGGGTGCTTCCCATAGTCCTACTCGTATGCTCTGAGAGCATTTGCGACTCGATTTGCTTAATTTGGCTATGAATATTTTCAGCACATCCCGCCGGATGCGATGTCAATGAAATAAACCCACGAATTTTTGGCTTTACTATCGACTCAGGCATAAATTCTCCTTTGTTGGAAACTGTTTGATAAAAGGAATTCCTATACTGGGATAATAAGATGCGCTAGCGTATAGAAGTAACTTTGGAGCAATATTATTCCACGAAAAGGCTCTTCATCTAAACGCGGGTCTAAGGGTAAATCAGGCCACCGACCAAATCCAGGTCGTCCTCCGGAATCTTTAAGACGACTAGGACTCACTCCACGTAAAGCATTGGGTCAAAATTTCCTTACAAATGAGGCGGTACTCGATCGAATCGCTGACGCTGTTATTTCCGGATACGAAGGGTCAGAAATCGGCATTTTAGAAATCGGATCCGGACCTGGGGGATTGACCGAGAGTTTGGCGCAACGGTCACCGAATGTAGTTGGTGTTGAGATTGACGAAGCACTTTGTGAAGTCGCGCGGCACAGATTAAAAGATTACACGGGAGTATCAATTATACCGACGAGCATTCTAGGAGCAGACCCATCTGAACTTATGTACAGTACTGGGTACTCTGGGGATTATCTAGCATGTGGTAATTTACCGTACTATATTACGCAACCAGTGATTCGCATCCTGTTAACGGCTAAACCAGCGCCACGCAGAATTGTCACATTGGTCCAGCGTGAAGTGGCTCGCCGAATTACTGGCGGTGTAGGGAAAGAATCATTGTTATCGCTGTCCGTAAAAATTTACGGGGAACCAGAATTTTTGTTTGAGGTTGATCCCTCAATGTTTTGGCCACAACCAAAGGTGCATTCTGCTGTATTGTCGATAAATAAGAGAGATAGATTAGAGATCGATATATTGGAAACAGAGATTCCTCGATTTATTCGAATGCTTCAAGCAGGGTTTGGCCAGCCTAGAAAACAGCTTCATAATGGAATTTCTGGCTCACTTGGAATTCCTCACACGGATGTCACAG
The DNA here is from genome assembly GCA_963694535.1 of Dehalococcoidia bacterium. Taxonomy (GTDB): domain Bacteria; phylum Chloroflexota; class Dehalococcoidia; order UBA2979; family UBA2979; genus UBA2979. Next base: position 9,514 of record CAVODE010000055.1, read on the forward strand.
AATTACTCGCTAAGATTGGCATTTCTACTAACCTTCGACCTCAACATCTTGATATTTCTGATTGGGTTGATATTTACCATACTATTGAAGAATCAGATGACACCTTACTGGACATTCAAAACGGTGACTCATGACCTACTTGATGTCAGTGCGATCCACAGCACCTGCAAAGATTAATTTTGCGCTCGAAATTTTGGGGAAACGAAAAGATGGTTTTCATGAGATTGACACTGTAATGTCTACAGTTTCGCTTGCTGACACACTTACTGTGACTAGATCGGAGCCTGGCTCAGGGTTAAGTTATCAAGTTACGGGGCCGGAGTCAGAATCACTTTCGGTGGCAGGCGATATTTCCTGCGTCGCTGCAAAAATGTTGGCGGACGCTTCAAAAACAGCTCTAGATGTAAATATCCACTTGGATAAAAAAATCCCTATTTCTGGAGGACTAGGTGGCGGCTCCTCTGATGCAGCGGCAATGCTTCGGTCACTTAATATTCTTTGGAATCTGAACTGGTCGGATGACCAGCTCGGCGAGCTGGCAGGTGAGATTGGGTCAGACGTGCCATTTTTTGTTCATGGAGGATTTTGTCATTGTACCGGCCGAGGTGAATTGATTGAAGAGCTTCCAGATATAAGTAATTTTAGTATTTTAATTTTATCACCTGATGTCGACACACCGGGTGACAAGACTGCATCGATGTTCAAAGCACTCTCTAGAGCGGAACTTTCTGAAGGCAAGCACTCATGGCGCGTTGCGCAAAGATTGTCCAGAGGCCTCCCACCACCGACTACTGATTTGGTGAATGCCTTTGAGTCAGTAATTGAAAGAACTAATCAGACGTTGGTTGAACGTTACGGATCGTACAGTGAGGCAGGAGCGTTGAAATTACACTTATCGGGTTCTGGACCATCGGTCTTTATGTTCCTTCATCCTGGAGCAGATGTAGCATCTTTGACTCGTAGCTTTGAAAATATTGGAGGGCGCTGTTTTTCAGTTCAAACTCTTTCACGAGAAACATCTCGCAAAGTTGAGACGAATGTCTGAATTTTAAATGCTAAATAACTCTGAAACTTTTCAATTACTGGGAGTCGTACTTTCAGGATGGGTTACGGGATTTGCTTTAGCTATAAAAATTTTGGCGATCCTATTAATCACGCGCACACGGGCTCGTATTTCAGCGTCCCTAGCTGAATCGATTGCTGGGCGAACCGCACTACTTATTTTTATGGGGAATATTTTTATTTTGATATTTACTCTGGCAGGCATAGGGTTTAGTTTTATTTATCACTTCGGTGGGAATTTAGGCCTTTTGATCGCAGAGTCTTTCACGGTGATAATTTTAATTATTGTTAAGTACCTTGGGCTAACTCCCGATTCAATCAGTACTCGAGTAGCGCTGTTCACTATACTTACGTCCGTACTAACCCTGGGATTTCTAATTCCTTTTCTGAACTACCTGTGGTTAGCTGAATAAGCCTCTAGCCCGTTTGTTCAATCGACCCTATGCTGACCGGATGGCGAATATTGCGATGGTTTTTTTTGGATTCTATTTTGACTGAGTCTACCCGACCTGCTCATGGTGGAATCGCCAAACTTGATTCAATTATTGAAATGCATGTTCATACAAATCCAGACTCTTCTGATTCAATGTTGTCGAAGGAAGACCTAGTTACCGTAGGAATTGATACGGGCCTAAGCGGTGCAAATCTAGCCGAACACGATAAGGTACTTGAACGACATCAACAAGAAAGTATACGAAATACTTATCCCAATTTCTTCTTTAATTTCGGAATGGAAGTATCTACCGACTTAGGTCATATGATTGCGATAGGACTCAAAGAGTATTTACCTGGAATACGGCGTGCTGAGAAATTACGAGAAGAGCTTGATAAAGTCGGTGGGTTTTTGATTGTGGCTCATCCTTTCAGACGACTATTTGATCCGGTTACGGCGATGAGAACAGGTGAGACATTTGACTTGACGCCTGAGCAGGCTGCGGAAACCATGCCAGTATTTAAGATCGTACACACTTTGGAGATTGCTAATGGTGCTAATACTCCAAAGGAGAACGCCTACGCGGCTGAGGTGGCGCGGCTGTTAGGGGTGCGTGGGACCGGAGGCTCTGACGCCCATTCGACTAGCGGCTTGGGCTATTTTGCGACTGGATTTGACACAATTGTAGATTCCCAAGACGAATTACTCGAAGAACTTCATGCAGGAAGATTTGAGGCACTGCAGCTTGAGTCGGCAGGAATATTTTCGTATTTCAATCCGCCGCATGACCAATAATCCGCTAAAATACCTTCACGCTAGGTAGTGATCAGATAATTTCTATGCCAATTCATACTCTTGAGCAATTTGTATCCATCGATCTTGAAACTACAGGACTTAAAGCAGGGGTCGACGAGATTATAGAGGTGGGCATAGCTAAATTTGATCTACTTGGAAATTACCAAGAATTCCAAACCTTGGTAAAACCAGAATCACGACTCACGCGCTTCATATCCGACTTAACAGGACTTGCAGATAAAGATTTACGAGATGCACCGATGTTTGATGAGGTGAGAACTGAAGTCATGGATTTTATTGGTGACCTACCAATTATCGGTCATAACATCCAATTTGATATTGATTTTCTAAAAGCCCAGGGAATAAGAACAACAAATATTAATTTCGATACGTGGGAACTTGGAGCCCTTTTATTACCGACAGCTGAGAAACTGAACCTTGCTTCTTTGGCTGAATTACTTGGGGTTCAGACAGAGCGAAGCCACCGTGCACTCGATGACGCTATTTGTGCACGAGATATCTTTATGGTGCTGTATCAACGACTCCAGCAATTGCCTGATAGAACGCTTGCTGACATGAAAATGTTTTTGTCACGTTCGGATTCCTCCATCATTACTTTGTTACCGCCGACGAGTAAGCCGAGAACTAACAACGAAAGCTATTTTGATTTTCAAACTAAGACTGCTACCTCAAATGTCAAAGTGAATTCCGAAGCCGATAGCTCGCGTGAGAGCTATTCAGTTAGCGAAATCTGGAATTTTGCTGAGCAAACACAAACTTTGCTTGCGGATTATACGCCTCGAGTTAATCAACAACTTATGTCAGAGGTAATTGAAGAAAATTTGATTACTGGTGGAGAACTTGTACTCGAGGCTGGTACAGGCACCGGCAAAACTTTAGCGTATTTGTTGCCTGCATTAATTCGTTCTATGGCTAGCGGTGAGCGGGTAGTTGTATCTACTCAGACTAAAAATTTACAGGATCAACTGAAAGAATCAGATTTACCAATTGCGATAGATCTTGTGGAGAGGTTCAATAATTCGAACAACTCGAACTCAATGATCCACCCTCAAATTAGTGTTGAAGTGTTGAAAGGTAAGGGAAATTATTTGTGTTTGGAACGATGGTTCACTCTGCGATCCTCACGAACAAGACTACAAGCACGTGAGTCCCGATTCTACGCTCGGGTAGCTACCTGGATGGAGCAAACGTCAACTGGAGATTCTGCCGAGTTATATATGACGTCTCAGGATGAGGAAACATGGAGAAGCATATCAGCGACTGATACAGATTGCCTATCTCGTAGATGTGAATTTGCTCAGGACGGAAGTTGTTTCGTGTTACGCGCACGAGAAAAAGCTTCTATGGCCAATATAGTTGTTGTTAATCATGCACTTCTACTTGCGAACGCAACTCAGAATGAGCAGATACTTCCAAGCTATGAGCATTTAATTATTGATGAGGGCCATCGACTTGAAGACGTCGCAACTGATCATTTTGGGGGCATGATTTCAATCAAATCTGTTGAAGATTTGTTGAAGTCAGGTCTAGTACAAAATAAGAGGGAACGTAAAAATAAACCACTGAGTTTTTTAGGACATTTCAAGGCTTTGGAAGGATATGTTCAAGGAAATCCATCTGAAGTTGAAAAAATTATCCGAACCCGTGATAT
>CAVODE010000056.1:0-11974 GCA_963694535.1 Dehalococcoidia bacterium
TGGTATCACGAGTACGCAGGTCCCTGGCACACAATCCGAAAGACGCCTCATGGAATAACCAGTTCAAAGCGGACGATCGTGAAGATTTTAGAAGAATCGGTTCGAGACTCATCGCGCTAGCTGATGACTACATAATCTCACAGCGAAAAAGCCCAGATACAGAACGGGAAATTGCATCAATTGGTCGGGAATATGGCATGCTGCTCTACCAACAAAATATGTCACTGTCTAAAGCAGTTAATGCTTTTATTTATTTCCGAAGACAAATTGAAGAAACAACAAAAGAACTCAGCAGACAAAAGAGTCTAAATTCCGTGGAAACGAGTCGCGCGCAGATTCGAACGGGCGTGCTTTGTGACTTAGTTCTGCAATCCATTGCAGATGTCTATAACATGCGTGACTAGAGCCTTGCGCTGGCCACTTGTAGCATCCCAGACTCCATCTTAATTGTCGTTATTTGTTTATTCGCCTACTATTAAAATGATTCAGAACAGGCGAAATTCGGTGAGAGCCCGATACTGTCCCGCAACTGTAGATCCAGCAAACGTTTGTTTCGTTGGTCAGTCAGGTCGACCTATCTGAATTTATATCAAAAGACCACACCGCGTGGAAACGGGAGGCAACGATCTATGATCCGTTATTCAATTTTTCCAAGGCGGGCAAAATTAGCCTGTCTTTCGCTTATTACTCTTGGGTGCCTCGTATTGGCCATCGCCTGCAATACTAATGTCGGGGAGAATCAACTTGCTACTAGAGCTTCAACTAGCCAGTCGACTACATCCGATAACTCAGCTGCCGCCACAGTATCAATAGCGCCAAAAACCAATTCTATTGCGTCATGCATCCCTGATGGTGAATTTAATTTCGAAATCGATTATTTTCCTGACAAAGCCAGTGTGAACTATGCCGATGGTTTTTCGATTGAGTATCACAATTCATTTAAAATTCTCATCATTGATGCGACTGATACTACGGAAAGTCAAACATTCGTTCTCGTCCAATGTGGGGCACCGCTTCCTGACACAGACTTTCCGGTTATCACAATCCCAATTGAATCTGCGTTCTTATCCTCAACCACCCAATATCCTAGCTTTATTGAGCTGAGATCTGTTACCAAAATCACAGGTATCGGTCAGGTTGGTTTTATATCATCGGAAGAAATCATAGATCATGTAAAAACCAACGACGTAGTGGAATTTGCAGCAAATTTTGAAGTCGGAATCGAAGCAGTAATTGAATCGAATCCCAACGTTTTGATGTCAAATGGATTCACTGATCCCGCGTACTCAAAACTAGCTGCACTCAATATTCCCGTAATTAATTGGATGGATTGGCAAGAAACTTCTGCCCTCGGTCGGGCTGAATGGCTGCTGATAACGAGCAGCTTATTAAATCAAGAGCGTGCAGGCACACTTTTCATAAATACGGTCATTAGCAATTATGAAGAAGTTGTTCAAAAAGCAGTTCGAGCCAGCTCTGACAAGGTGGCCTTGGCTGGGTCAGCATTTCAAGGAACCTTCTATGCGCCTGGCGGAGCTTCCTATATTGCAAATTTGCTGAAGGATGCAAATATTGGCTACGTCTGGAGCCAAACATCCGATACCGGATCACTCTACTTAGATCTTGAATCTGTCATAGCGCAAGGCATGACCGCTGATATATGGATAAATGCACCAGCGCAATGGGCGACAATTCAACAGGGGCTGTCTGAAGATTCTCGATATGGCGAGCTAGATTGCGTACAAAAAAACAATGTTTGGACTCATACACTTCTAGTAAATCAGCGGGGTGCCGATGATTACTTTGAGCGTGCTGCCTCGCGGCCAGATTTACTCCTCGCTGACTTAGTGAAAATCGCCCACCCCAATCTTATGACTGAGCATAAATTTGAGTGGTATCGGCAGATCCCGAACAAGTAATTTGGGCGAGGTGGGAGTTATCCTTTTGGAAGTCCACAGAGCCAAACTGAAAGAGGATTGTTGATATCTGTAACTTAAACAAAGTAGTGCCTAGTAAAGATATTCCGATTGCAGTCGTTGTGTGTGTTGTCGTTCTTCTGATCCTTATCTTTTGTGGAATTGCCTTGGGCTCCATAAAAATTCCGATTGATCAAATAGACAATATTTTACTTTCGCAGGAAAGTACTAATCATGCTTGGAACACCATCGTTTGGCAAATTCGAATACCACGCACTATCACCGCTGTTTTAGTAGGGGGGGCGTTAGGATTAGCCGGCCTACAAATGCAAACATTATTCAGAAATCCTGTAGCTGATTCCTCAATTCTTGGGGTGACCGCCGGAGCTACTTGGGGGGTAGCTCTGTCCGTCTTAATCGGAGCCACAACCCCAGCAACTGATTTCGCATCAGCGATCGGTTGGGAGCTCACATCTGTCACTACCTTTAGCGCGATACTAGGAGCAGGCCTAGTTCTCTTCATCATATTACTAGCGGCCCAAAAAGTTAGGTCCGTAGGAACTCTCTTAATCATCGGGTTGATGATGTCTTACGTACTAGGGTCAAGTATCACACTCCTGCTCGCATGGGCTGACCCAGAGAACATTCAGCGCTATATCTCTTGGGGTTTTGGTTCCTTTCGATCACCTGGCTGGGGTGGTTTGTTTTGGTTGGCACCACTATTGATTCTCAGTTCCATAATGGCGATTACAAGTGCGAAACAGCTAAATGCTGTTATTTTTGGTGAGGCTTACGCAAAATCGATAGGCATAAATACGAGGCTTTTTAAAACAATCACTCTCGCAAGCGCTGCGATATGTGCCGGTACTGTGACTGCATTTTGTGGTCCAATAACATTCATTGGAATTGCCGCCCCGCACATTGCGCGAAGGCTCACTAAAACCTCGGATCATTTCGTTCTCATTCCCACGACAATTTTAGTTGGTGCCATAGTAGCCACACTAGCCGAGATAGTTGCGCAACTTCCTGGTCATGACTCAGTTTTGCCGCTGAACGCAATAACCGCCCTGATCGGGGCTCCTATTGTGATTTGGGTTTTAATTAAGTACCAAGCTTCAACCGAGAACATCTAGTGCTAGCGAGGCGAATAACTTGAATTTTTATACCCAAACTAGTGACATTTTGTTGGCGACCGAACAACTCGAAATTGGTTATGGAACTGAGGTTTTAATAGGTGAATTAAATCTATCTATCAGGTCGGGAGAAATAATCGCTCTTGTAGGCGAGAATGGATCGGGTAAATCAACTCTAATTCGCACCCTTGCCGGGCTTCAAACATCACTCGGCGGCAGAATCACCTTGAATGGAGACTCTCTGCAAAAAATGAGCATGAATAAAAAAGCGAAAATTATAGGTACAGTATCAAAGGTAACTACCGAGAATATAATGCTGACTGGTTATAAATTCGTCAGTCACGGTAGATATCCATATATCGGATGGAATGGCCGTTTGAGACCCATCGATGACAGAGTGATCAATGAATCTCTTGACTTAGTGAAGGCCAGTCACCTCGCTGACCGGACAATTAATAATCTTTCAGATGGTGAAATGCAACGGCTAGTTATCGCACGAGCTCTCGCACAAGAGTCATCTTTGTTATTTCTCGACGAACCCACTGTGTTTTTGGATCAGTCCACAAAACTCATTTTGCTCAATCTCCTGCGAGATCTTTCCATAAAACGTGGATTGGCTATCGTCTCCGCGACCCATGATATCGAGTATTTTCAACAAATTACCGATACCGTTTGGAACATAAACTCAGACCAAAAGCCTAGTAAAGTTTGGTCAAGTAACACTGAAGATTTTGCCCTGGATATCCATCAAAATTTTTCTCAGGGCATGGAATTAGCCCTAGCTCGGGATTTGCACCACAACAAGATATTTATTGATGCGCCAGACGAACTAAAAACGCTCACACAACAACTATTCCGTCGCCATGCCTGGGACATCACAAAATTTAAAACGGAGTCGGACTATTGCATAACGCTTTGCATGAATCAAGATTCCCATGGAGGACAAATTCGATGGTCTCTAATTAACCGAAAAACACTTTCAGAAATCTCAGGAAATTCGTTCCGCGAGCTGGTCACTGGGATCAGTAATGTCACGTCCACCGCTGACTAAATATTTTAAGTGCCTGAGCTTCAGCAAGCATATTTCTACGGAGTTCTAGTAAATCTTGACTCTCGTCTGGGCCATGTATTCTACTAGTGGGCTCGCCTACTCCTGTAATAACAATCTCCATTTCCGGAAAAAAATTGGCAATTTCTGCAACTAGTGGGATTGAACCCCCGAGGCCGATTTCTCGAGAAGGTTTATCCCACACAATCTGAATCGCTTCTTGAAGCGCCTCCATAAGTTTGCCTGAGTCTCTCGATTTATAAGGAGCTGATAGAGCCCCTTCCACTATTTCAACCTGAGCTCCCCAAGGAATCACCTCCAATATATGCGATTTTAATGCCTGCATCGCGCTCACTGGATCTTGGCCAGGAGGGATGCGCATACTGATTTTTGCAGCCGCCTTTGGCACGATTAGATTAACCGCGTCTCCTATATTCGGAGCATCAATCGCCAATACGGAAATTGCCGGCTGAGTCCAGATGCGCGACGCTACGTCTCCGACACCGATTAATCTCAGCGTGGGCACTGCGCCAGCCTGCGTTAATAGATCATCCTCTTCGACTTGAATCTCGCAGGTTTGACTCGAATCTAAATTCTGAACTGCAACGGAACCATCTTCATTATGAAGAGACCCAATTATTCTCGCAAGGACCATAAGTGCGTCAGGAATTACACCGCCATACTCACCGGAATGTCTGCCAAGATCCAGCGTTTTCACATGAACTTCGCAGTCAACCACACCTCTGAGAGATGTGGTAATTGCGGGCTCGTCCAAGTCCCAATGTGTTGCGTCCGCCACTATAATCGCATCCGCTCTGAGCAATTCTGTATAGCGTGCTAGAAAGTCAGAAATATGAGGTGAACCTAATTCTTCTTCTCCCTCGATCAAAATCTTAACTCGACACGGCAGATTTGCCGTATTTGAGAGAAGAAGCTGTAGTGCGCCTAAATGAGTAATAATTCCTGATTTATCGTCACTCGCTCCTCTGCCAAACATTCGCCCCTCTTCAATAACCGAATCAAAAGGATCAAAAGTCCAGTTACTAATATCGCCGACCGGTTGAACGTCATAATGACTGTAGAGAAGTACAGTTGGGCCGTCATCGTCATAATCATTGAATTCAGCATATATTGCATCTGGACCATCTTGGACCGCCAAAAGGCTCGCTGTGGCGCCGAGATCTTCTAAGGTGGTGACAAGTAAATCACGACAGGCCACCATCCCGTCTGTATTAGGGCCATCGAGACTCACCGAGCGTTTTCCTACAAGCTCACTCAAAAGATTGATCAGTGCGCTGAAATGTTTTTCGTCAATTTCTAAATCAGGGGTATTCGTCATTTAGTCTCGCCAATCAGTACTCCAATTGAAACAGAAGATCGTTGCCAAAAGGATTGATACCATCAGTCCATTCTTTGAATTTCTTATCTATAATGGAGATTATATGACTCGTCAAAATTTGCCAAACAGCTCTCTGCACTCGCTTGACGATATATTTCATCCTCGGGCGACTGCATTGTTCGGGGTATCCTCAAATGCCAAAGGAATGGCCAGCGGATTTCTGACGTCATTACTTGAACAAAAATATCACGAAAGATCGCCACTCTACATCATCAATCCAAAAGTCGATGAAATTTCAGGGATAAAATGTTATCCGAATCTCCAAAGTATTCCCGGTCCGGTTGATCATGTGATTTCGTTGGTTCCAGAAAAAATAGTCCCCGCGCTTGTGGAACAGGCAATTGAAAAGCGAGTTAATAGTGTTCATTTCTTTACTGCTGGATTTTCAGAAACAGGAGACCCTGAAAGAACTGCATTAGAACGCAAAATTGTCGGTGAATTGACCCAAGCAGGTATTCGAGTAATTGGTCCAAATTGCATGGGCCTATACGTACCCAGTGAAGGGTTGGCCTTTATGAATGGTTTCCCTGAAACTCCGGGAAATGTTGCCGTTATCTCACAGTCAGGAGCCAATGCAGGAGATATGATCCACGGAATGAGTAGGCGTGGAGTTAGATTCTCAAAAGGAGTGTCTTTTGGCAATGGTGCTGATCTAAAAGCTCATCATTTTTTTGATTATTTAGCCGAAGATTCAGAAACTGAAGTGGTTACTGCGTATTTGGAGGGAGTGCAGGAAGGAAGGAATTTCTTCAAAGCGGTCCAGCGCTTATCACAAAAGAAACCAGTAATTTTGCTCAAGGGTGGATTAACTGCTGCGGGTGCTCGAGCAGCGCACTCACACACCGGTTCTTTGGCCGGTGAAATCAAGATTTTCGACGCAATGTGCCGACAAACTGGTGCATCCAGGGCGATCACTATGGAAGATCTGCACGACTTCACTGTCGGAGCAACAACCTCAATGAAAAACATAAAGGGAACTGGTGTTGCACTCGTGTCAGGTGGTGGCGGATTCGCTGTGCTATCAGCAGATGCTATTGCAATGGCCGGACTGGATATCCCGCCGACGCCTGAAGTAACTAAACTAAAGTTGCGAGAATTTGTCCCGATAGCCGGCACTTCAATCAATAACCCGATTGATACAAATACAGGCGGTGATATAAAAATATGGGAAAAGACTATCAGGACGATCGCCGAGGCCGACAATATAGACCTTGTTCTAGGAACTCTACCATGGTCATCTAGTACTACGGATCAAGATGAATTAACGAAAGAGCAACTAGAAGAAGAAATAGACACATATATCAAAGCGATAGTCTCAATACAGAATGACACGGGCACGCCCGTAGCCATGCTACTTAGACAGCGTGGTGACGATCGAGCCGCCGCTCATCTCTTCGAATTAGCCGCTTATGAAAATAACATTCCTTGCTTTGCAACCGTTCCCAGAGCCGCACGGACTGCCGCTGAAATGCTCGCTTGGCGGAGTCGACGAGCAGGTTTACCCCAGCTCTTCTAACTAATTTCCATGACTCGCTTCATCTCAGATCTATCATTTCGAAATCAGAGTACCTCCACTCCGGATTGGGAGGCGCGTCACCTTCCCCTGATTCTGGGTAAGATGATGGAACATTCACCATTAAAAATCGATGGTTTTGCACTAGATTTCACGGCAGATTGGTCGGCCATAGATATTGCAACTACCGTCAAATCAGCTCGTACGATTACAACTGAACAACCCTTATTTATCCGCTCACCCCGGCCCGCAGCTACAGCACAATTTTTGGAGCTTGCAGAGCGAGATGGTATTAATCGACCACTTGCTGTGGGCGGCTTAATAGCAGGAGGCGGTGCGTTCGGGTCGGACGAAGAGTATCTTCTTCGGGCCGTTGCAAAAGCTCGCTGCGGGCTAGTAATTAGTCCCTCCAAGATGGATCAACAGGGGATTGCCGGGGCTGAAATAGATTGGATAGTTCATTCGACTGGATTAGCACTCGAGTGGGCGCGCACTCGGGGCGCTCCAGGGCCAATATTTCTTGATGCTTTAGCGTGGCCGGCGGCAGTAGATCCGGTGGGGACCCGACGCTCCTTAAAATTAATCAGTGCATTCAAGACCGCATATCCAGACACAAATACTTTTCTAGACTCCAAAATTGTGGGTTACGGTTCAGCCGCTGCACTCCACTCTGCCCTATTGAAAATATATATTGCGTCGGCAATCGGAGCGGGAATCGATTCCATTGTCGTGCCTCTTGAGTCAGCCAGCATTCGTCGGTTGATTTCGGTAGCTACTCATGTGAACGAGCCCGTATACGAAGATGAATTTTTCCTACAGAAACTGATAGAGTTAGATTCATGGGAGGCGATAAGCTCAATACTTTCGGATGATATTTCACCAATCCTACAAGAGGCTGCTTATCAAATATTTCTCAGTGATCCGTTATTAATGTCGCTGTGACCACTTGATGACCAGCCATCGAAAGGAAGTTTCAACTGCTGAGCCCCGGCCGTAAACAGTACTTAGACTTAAAATCTCAACACCAGGATGCAATACTGCTATTTCGCATGGGCGATTTTTACGAAACATTTGACGAAGACGCACAAATTGCTTCAAGACTGCTTGGCATCGCTCTCACCTCAAGGTCCATGAGCAAAGAAGAAGGCAAAATTCCTCTGGCTGGGGTTCCCCATCATCAACTTGAACGGTATTTAGATCTTCTGATTAGCGCTGGCCATCGAGTTGCCATCGCAGAACAAATATCGACGCCACCCTCGCAAGGTGGGTCTGCAGGTTTAGTAGACCGCGCGGTAACTCGAATCGTGACCCCTGGGACAGTCGATACGGGTGCCATGATGACAAGTGGTTCAAACAATTGGCTCGTCGCTCTAGTTCCAAGTAAGGGAAGAGATTCTTTGACTTGGGGTTTAGCAGCGCTAGATGTTACAACCGGCGAGTTTCAAGTCTTAGAGATTGCTGGAACACACTTGAACGGAGAGTTAACGAGAATTCGTCCTCGTGAGATAATTTTCCCGCAAGAGGCCCAAAATGACCTAATTCAATCGACCGCAACTACCGCCCTAAAAACACTTAGACCTTCTGCAGAGTTTGATACAAAAAAGGCAGAAGTCAGCTGGACATCGTTGCTAAATCTACGTACCAGCAAGAGTCTTGGGCTAGCCGATCACCCGCTCGCACTTGGCGCGTCAGGGGGAATTCTAGCCTACCTCCAAGACGTATGGCCTGACATTAAAAACACAATTCGGCAACCGCGTCTAGGGACTAATAGTGATTATATATTCCTAGATTCGCAAACACGTACCAGTCTCGATTTATTTGGCTCAATTGGCCGCGAAGACGAGTCTCTGATATCGACGCTTGATAATTCCAGCACACATATGGGTAAGCGATTGCTTGAAGCTCGATTGTCCAGGCCATCACGTAATCAGGGAGAAATTGAATCACGTTTGGATCAGATTCAAGAGTTTGTGAATGATTCACTCATGCGACAAAATGTTCAACGACAGCTCAAACAACTCCCAGATATCGAGCGGTTAGTCACTCGCATAAGATCGGGCGCAAGCAACACTAAACATCTCGCCCAGTTACGAGATGCGCTCCTCGTTGTGCCGATGCTTAAAGCCAGTCTACGCTCCGCGAATCCGAACTTAAGTGAATCCATTAAAAATGTCGACCCTTGCCAAGAATTATGTAATCAACTCTGCACACAACTCACTCAAGTGCCGCCAACCGATCCCGGCTCTGACCCATCTATCAAGCAAGGAGTTAATCTAGAAATAGACCATCATCGTTCTTTCTTGAACTCAATTTTTGTGAAGCTTGCCGATCTAGAGAAATCAGAGCGTGCTCGCACTGGCCTCTCAATAAAAGTTGGTTACAACCGTGTATTCGGCTATTACCTCGAGTGCCCGAGAGGGCAAGCTGCGCAAGCTCCTGATAATTACGAACCCCGACAAACCCTTGCGAATGCCCAGAGATTTCGTTTTCTACCATTAACTGCACTTGAAAAAGATATCTCAGTCACTCAAGAACTACTAATTAATTTAGAGCAAGACATGCTCGCAGAATTACTTAAATTAGTAAGTCAATATGAAGTCGAATTATCGCAGATTTCGAACGCGATTGCGGTGCTCGATGTCGCAGCTGGCTTGGCAGAAATAGCCGAAAAAAATTCCTATTGCAGGCCTATTTTCAATCATAAAAACAAAATAGAAATTCAGTCTGGTAGGCACCCAGTCGTAGAAAACTCTATGTCGGCGGGAGAATTCGTACCGAATAACGTATATCTCGGCCCACCAACCGAGAAAATTATTTTATTGACTGGACCCAATATGGCCGGAAAGTCCACCTATCTTCGTCAACTAGCTATCACCGTTTTAATGGCACATTGTGGCTCTTTTGTTCCAGCTAAATCAGCAAATATTCCCATCGTCGATCGTATCTTCTCAAGAGTTGGGGCTCAGGATGAGATCGCCGCTGGTAGATCCACCTTTATGGTAGAGATGACTGAAACAGCAACCATTCTTAACAACTGCACACGGGATTCACTGGTCATTTTTGATGAAGTGGGTCGTGGGACGTCCACAGAGGATGGGCTAGCAATAGCGCAATCCGTCATCGAGTTTCTTTACAACAACGATCAGGGATGTCCATTAACGGTGTTTGCCACACACTATCAAGAGCTAACCGACACTACTGCTCATATGACGGGTGTTATAAATCGGTCCGTAGCAGTGTCGAATGAAAACGGTGTAATCACCTTTCTACATCAAATCGTTGATGGAAGTGCCGATGGTTCCTATGGTGTACATGTTGCGTCACTGGCGGGATTGCCAAAAGAAGTCATCCAACGAGCTGAGGTGCTCTTAAAGACTTCGTACCCCAAGCGTGAAATCCTTCCCACTATCGACAGTCACTTTGCCAAACCAGAAGAGCAACAGTTACCCAAGGATATTGAGGCAATGATAGAGAAATTAAAAGGAATTGCGCCCGATTCCTTGACACCGCGTGAAGCTCTCGAAATACTGTACGAGCTCCGCCGAGAAGTTGGTGAATTATAGGGATAAAATTAGACTATCCTACGTCATCTGTACACCTACCTATCCATATGATTAATTAAAGCCATTGAGTTATGATATTGATTATGGTTGCAGTTCCTAAAGATATGAATTCCTTCGATAAACCCGACTCCATCACAGATGACGTTGGACTCATCAGAAAACTTGAGGAAGGAGTTGCATCAAGAATCGCAGCTGGAGAGGTAATTAATCGCCCGGCCTCAATAGTCAAAGAGTTAGCCGAAAACTCAATTGATGCAGGAGCGGCCAACATAGCTATAGAAATCACAGAGGGTGGTATAAAAACAATCCGAGTAAATGATGATGGCAACGGATTTCGAAAAATAGATCTCGAGCTAGCCTTCGTTCGGCACGCCACCTCAAAACTGACGACCGAGCAAGATTTATTTAGAATCCAATCGCTTGGGTTTAGAGGCGAGGCACTTGCCTCGATCGCAGCAGCGGCAAATTGCCAACTGATTAGTAAGTCCAGCGGAGCATATGACGGATTTCAAATCTCGACAAACAATGGGGTAATTGGCCCTGTAGTTAAGGCTGCCTGCCCTACAGGAACAACTATTCAGGTTTCAGATCTGTTCTCATCACTGCCTGGCAGATTGAAATTCTTGGGTTCTGTCCGAGCCGAAACATCAGCGATCAATCGAACATTGAGTGAAATGTCTTTAGCATATCCAGACGTGGCATTCTCCTTAATTGCAGACAATCTTGAAAAATTTCGAACTCCAGGCAACGGAAATCCAAAAGACGCTGTTGCTGCAGTTCACTCTGGCGAAATAGCTAGTAATTTGCTACAAATCGCGTATGAATCATCGGATGGTGAGAGTATCTGTGAAATAACAGGTCTTTGTGGCAGTCCATCGATCCATAGAGGAAATAGATCTGGAATCCATCTCATCGTAAACGGACGAACAATCATATCTAAAACATTATCGCACGCCGCCGAGCGAGCCTATTCAACACTCATTCCAGTGGGCAGATTTCCAATTACCGTAATAAAAATTACCTTGCCACCTGAGGATATCGATATTAATGTCCACCCTGCCAAACTTGAACTTAAATTTACAAATGAAAAATTTATTAGCACTTCAGTAAATCGTGCAATTACGCAAGCACTCACAACATCTCCAATCTCCCAATTTCGTACAAACTATGAAGACAACGCACATACTACATCTAATAAACCGAATATCGGATTGTTTCGAAATCCACAGATACATAAAGCAAACGTACTATCTGGCTTGTCAGCCCAAAGTGAAGAAATTAGAAGTACTACTTCGTCGTTCGAATTTACTGAATCACAAACAAAGATGCCTTTCGGCATGGCTGACAGTTACTCTGTCATACCAATAGGCCAACTCAAAAAAACATTTATTCTTTGCGAGGG
>CAVODE010000057.1:0-11577 GCA_963694535.1 Dehalococcoidia bacterium
GAAGTAGCAACTGAAGAAGTAGCAACTGAAGAAGTAGCAACTGAAGAAGTAGCAACTGAAGAAGTAGCAACTGAGGAAGTAGCAACTGAGGAAGTAGCAACTGAGGAAGTAGCAACTGAGGAAGTAGCAACTGAGGAAGTAGCAACTGAGGAAGTAGCAACTGAGGAAGTAGCAACTGAAGAAGTAGCAACTGAAGAAGTAGTATCCGAAGAAGAAACTAACTAAAATAAAATCTAGTATAGAGGTTTGTGGACATGCTTAATAAATGTCAAATTATCGGGCACTTAGGTTCGGA
Source organism: Dehalococcoidia bacterium (assembly GCA_963694535.1). GTDB lineage: Bacteria > Chloroflexota > Dehalococcoidia > UBA2979 > UBA2979 > UBA2979. The sequence continues at coordinate 296 of CAVODE010000057.1, forward strand.
TCCAGAAATGCGGAATTCTGCAAATGGTTCGTTGATAGCAACTTTCAATGTGGCTGTGAATCATTGGTTCAGAGGCGTTGATGGTGCTAGTCAAGATCAGACTGAGTGGTATTCAGTTGTGGTATCTGGGCGGGAAGCTGAATTATGTCAGCAGTACCTGGTGAAGGGCCGCCGCGTATATTGCGAAGGACCAATTCATACTCGGCAGTATCAGACTCAAGAAGGTGAACCTCGTTCTGCAACAGAGTTGCATGCGCGAACGGTTAAATTTTTGTCACCACGGACAGACGGAGCACCCGGATCGCAGAGTCAAGGCTCTAATTTAGATTCATTTGAAAGCGCTGGGGCGGAACCTTTTTAATATGTCAGAAGAGAATATAGGCACCAATAACGTAGATAACGAATTATTTTCAGGCTTGTCGGGAAGAGATTATTTAGCGCCGCCTACTGATGTGAAAGCTGAAAGTGGGATAAGCCCTTCCCTAAATAACTGGACCATAATAGGCGTTGTGTCTTCCGACATTGAATTGAATTCAACTCAGTCAGGATCGATGGTTGCGCGTTTTAATATATCTATTGAGCGACATTACCAAACGAGAACTGGTGAGACACGTGAAGAAGTCGAACTGGTTAATGCGGTTGTTTATGGAGAATTAGCTAGCGAGAGTTCACAACTTTTGCAGCCAGGCGAGAGGATATATGCAGAAGGCCGACTAGAGCAACGTACCTGGGATGACTCGTCGGGATCAAGACAATATATAACAGAGCTGATTGTTGATAATATATGGTCGCTGGACATGCCGGAAACGAACACCGAAACTTCCGCTCAGGTGATTGATGATCCTAAAGGATTTGTGGTTCCCTCATTGAATTCAATTACGCTTATCGGGAATTTAGGCCAAGATCCAGAATTAACTTACACAGCTACTGGTGTTGCGCGTACCAATTTATCTTTGGCAACTAATCGGAGAGTTAGACGCGACGGAGACTTTGCAGATGAAACTTCTTGGCATCGGATAACTCTTTGGCGTGACATTGCAGAACGAACTGCTCAATATCTTGAAAAAGGTAGGAGAGTGCTTGTTGAGGGAAGTGTGAGTTCCTATAAGTACACCACTGATGATGGAAGCGACAGAGTGTTCACCTCAATAACAGGCCAAAGAGTCCAATATTTTCCTAAGCAAGAAGCTGCCCAAGGAAGAAATGATTCTAGTTTGGGAGCTGAGGGCTCAGGGGGGGCATCAGCTGCTTTAGATCCTGACGATCTACCGTTTTGATAATGTTAATAACAAGAGAGAATTAAGCATTGATGGGATGTAATAATGACTGAAGAATTTGGCCGCAACTCAGAATATGGCGGAGATCGTGGAGATCGTGGAGATCGTGGAGATCGTGGAGATCGTGGAGGTTTCAGACGATCTTTTCGACCTCGTGGTTGCGAGTTTTGTAAAAGAAAAAATGGTCGAGTAATAGACTATAAAGATATTGATACCTTGAAGCGCTATATAACAGAGCGAGGCGCCATGGAACCTAGACGGAAGTTGGGTGTGTGTTCGCGATGCCAAGGACCTTTAACTTTAGCAATCAAACGAGCTAGGCATTTGGCCTTGTTACCTTTCACGAGTGAGCACATTAGGGTAACGGGAGTCGACTTAGGTCGGAGTCGTTCGTACAACTAGTAAGGAGTTTATCTGCCGTGAAAGACCGGTATACAGGCTCACCGATTTCATATTTGATCGTTTTGGGTCGAAGATTGACGAGTAAATATAGCTTGTCTGAGTTGGCCATTGCAAGTTTATTATTGCTCGCGATCGTTGTCCTATGCATTGGTTATCTATCTCAAAACCTACTCTCGGGTCAATCAAAGGTACTACTAATTAATGAAAGTACTTCTTACTCGAGAGATGATTTGCAAGGACAGTTGAACCTATTTGCTGCAATGGATCCAAGCCCGAGATCTATTGGAAGTATTGAAGGTTTTCTAGATTTTTTGATCGAATTAGAAGCACTACGGTTGGCGGGTTTAGAGAAGTATGGTGTACTTAGTGAGAGCGAAATTCAGTCCACAATTGTGGAAAGATTTGGTTTGCCGCTTAATCAATCACCACCGGAATTTGCCCTTTCTTACGCTGAGCTACTCAGTAACCAATCTATAACGAAAGCCGAACTAGAAATTGTAATTTCCGGTTTGATTTATAGAGACAAATTGTCAGGTGATATGCGAAATGAGATACCAACCACATCTCTTGGATACAGAGTGGATGCTGTTTTTGATTCACCCCGACGTCTTGAATTGCTTTTGACTGCTATTCAATCGGGTAAAGTTTTTCCGGTTGCATCTGATGAGCTAGGGATGAAAATCGTTTCCGCATCTGATAATGGAGAGTTCTGGGTATCAGATATTGAACTGCAATACAGATTTAGTGACGAGATTGTTACATGGATAGAATCCGCTGAAGAGAAAGAAGTCTCGGAGGCATTTTCGTTGGAAGCCGCGGACGGGAATCAAGGAATTTACCGTGTCAGCTTAATTAAGGAGATTGACTTGTCCGAGGAGGCAATCTCATTTTTGGCAGGAAAGCGATTTCAGGAGTTTTTAGAAAAATCTAAGACAATGATGTTCGTAGAGAAGAAGCTAAGTCTAGAAGATCGTAATTGGTTGATTTCTGAGACTGCATTGCAGTTACGCTAAGATGAATAGCAGTTGATATAAGTGAGTAGCTGATTTAGGAATTCATTATGAGTCAAGATCTAACTATCGGTATATCTTTTTTTGGCGCTGGCAATATAGGCACTACTGTTATTTCGGAAATTGATCGGTTGAGGGTCGATTCATTTGGACTTTCAGATGTTTCAATTGAGATAAGGCATATATTGGTTAGAAGCCTTGATAGAGCAGCTCGCGAAGCTCAGGGTTTTGTGATATCTGAGGGACAAATTACTACAGATGTTGAAGAAATCCTTTCAGATCAACACACCCATATAGTAGTAGAACTTATGGGCGGCGAGGATCCGGCGGGCGAGTATATTCGCAGAGCACTTGAGGCTGGGAAACACGTAATTACGGCAAATAAGGCGGTAATAGCTGCTTCAGGTGCAAGTTTGTTTGAAATAGCTAACCGTAACGATTTACACCTGCAGTTTGAAGCGTCGGTGGGTGGTGGTATTCCAATTATATCTAGCCTTCGACGAGATTTAGTAGCAAATAATATTTCGTCTATTGAAGCCATAATTAATGGCACCACTAATTTTATCCTGAGCAAAATGAGCACGGGCGATGACTACGAGTCAGCTTTAGCTGAGGCTGGACGTCTTGGCTATGCGGAACCCGATCCTTCTGCGGATGTCGATGGACATGATGCCGTTGCCAAGTCAATCATTCTTGCGATGCTTGCCTTCGGGGCATTAATTCCTAAAGATAGAGTGGTCAGCCAAGGTATTCGAGGCATCGTCAGTGCTGATATGCAAGCTGCACTTGAGCTTGGTTACACGATAAAGCTACTTGCACGAATTCAGTCGACGAATGGTCAAGTATCTGCATCCGTGTTGCCCACTTTAGTTGGCAGGACGACTCAACTTGGAAACGTAGGCGGAGTAACAAATGCGGTTGAGTACAAGGGAGATCTAGTAGGTACTCTTTTCTATGAAGGACCAGGTGCTGGGCGCGAAGCTACAACCTCGGCTGTTCTCGCTGATTTGATTGAAGTTATAAGAGACGAGACTGTTGGGCGAAAGCCCCTACCATTTATTTTGCCTGAATCTTTGCCAATAAGAATTCCTACAGACTTAAGTTCGCGCTTTTTCCTGCGTTTGATTGTTGTCAATACTTCAGGTGTGTTGGCAGAGATTTCAAAAATTTTAGCAGTGGCTGGCATCAGTATTGCCTCGGTGGTGCAAAAAGACATCGGCACTAACAATGAAAATTCGGAATCTTTGCCAGAATCAGCCGAACTGATTTTGACGACGCATGTTAGTAATCGAGGTCAAATAGAGCAGGCTATTGAAGAATTTGATGGTTCCGAGGCGGTACTGCAGATTGGCAGCGTCTTGCCTATCTCTGGGTAGGTTTTTAATTTATAAAGGAGTAAGGTGCGAGATGGAGCAGAATCATCTAATTGAGAGATACGCTGAATTTCTTCCCGTCACGGCGGCGACTTCCAGAAAATCTTTAGGTGAGGGCTCGACACCTTTAATTAGATCTAGCCGATTAGGTCCTGAGCTGGGATTAAAGGACTTGTATTTTAAGCTTGAAACATTAAATCCAACTGGATCTTTTAAAGATAGAGGAATGTTCTTGGCGGTAGCTAAGGCAGTTGAGTCTGGATCACAGGCGGTCATTTGCGCGTCTACTGGAAACACATCAGCCTCAGCTTCCGCATACGCAGCCCTTCACGGTATCAAAAGTTTTGTTGTGGTCCCGTCGGGGAAAATTGCGTTAGGAAAGTTAGCTCAGGCTACTGTGCATGGAGCGACAATAATTCAGATACGAGGATCATTTGATGACGCACTTCATATAGTTAGGGATATAACTGAACGGTTTCCGGTTGCACTGGTTAATTCAGTCAACCCACATCGAATTGACGGACAAAAGACAGCTGCATTTGAGATAGTTGACGAATTGGGACTTGCGCCAGATCTTCTTTGTATTCCAGTTGGGAATGCTGGGAATATTACTGCGTATTGGAAAGGATTTACGGAATATAAATCAGCTGGCAAAGCGTCGAATCTACCAAGAATGTGGGGGTTTCAGGCTGCGGGTGCAGCACCTATAGTACTTGGTCATAGTATTAGTGAACCTGAGACAATTGCCACTGCTATCCGGATTGGTAACCCAGCATCATGGACTGCGGCAGTTGATGCTCGAGACCAATCGGGCGGGAAAATAGAGAGTGTGACGGACGATGAAATTTTGGAAGCTTATCATCGACTTGCTGCCGAGGAAGGCATTTTTTGCGAGCCCGCTTCTGCGGCATCAGTTGCTGGATTGATAAAACGTTCTCAAAGTGGTGAGGACCTCGAACAACTCACGGGTGTTTGCATTATCACTGGTCATGGTTTGAAGGATCCCGATACTGCCTTAAGTATTGCAGCCGATAAAGTTGAAGTTGAGGCTGATGTGTTTTCAGTCGAAGAAGCGATGAATCTACACTAGGTATGTTTTACGGGCGAATCACAGTTTTATGAGTAAACGGAGTTGATGATAATGCCAGAAGGAAATATCGACCGCGAGCGGGTTATTTCGTTGGTTCAAGAATTAATAAATGAACTTAAGCTTGGAAACGATGAGGGACTGGCTGATACGCCTCGCCGGATTGCTGATATGTATTTGGAGCTGTTTAGTGGAGTTGATGCTGATCCAAGTGAACTTTTGGAAGTCCAATTCAATGAAGATCACGAAGAATTGGTTATCCTTAAGGACATACCATTTTATTCAATGTGTGAACATCACTTTTTGCCCTTTCACGGAACAGCTCATGTAGGTTATCTGCCCAATGGTGCGATAGTTGGTTTGTCTAAGCTTGCTCGTGCGGTTGAAATTTTTGCTAGGCGCCCTCAGGTACAAGAACGCTTAACTAGCCAAATAGCCGATAGTATTGAGGTCGCTCTGAATGCGCGAGGAGTAGGTGTCGTAATCGAAGCTGAACATCTTTGTATGACTGCCCGAGGAGTTAGGAAACCAGGCGCGCGAATGGTCACCTCGGCTCTTCGAGGGCGACTCCGTGAGGATATCAATTCACGGCAGGAATTTCTTCGATTAATTGGTAAATAACGTAGTTTATGATCAATCAAGCTGACTCTGATTTGGATTCTCGTTCCGATCTACGCTTAGCGGTGCTCTCGATGCACACGTCGCCGTTAGCGCCCTTAGGCGGTAGAGAGACCGGTGGAATGAACGTTTACATTCTAGAAACAACAAAGAAATTGACTGAATTGGGGGTAATGGTCGACATATTTATTCGACGTGATGATTTGAGTTCTCCTGAGGTCGAGTTCATTAACGAGAGAGCTCGACTCATTAGAATCTCGGCCGGCCCTGAATCTCGAGTCGAGAAGGAGTCAATGAGCGTATTTGCATCTGATTTTGCTAGAGGTATCAATACCTGGGCCGATACTAACCAGAAGATGTATGACGTAATAAATTCTCATTATTGGCTGTCAGCAGTAGCGGGCGTTGAGCTCGCACGTAACTGGCGAATTCCACACGTTGCGATGTTTCATACCCTAGGGAAAATCAAGCTTTTACACGGAATTTCGTCTGGAGAGTCACCTGATCGGCTGGAGAAAGAAAAAGAAGTTATCGGTGACCTAGACAAAATTGTAATTGCTAGCGATCATGAAAGACAACTTTTAGGAGAGATTTACGCTGTTCCCGCTGAGAAAGTCATAACCATTCCGCCGGGAGTTGATCTAGAAAGATTTACTCCAGGTGACATTTGTGTCGCGAGGAATAATTTGAATCTTTCACGCAGTAGCTTAATTTTTCTTGCGGGTGGGAGAATGGAGCCGTTAAAAGCTTTGGATAATTTAATAGACGCTTTGGCGAGGTTGCCTCCGACGGTTAATTATCAACTTTTGTTATTTGGCGGTAATGATCATCCAGCGTCGATCGCAGAACGCAAGAGACTTGTGTCTGTTGCTGAAGCCGCCAATATTCGAAGTAAGATAAAATTTGTTGGTCCACTCGATCACGATATTCTACCCGAATATTATCGTGCAGCCGATCTCGTAGTAGTCCCTTCGCTTTATGAATCGTTCGGAATGGTGGCTCTCGAAGCCATGGCATCGGGCCGACCAGTAATAGCCTCTAAGGTTGGCGGGTTGGCTGGGATGTTCACATCCGATTCTGCTAAGTTGGCTGAGCAAGCTGGCATACTGGTTCCGCCTGATGACGTAGAACAACTGTCGTTTGCCATCTCGACACTTATAGAAGATAAGGACCGTATGCGAGACATGGGTAATGCTGCTAGGATTCAGGCTCTGAGTTTTTCATGGAGCGAAAGATCGCAATTGCTTAACGAATTGTATAGGGAAATGAGCAAAACTTGATCGAAGCATTAGATCCGAACGAAGATTTAATATCGGAAGTTGCAGTAAAAGCATCGAAGCGTGCTCTGTGTATCTTTGCTCATCCAGACGATCTTGAGTTCACATGTGGTGGAGTAGTTGCGAAGCTTGCGCTTGATGGTTGGTCCGTAGACATTGTGATTACGACCTCGGGCAATAAGGGTACTAAAGATCCGAATGTTACCGGGCAGCAACTTGCTGGAGAGCGTGAACAAGAAAGCCGTGCTGCAGCCTCCATATTAAAGGCTAATGAGCCGAAATTTCTTGGATTTCCTGATGGAATGCTTCAGGCAAATGATGAACTTCGAGAGTTACTTGTTCGAGAGATTAGGCGGCTTCGCCCAGAACTTGTTATTACATGGGATGGATTCAGACCTGGATTCAATCACAGAGATCATCGCGTTACCGGTATCTCGACATATGATGCGATATATCCGGCTGCAGACGACCATCTTTTTCATCCAGATCAAAAGGATGAAGGTTTAGAACCCCATAGGCCGTCTGCTATGTTGCTCGCTGGAACAGATGAACCTGATTACCACATAGATATTGAGTCATTTATGGATATAAAAATCAGTGCTTTATTGGCGCACGTCTCGCAGATGGGTGGGCGAGATGCAGAAGGTTTGAAGAGAATGTATCAAGAGCGAATACAGGCAAGTGCTGCGGACGAGGCAACTGCTAGTCTTCCCAAATTACGAGAATCATTTAAGAAAGTAATTCTGCGTCGATAGGTTGCGTGTTGAAAGACTGATTAGCGAGTCAAGAAAGTCTTTTGTCGCATGGGCGTGACTTGCGCATAGGTCAATAGGCAAAGTAGTATTCTTCTTCTGCGTGGTGAACTATGCGCGCGGTATCCGAATAAATATTCGAATAATTGTTTTATCGAGAATATCAGGCAAGATTTTGTTTGTGTACTAGATAATTGAAGAATAATTAGCTTCTGGAGAATGTACTATGCCGACCATAAATCAGTTGGTCCGCAAGCCAAGAAAACGTAAGCTCAGTAAGACTAAGTCTCCTGCGCTCAGGCTTCGATTTAATACGTTGAAGAATAAAATGCTGCGTGAACCCACGGGTGCACCACAAAAGCGAGGTGTAGTCACTCAGGTTAGAACTGTGACACCCAAAAAACCTAACTCAGCCCTTCGAAAAGTGGCACGAGTTCGCTTATCTAACGGCTTAGAGGTCACGGCGTATATTCCTGGCGAGGGGCATACTTTGCAGGAGCACTCTGTTGTTTTAGTAAAGGGCGGAAGAATTCGTGATGTTCCGGGTGTTCGTTACAGGGTAATTCGAGGCGCTTTAGATGCGACAGGTGTTGAGGGTCGTAAGCGCGGTCGAAGCAAGTATGGCACTCGAAAAATTTAGGTTCTGGAGTTTAACAAAATGAGACGAAATACCGCCCCAACTAGATTTACTCTTCCTGACGCTCGATATCAGAGTCAGACAGTGACTAAGCTTATTAATGGAATCATGAAGGGTGGCAAGAAGGCCACGGCTGAGGGTCTGGTCTACGGCGCTTTTGAGCGAATCGAGGAAACGAGTGGACGGCGCGGTGTTGATGTGTTTGAAATTGCGGTACGAAATGTTACTCCCACGGTGGAGGTAAAGCCAAGACGAGTAGGTGGAGCAACTTATCAGGTTCCGATCGATATTCGTGCTGAGAGGCGTGAGACTTTGGCGTTGCGGTGGATTCGAGATGCAGCAAGAAATAGAAATGGTCGTTCATACACTGAAAAACTTGCCTCTGAGTTAATGGAAGCTGCAGCAGATCAACCGACAGGTGCTGCAATTAGAAAAAAAGACGAGACACATCGAATGGCCGAGGCGAACAGGGCATTTGCTCATTATCGTTGGTAGTGATTTGTAAGTAATACCGTTAACGCTGAAAGAACTCCAGCGTTTTCTTTTTTTGAGGCATTTCTTTTTAACGAATGATACTGAAAGATGTTTTTTTAAATAGCTCGATGTAATGCAAAAAGTCGTGGCAAATTAGGACAGAAGGAAATAAGAGTGACTACTACAACGATATCAGGTGCGGTTGAAGGCTCATTGGGTGCGATGCGAAATATCGGCATCATTGCTCATATTGATGCTGGCAAAACAACCGTCACGGAACGTATCCTCTTTTATACGGGCAGAACTCACAAAATTGGCGAGGTGCATGATGGTAATACAACGATGGATTGGATGGAGCAAGAGCGAGAGCGTGGAATAACTATCACGTCCGCTGCGACCACTGCTACTTGGGCGGGGCATGTAATTAATATTATCGATACGCCGGGCCACGTAGACTTTACGGTTGAGGTTGAGCGATCCCTTCGAGTGCTTGATGGCGGAGTTGTATGTTTTGATGGAGTTGCTGGAGTAGAACCCCAATCGGAAACAGTTTGGCGTCAGGCCGACAAATATAGTGTTCCTCGTATATGTTTCGTGAATAAGTTAGATCGCACAGGCGCTAATTTCACCCGATGCGTTGAAATGATTACCGATCGCTTGGGTGCTACCCCTCTCCCACTTCAGATTCCAATTGGCCTAGAGGATAAGCATGAAGGCGTTATCGATCTTGTTGGTATGCGAGCTCTTTATTTCAGAGGCGAACACGGACTAGATGTTGTTGAGGAAGAGATCCCAGAGCGATTATCTGAAGAAGCTGCATTAGCTAGGGAATACTTGATAGAGACGTTAGCTGAATATAATGATGGTGTAATGGAGCTGTTCCTAGAGGGTAAGGATGTACCAGAGGGCGAATTAAAAGCTGCAATACGAGCAGCTACGATTTCAAATCAACTTTCTCCGGTGCTTTGTGGGTCAGCTCTTAAAGATAAGGGTGTTCAACCTTTACTTGACGCGGTTATTTCATTTTTACCTTCTCCCCTAGATCTACCACCAGTCATAGCGACTGTTGTGGGATCAGACGAAAAAGTTGAGAGAAAACCTGATGATAACGAGCCACCTACGGCGATTGCGTTTAAAGTTGTCACCGATCCTTTCGTTGGTAGACTTGTGTTTTTCCGTGTATACAGTGGCGTGCTAACGCAGGGTCAGCAAATTTTCAATGCTAATAGAAATAATCGAGAGCGATTAGGTCGTTTGGTAAAAATGCATGCTGATTCTAGAGAAGATGTTCTAGAAGTACACGCCGGTGATATAGCGGCAGCTATTGGCCTTAAGGATACTTTCACGGGCGACACTTTGTGTGATCGCGATAATCCTGTTGAACTTGAGAGGATTACTTTCCCTGAGCCCGTTATATCGATTGCCGTCGAGCCAGCTACTGTTAAAGACAACGAAAAACTTTCAGATGCATTGATAAAACTTCAGGAAGAGGATCCGACATTCAGAGTTCGTTACAACGAGGAAACTGGACAGACATTAATTTCTGGTATGGGTGAGCTGCACCTTGAGGTAGTAGTGGATCGCGTGAAGCGAGAATTTGACGTGATAGCCACCACAGGTGCTCCCCGAGTTTCTTATCGCGAGACAATTACCAAGACTGCAAAGGTTGAAGGAAAATTTATTCGACAGAGCGGTGGTCGTGGGCAATATGGTCACTGTGTCCTAGAGATTTCCCCTCGAACTCCGGGTGAGGGTTTTGAATTTGAAGATAGAATTGTGGGAGGTTCAATTCCTCGTGAGTACATAGGAGCTGTCCGGCGAGGAGTTGTGTCAGCACTTGTTAGTGGCGTCAAGGCTGGGTATCCGGTTGTTGACGTTCACGTAGCTTTGTTAGACGGCTCGTATCATGATGTTGACTCATCTGAAATAGCTTTTGAGACAGCTGGATCTATTGGAATGAAGGAAGGTCTCAGGAAGGCGGCGGCCATACTTCTAGAACCTATTATGAAAATGGAAGTCGTGACTCCGGATGACTACTTCGGTGATGTACTTGGGGATATTAATTCTCGACGAGGTCGTGTTGAGTCTACGGAGGTCCGTGGTAATACACAGGTAATTGACGCAAAAGTTCCGCTTGCAGAAACATTTGGATATACAACTGATCTACGATCTCGATCGCAGGGTCGAGCCTCTAATTCAATGGAGTTTTCACATTTTGAGCGAGTGCCGGCGAGTGTGGCTGAAGAAGTAGCTGGTCAACAGAAATAAATAAGAGAAGAAGAACGATACGTGGATTGAGAAGATTGAGTCAAGGAGATAGAGATGTCTAAGGGTGTATTTGAACGAACAAAGCCGCATGCGAACGTTGGAACGAT
>CAVODE010000058.1:0-10937 GCA_963694535.1 Dehalococcoidia bacterium
TGTTTTGCTGATTCCTCAGTTTTCTGCTTAGCATCGTTCACTTCAGACGTCATCCTAAGGCACAGAATATCTTTCTCTCTCAACAGCTGACTAACCTGCTCGAGGGCTTGATCTGCCACTTTTGCGGTATCAATCAACTGTTGTTTAGTCGATATCTTATCCCGTCCACCGATTTCCCGTTCTGACTGCGCAAGTCCTTCTTTAGCTTTCTGAACATCAAGTTCGGATTGTTTGTTCAGTTTATCTAGTGACTCCTTTTTCGATGTAGATTCGTTCATTCGGTTAAGTAAAACCTCAGTTTCATCGGCTCTTGGCAAAGTATCTCTTAATTTCTCCATTCCCAATATCTGATCTTCAATAGACGCACTGCTCTCTCTCTTCAAGTTAACTAGCTGAGTAAGAGGCTCAATTTTCTCTAAAACTCCCGTTAACTTAATAGCTCGATTTTGTAACTCAGATCGCTCAGTCGCAAGTTCATCAAACTGAGTTCTGGCCTTTAAACTTTGATCGAGTGCGATTTCCAGGACCTCAACTCGAGATCTCAAGACATTCAGGCGGGTGCTTGCCTCTTCACGCATTTCATCTATTCTTTGTAAACCAAAAACTCCCTTTAATACGACATCACGCTCGGAAGGCCTAGCATTCAAGAATTCAGCAAAACGGCCTTGAGCAAGCAAAATAGATCGCGAAAATCCGTCAAAATCAATTCCCAAAATCGTCTCAATACGCTCGTTCATCTCGCGCGCTTTATCAACTACTAGTCGGCCACGTTGAGAGGTATCTAAGTCATACTCATATAGACCAACCTGACCCCCTCCCCCACTAGTTCGTATAATGCGTTGCGCCAACCATCCCCGAAGGTCACCATTACCGTCTTGAGATCTAAAAACTAGCTCGACTGAGGCTTGATTCGGATCAGATTTTTGATTAACGAGCTCTCGTGTACCTTGACCTATAGTTGGTGTTTTTCCGTATAGTGCAAAGCATATCGCGTCGAGCAATGTAGACTTGCCAGAACCTATAGGGCCAAGGATGCCGACAAGATTACGCCCTCTGAAATCAATTCTTGTAGATTCCTTGAATGAACGAAATCCTTCAATAGTTAATTCAATCGGCCGCATCGGTACTCTCGATTTCTGCCTCGAGCAATTCTTCCTGACGTTGCAAACTAGCTGCCTCTGCAATTTGCCGGAATCCATCTAGTAAATTTTCACGGACCTCAGCGCCATTCTCTAGGAAGTAATATTCCTTATATGACTCCTCATCAGACTGATCCAGTTTCGAAACCGCAGCGGTCACCTCGGATTGATATTTCGCTTGAATCTTTACAACGCTTCCGATCTTCTGATGAATCCTATCGCTCAAGCTAGTATCTGGGCCGTCCGTTTCCACGACTATATCGAAATATGGACCACTCTCCGAATTAACATCAGGATATTTACGACTCAGATTAACCAGTTCGTCTTCATACTCCTGCAGGATAGTTTCTACGTTTCCGGTAAGTCGACGAAGTGGTCGTCTTTGTGCCACTTTTAAGGGAATACTTTCAAGTCGTGCGGGAGCTCCGGGCACGGCTTCCACAACCACAACTCGCTTCTCATCGTTGCGCTCGCCAAAATCTAAAGGAAGAAGCGTGCCAGCATATTCGGCTGGCACCGAACTCCCAGCTATCTTCTGTGGCTTGTGTATATGCCCCATTGCAACGTACTGCACAGTTGAGGGGAATGAAGTTGCTTCGATTGCATAATCTTGACCCGTATGAAGACTCCATTCTCCTCCACCAATTGATGCGCCGTTCACGGTAGTGTGTGACATTAGCATAGTGACCGCACCAGCAGCTTGATCCATTGAAAGTGCCCGCGCAAATGTCTCAAATATGTTCTTCAAAGTCTCCTGGTAAGCTCCATACGATTTCGACAAATCTCCCATCAAGTCCACGACATGACCTTTTCGCAAAAAAGGGATGCATCCCACCGCAAGTTTTCCGTTCGAAGTTTCAATCCTAATTATTCCGCCCTCAGCGGGCGGCTTTACATACCCTACAAAATGTATGTTGAATGGTTTCAGTATTTTACTCATCACATCAAAAAAAGGTGCCGAATCATGGTTGCCAGCGATCACGATGATGGCCCGATTTCCTGCGTCAGAAAGTTGCCTCATCGCTTCTATTCCGATATCCATCAAACCGGGTGTCGGGGTTCCCTTATCCCAAATATCCCCAGACACCAATACGGCGTCAACACTTTGAGCAATACAAATCTCCTCAAGTTCATCGATGGCTAATCGGAATTCTGATGTGCGGTCAAACGCTCCAAGTTTTTTGCCTATATGCCAATCCGATGTGTGAAGAATTTTCATTTCACCTACTACCCTCTTACAAAAAGTATAACTCGGTTAATTAGTGGTTCAGAACCTAAAACCGAGTTCACAAAGCCTTCAATTTTTATGAAAAACTTGTTAACATAGGCATCTCACAAGTAATTCACCTAACTAGTAAGGACTTGCACAATGGTCGCTCCAGTAGAACTTGAACCCATCTCAAATGATATTAGTGACAAGGATACCCGAAGATCTTACGAGCGACTCCGTGAGAATATCATTGACCGCGATCAAGTTTCAGCAACTAACACCTTGTACGAATTACTAAGACAGGGTCGGTCTAAAGTTGAAATTTTATCTGAAACAGTTCGAACACATGCGCCGTTTACGCATGTCCCATATCACCAAAAAATCGATCAAGGCATCGTTAGATTTGTGAACAACGACCATTGTTTATTATCCGGTGGTGCCACGCTTCGCCTAGAAAATTACATGTCGAAACAATTTGAATTTCTCCCACTGGCCCAGACGGTCTGGTACGTGCCCACAGGCCTCGATATTTGGAATCAGCTGAAAGGCCGTATGCCCGGTCACTATTCACGACGAGTCTATGATGCCTCGAAATACCCAGAGGGCCCTCTGAAGCCTGAAGTTCATTGGAAAGATGAACAACCAAATCCGATTGATGGAACCTTTGAGAATGGAATAAATGATTGGCTGCAGCTAGTTGAACGCGGCGACGTCTCCGGTTCTTATCGGCAATGGCTTGGACTTTGGAAAGACACTGATCACCGAAAAGATCTTTTAGCAAACACAGTATTTGCGGGATTGATAGATGTTCAGGATCGAATGATGTACAACAGATCATTTACAACTGGCCATAAAAGTTTCCGAGCGCGGGCGGCTGTGGAATTAGGGAACCGAATCGGCTGGGACAATGCCCACCATGTCATCTATGCAACAGTACCCGACTTAGCGGTTGGACCCAGATGGTACTCAGCATATGAGGCTGCCTGCCAAGTTATGATAAATCAATTAGAAGAGGCCGCACCGACGTCGTCACTGGCTGCGACAGAAGCAACTGACACGGATCAAGCATTTTTCAGTCAAACACAACCTTTGTCAGAAATAGAAGAAGAATCACTCATACGAATGATCCTCCGGGAAGAAGAAGCTGCTTATTTTGAAGCTATCACGATGCTCCTCAAAGCTGGACGATCGCCTAAAGCAATATTAGACGCCATTCAGATCGCATCAGCACGCGTTATCTTAGCGATAGCTGATCCGCCAGCCTACAGCATGCCTCAACATGGATACGAGTATACGAATACACTCGCTTGGTTCTTCAGGACATTTCAACACCCTCATAAAACAAAATTGCTTTATATCGCGGCTAATTTTGTAAATCAATGTGCACGGCTTATACGCGATATGCCTGACTACAATTACAAAACTCATCACACCTCTCGGTTTAGTAAAGCATTGCAAGCGCGGTCCTTTCAGGCTCCGGAAGGAACTGATCAGCTCTCCGCACGAGAACTACTTAAAAAAATTGATGCGTCTATGATGGCACTGGATCAGGATGCGAGTGTTGCTTACGTCGAGGCTTATCTCGTCGCTGGACACGAACGGGACTCCCTCGTTAGAATCCTCGCAATGGGCGCGGTGAAGCAAGGTAATGACCCCCATAATCAAGAAATTGGTCTATGCATGTTAGAGGACTACACAAGGACTTCGTCAAGTTTTTCCGGAGAACTATTAATGGCTAGTGCAAGACATACCGCCGGTCATCAAAAATATGGCGACTCGCTAGAACTCTATAATAGGTACGCCGAATCTATGGATATCAAAGTGCAGGCAAATGGCGATCTGTCCAAGAATGAAAATACAATCGAGGCCTTCGTAGACGACATCGATATGTACCTAGAGCCTAATGAAGGTGGCCCGCCACAGGCTTTAGACTAGCGAGTAGCTCTACTAAATGTCCTCAGATAGTGACGAATCTAATCCTGAGAACAATTCTTCCGTTGAAGAAATTAAACGCTCTTCCCCTCTCGTTGCCCAAGGAGTTCTCGGAAATTTGAGAACGACTGGCAACGGAACTGCAGGTTGCCCAAGTACCATTGTGCCTGGCTTCAGAAGCTTGGCTCGAGCGCGAGTGGAAGGAAGCATCCAACCATATTGACTACGTTCGGATTCTGCAGAATCAAGCCGTCCCGTGACTCTAATAGATGCGTTCTCTAAAACATCCGGAGCAACTCGGGACGCACTCTGCTGTGCCCCAATCAATAGCACACCGAGAGATCGTCCCCGCTGAGCGATGTCAATCAACATATCTTTGATTGGACTCTCCCCCTGTATCGGTGCATATTTATTCATTTCATCTAGTACCACAACTGACAGCGGTGTTCGTGAACCTGTTTCTTCTTTCTCTTCAAACGTTTCCTTCAACAACGCGCCCACTACAAATCGTTGAGCAAGTTCATGCAACGAGTGGATATCAACCACCGTAACAGTTGCGAGATCTCTATCCACACTCATCTTGCTGCCAACTCGAACCAATTTACCAAGCCGATTAACTCGAGAGGCTGCTTCGAGTCGCCTAATGAAGGCTAATATTGTGCCTCGCTCGATACTACCTACCCAATCAGGATGGGCCTCAATTTCATCCGGATCAATAAAGTATCGGATGCCGTTTTTGAGGCTTTCAAGTGAATTGATAGTAATTTCACCCGACCGAGGAGCTACGGCAACTCGCTTACCTTCAAAAAATTCATGTTCGTTGGGATGCCGGAGCACGACGGCACCAGTGCCATCGGCTAAATCAACAGCCCAACGTTGAAGCTGAGATTGAATCCGCTCTAGTAAGAATTGAAGTTGATTACGGGAATCAGAGGCATCGGTGAACACATAGGATAACAAACCCGAGTCAATGAATTCACGCGGGGTCCAATAAAATGGAGACACACCTGTGCGATCGGCCTGCGGAAGTACAATGTCTTCAGGCGTACCTTCCTGAGGTGGAGACCAAAATGAAACCGTAGGAATTCCGGGCATTAAATCAGATAGCGAAGCTCCGCTAGTGACCAGCTGAAAAGGAGTCGGTGTAATTCCTAAGGCGGTCCACCCTGCCTCATCTACATCTGTGAAGTCCGCATTTTCTGTATCCAGCCACAATAAATCTTGCCCTTTGACGTTAAACACAAGAACTCGCGTGTTATGGAGTGAATCTCCGACCGCATCGTATTTGTCGGAATTCTCCCTTATGTGCCTAGCACCAGTCAGCATACGGATAAAAAAGAAAGCATACGTCGTCTTAGTTGCGACACCTGATACACCACTAATAGACATATGCCCACCTTTAGTACCATCAAAGAAGTCAAGGTCCAAAAATATTGGTGACCCATCTGGAGCTAGGCCAACAGGCATTTTTCTTCCCATATCATCCACATACAAAGCTAAATCTCGTTGCACTCCTGTCGCGCGACGAACTATCTGTCCGGCTAACGGAGCGGTCCAGATTTCGGGAATCATTCTGGTGATCGCAACAGTTGCCGTTCGAATCAGCTCTGCAGGCAATACACCTGAATCTGCGATTCTTCGAACATCGGTCTCATAAGTAACTCCCTCATATGTCGATTCACTTTCAGTAACTACTCCATAAGTCGCGAGTGGCTCAGTTAAGCCAGGAATATCCGAAATCACGACTACAAGGTCATCAACCGCGAGGTATGAAGTATCGTCCAGTATTATCCTGAATTCTCTCGTATTAGTTCGAGCATCTCCTACAATACGACCTACCCGCTCTAGTTCTTCTAAAATTTCACTCATGAAATGACCTTACGCTTCATGTAATACAGCCTTGAGTTTTCTATTGAGTAATTCCGGATCTCCAAGACCCCTCCTTAGTTCCCGCTCCAACGCTGCAATCGGTACTAGATTTTGCGGTGCTCGCGGATCCATATAAAGTGGGGGTGCTGCAATCGGAATAACGACCGCCGAAATATCCGCTAAACCCATAGTATGCTCCAATTCAAGTTCAGCCGAAACTTCCAGACGCGCAATACCTTGCCACCTATTTCCCCCTGGCACATATCCGACTCGGATATACCAAGAATATCTTGGATATTGGCCACCGATCAGAAATATCGGGGTCCGTTGCTCAATCTCCAAATTTGGAACAGTTTCAGCTGGTCGGCCACTTAAGTATCTGCGCTCATGGCTTTTCACGTAGCCTAATGCTCCAGGCGGATGTTTCGATCTGATTCGTCCATCCGCTATCACTATGTTGGTAGCAAAATCGGCCGTCGCGCGAACGATTTTGCTCTCCAATTCTGCCATCTGCACGTGGACTTCATTCTGAAGATCAGAAAATTCAGTGCCTCCAGCATGGCAAATTTCAAAATCTACATCTGCTCGTTTTAAGCGCTCAATATGGCTAATCTCGATCCCTTTGGGAAGAACAACAACTCGCCTGTGAGTCAGATTCAAAAACTCTGACTTTCGTTCTTTTCGATTCCAACGGACTGCTCCCGCGCCTGTAGCAGCCCATAATGCCGATTGCGGCACCTCAAATTCTGGTGGGTATATCTCAAGTCTTGCCTCGATTCGTTGAATACCATCGACGAACAATACCGCTGGTGGCGCATCGATCATGTTTCCATGTATAGGTTCCCAATTTCTCGAGTTTACCTCCACCGAGTCATCAATAGATTGCTGGTCCGATTCATGAAATTCTCGAAAATCCACCGCGGATCCATATGCAGGATCCCATGAAGAAATAGATAAACTCAGGTCTGAAAGGTCAGATAGCATAGGATTATTCTACTAGACTGTCTCAACCGTCTAATATGCAAGAGCCGACAATGCTGATCGATCAAAATATCCTAAGTAGGCGTCAACTATTCTGGCGGCTGATTGACTATCACCTCTTGTGAATACAACTCTGATATCTCGCTTTCTGAATATCCGAGACCTTTAAGCACCTCTTCATTGGCGCCTCCCAATGCAGGAGGTCCGGACCACCAGGAATATCTCCGGCTTCCATCATATTTAACAGGTAGCCCGTCACTTTGTGGTTTTTCTCCAGTGGACCACTCTGTATATGAAAAATATTCTTCCTCCATTAGATGTGGATTTTGAAGATATTCTGGTGCGGACAAAACTGCTCCCGCCGGAATGCCGGCATCTTGAAGGCGAGTCATCAATTCGATCTTATCAAACTTACGAGTCCACTCACCAATCTTTTCAACAAGTGTTTGACGGTTTACTCGCCTCGATGCCACGTTAGAAAATAACGGGTCGGCATGCCACGATTCATCAGTAAAGTCTGAAAACATTCTCCATTCGTCTTCCGTTTGACATGAAATCGCAATCCACTCATCATCACGGTTAGTCATCACTGGTTGATCGGAAGGTCGCGCTGACGATGCTTTTTGACTGTTAAACTCATTTGTCTGTAATGCTTTACACCTAAAAATTCCCTGAAATGCGTAATCTAAATTATCGTTCCCATGTTGCCCAGGCGGGGAACCTTCAATTTGAGTTTGTAAATAAAACTCGCCAACATAGCAACCCATAGCTTCAGACTGTGAAAGATCAATAAGGCTGCCTTCGCCTGTATCTCTTCGATGTTTTAGCGCAGTAAGAACAGCTGTAGCCGCGGTTATTCCTGCTGCCGCGTCCGTTATAGCTTGAGATGTCACTCGTGGTTCCTCAGGGCCATATCCCATTATTTCAGGCAACCCCGAGAGAGGTTCAATGCTTGGACCTAGTCCTACATAATCCTTGTAAGGTCCTTCACGACCTAGGGCCGGCATCGCTACGTATATTAGTCTCGGATTAATTTGATGCAAAGTTTCATAATCTAAATCTAGTGACGGCATTGCTCTGACACTAAAATTTTCAATAAGAATGTCACTCTCCGCGACAATTTTTAAGAAAATATCTCGACCTGCTCCAGACTTTAAATCAAAAGAGACTGATCGTTTATTACGATTGAGTTTATTGTTCAAGCCATGTCGATTCCAAAGTTGCTCAAAAGTGTCGCCCTCTCCGAGACCGCTAAACATCGCAGGAGCTGATCGGGGGCCGCGTCCCATAGGGGCCTCGATTTTTAACACATCTGCCCCAAGATCCCCTAATAATCTCGTGCAAAGTGGTCCCGACCAAATTCGAGTCATATCTGCAATCTTCAGTCCAGCTAACGGTCGATCTGCGGAATTACTCCCGGTCTGACGTGATTCATCAAAATTCTCTTCAACATCCTTGATCTGGAGAGAACCCACAGCTTCAGGTGCCACCTCAGACCTCGGCATTAATCCCGAAATTGTGTAGGGCGACCCCGGCGTTAATAAGTTACCCGTCCCACTCTTAATTTCTTTAAAATATTTTCTCGAAACCAATTGCACATCATCAAAAATTTGATCCAAGGGTACGGTTATTCCAATCGGAACTCGCCATGTCTCCTGCCCATCTTTCAAAATATCCCGTACTTTTTTGTCACGTAAAAAATCGACAATCAAATCTTCAATCTCATCTTCTCGAGACATTCTGTCAGAATTAAGAAAAACATCCTCACGTTCAGCTAACTCCGCGCCGCCAATCCATAACGCAAAAGGAGCCCAGAAATTAGGTAAGATATTCATTCCGACCCAACCATCGCTTGCTGGAAGCAATGTGGTGGGACACAGGGTTTGAAACCGGTTCCCATGTCGCGACCTAACTGATTTTTCAAAAATCCACATCACATCCGTAAATTGATGTAGTGAAGCTAGAGTCTCAAGAATCGAAATATCGATCGTGGTGATATCTCCACCGTACAACCACTGTGACATTGCGTTTACATACGCAATACTGCCAGCTTGGTAAAAACAATATTGGCCTGGAAGTGTCAAAGGTTCTCGTTCGGCATCACCAGAGAGCCATGTGGATCCCCCAAGCGCGTTTAATGTAGCGGGCGTCGCCTTAAAATCTCTATAGGGACCGCTACGACCAAATGGAGTGATGAAAATCCTTGCACGTGTGCGAGCTCCACCCATTTCAACTAAACCAAAATCATCAATCTCTGCGGGAGACAGATCCGAGAGAATGATGTCACTGGTCTCCGCAATAGCCCTGAGCTCTTCAAGATTTTGCGAATTCGAAAAATCTATCGCAACTCGCGATTTTCCACCGTTCACGTAGATGTCACTGTGTGGAATAGGATCTATTCTTCCGTCTGACTCAATTCGAATAACCTCGGCACCCCAACGCTGAAATAATTTGCCGGCAAATGCAGCAGCACCCTCAGAGTTGCTAATCTCTAAAATTCGCATACAAAGCATCCCATCTAATTTACAACTTGTTTCGCCCAACTTTTAAAGCGATCTTACTGGAATTTTAGTCAATTGCTTCGCCTATGTCCGAATGTTTAGGTATACTTCGGGAAATAATCAATAGAAGGGAATAATAATGACTGAAGTTAAAGCCGAATGGCCTGGGGTGGTTTCAGAAATCAAAGTGAGTCTAGGTGATTCGGTTACCGAGGATCAAGAAGTTGTAATCTTGGAGTCCATGAAAATGCTCACACCCATTCTGGCTCCAGCCGCTGGAACTGTATCTGAAATAGCAGTTGAACAAGGCCAATATGTCGACGAGGGTACGACTCTTATAAAATTAGATTGAGCCATCTTGGGCGACAAATCGAACACTAACCAAAGGAGTTCCTACCATGGTATGGCAGCCTGAAATTGACGAGTTAAATGAGCGGAAAAAGCTTGCCTACAAACTTGGTGGTGAAGAACGAGTCCAGAAACATCTCGATAATGGGAAGCTTACTGTTCGTGACAGAATAGTGACTTTAGTCGACGAAAATTCTTTTCAAGAACGGGGTGTTCTAGCTGGAAAAGCAACATACGAAGATAATGAACTCATTAATTTTCGTCCATCCAATTATGTGATGGGTCTAGGAAAAATAGATGGCCGACGTGTGAGTATCGGTGGGGATGATTTTACAGTGCGTGGTGGAGCCGCTGATGGTGCGGTAGGTGATAAAAAAACTCATCAGGAGCGTATGGCACTTGAACTTAGAATTCCCATCGTCCGACTTGTTGATGGAACTGGCGGTGGTGGATCAGTTAAGACTATAGAAGATATCGGACGCACATACCTCCCCGGCGGACCGGGCTTCTGGGAAACTGCTAATGACGCCATGGAGCAAGTTCCAGTGGTTGCGGCTGCAATGGGTTCGGTCGCGGGCATAGGCGCTGCTCGAGTTGCGGTTTCGCATTTCTCAGTCATTGTTAAAGGCACCGGACAAGTTTTTACTGCAGGGCCACCTGTAGTTGAGCGCGGCCTCGGTATGTGGGTGAACAAAGAGGACTTAGGTGGTGCAGAAATCCATGCCCACGGATCTGGAGTCTGTGATAACGAAGCCACTGACGAACTCGATGCGTTCGAACAAATAAGAGTTTTTTTATCCTACCTCCCTTCGAGTAGTTGGGAACTTCCGCCTCATGAAAGTACTGATGATTCACCGACTAGGCGTGACGAGGAATTATTGTCAATAATTCCTCGTGAACGCCGACAGCCTCATATCATTCGAAAGCTAATTAAGCACATAATCGACCATGATTCTT
>CAVODE010000059.1:0-10743 GCA_963694535.1 Dehalococcoidia bacterium
ACTTATATAACATTACTTATATAAGAAATCATAAAGTAGGCGTATAATTTCCTCACGTACAGGGCGACTGCCCTGCATTTAGCGTTGTGAATCGGGCTTGTATATTGATGGGTTGATTTACGAAATCTGCTATGAATCACAATAATAATTTTCAGAACGACCAAGGAATATTTCAAAGGATCGTTGCGCGCTTCAGAACAAATCCTTCAAATGGGTTTTATTTATGGGCAGCGATGTGGCCCGTTCTCGCATTGGTTGGTGCGATACTTCTAAGACTTCCGATGAGTTCTACACGGGATACTGAAGTGTCACTGGTTGATGCAATCTTTACTTCAATTTCAGCGGTGACATTGACGGGTCTGACTGTGCTTGATACTAATCTTGTCTGGTCTACGAGCGGCTTGGTGATATTGCTTGGTTTGTTTCAACTGGGTGGTTTGGGAGCCTTCGCGGGTTTGGCCGCTCTTCTTCTTAGGATTGGACAACTAACCGGTCTGCGAGAGAATCAAATCAGGAGAGCACAAGGCCTGAGTGCTGATCAGGATGAATCGCGATTAAGTCTTTGGTGGATTGTTAAGTTTATGTTGGGAATGCAGTTGACTGCATTCATACTCATATTCATTAGTTTTTCTATCACGGACGGGCAAGTCCAACTGAATGCCTTATGGCCTTCGGCATTTCTCGCTATTTCTGCTGTTAATAGTGCAGGTTTCGTATATTGGGGAGAAATCAATGCGGTAACTGATAACAACTTGCTCATGGCAATTTTTAGTTTTTTTACGGTTATTGGTAGTTTTGGGCTATTAGTGCTCCACAATCTAATCGGATCGTACCGCGAAGTTTTTAAGATGCAATTAGGAGCCACCAAAAGTATCAGGACCTATGTTCTATCAGTCAGACCTCTGGCTCTTCGTGAAATTTGGCGAAGAGTGTCGCTTGACGGCAAGATAATATTTTCCACGTCACTCTTGTTGTTGACGGTGGGTGCACTCTGGGTATTTGTGCGTGAATATATCGGAAATGGAGTGCTGT
The DNA here is from genome assembly GCA_963694535.1 of Dehalococcoidia bacterium. GTDB lineage: Bacteria > Chloroflexota > Dehalococcoidia > UBA2979 > UBA2979 > UBA2979. The sequence goes on from CAVODE010000059.1 coordinate 1,033, forward strand.
CCGACAAGGATGTGTTTGACGCAGTATTTCATGCTCTCACTGAGAGTTCATTCACACGGAGTTCAGGATTTTCGACAATCGATTGGTCGGCACCTGATACTGGAACCCTCCTGGTTGTGACGGCATTAATGTTTATCGGTGGCGCCTCAGGCAGCGTTGGAGGTGGCATTCGACTCACAACGTTTGGATTGGTGGCACACAAATTTATAAGTGTTATCCGAGGGGATCAGCAGCAGGCGATTTTTGGACGTGGGATAACCGATCATGATTTTCGTATTGCACTGACATTTCTTACATGCTCAGTGATTTTTCTAATGACAATGGTCCTGTTAATTTCACAAGTGACGACTGCGAACCTTGAGAATGTTATTTTTGAGACGGCGTCTGCATTTTCGAAGACTGGATTTTCTACTGGATTAACTACTGAATTAGGTGATATTGGGAAAATGCTACTTGCAACTACCATGCTCGTGGGACGTATCGGTCCGCTTGCGGTTCTAACTTTGTTGGCCGGGGATCCAGATCGACAGCAGGTTGCCGGAACTATTCGCTATCCCGAAGAATCAGTTGTGCTGGGTTAGCACACCTCTATTTACCCACGGTATATCGTCTTCCGAATTCTACGTGCAATTTGATGAGTTTCTCGATCTCCCTTGGTCTGGGAAAGTCAAAATACTGCCTTAGCCTTTCGGACTACGCTTTATTTATTAGGACTATCTGATCTCAAATTAGTAATCTCGCGCGTGTGGAGTCATACAGTTCTAACTCTCAGTACACTTGTCACAATGTTTTCGAATGATTGGCTTCATTAAATTGAGTAACCGGAGAATATTATGTACATTATCGATATTTCGAGCTTGAAAAAAGAGGGCGAGTTTGGGTCTAAAGAGTGGGGCGAGGCCTGTGCGGCTGCAGCTGTAAAAATTCTTGAGGCGGCTGACCTACCTGCTGATTTTGAATGGGCCTTTACTGAACGCTATACCCATCCGCCAGATCGACTGATGAAAAATGGCCGCACACAGTGTGGTTACTACATCATGGTTAAGAACGGTGAAATAACTGGCGGCGATGGCGAACCCGAGGACGCACTCGCGATCCGTGGATTTCACGTTCGGGCACGCTGGGCTGCATTGTGTAACCAGTCCGGTGCCTTTTATGGCGCCGAAGGAAAGTTAAAGCGTGGTGAAGGTGAAGTAGCAATGCGTGAGGCAATTGAGAGATATCTTGGGCGTGAAGATCCATACAGTGAAGTGCAACCGTCAGAACGGTATTTTCCAGAAACCGTGCGTGACCCGTTGATGGCAGGATCAGAGGAAGGCAATGGACTTCACAATATTGCGGCATCTATGCAGGCCTCATCTCCGGAGTTTGCTGATTTTCCAGTAACAAAGATGCTGGTTCCTGTTTTTGATGAGATGAGTGAAGAGCAAAAGCAGGCATTCATAAAACTGCTTGGCATCGATATATAATTTATCTTTTAAATTTCATGATTTTGGGTTACTCGGCGGACCACTCGAATGTGATATAACTCTTGAAAAGAGTGGGATTATTTGTTCAGGAGAAATATTATGACTCAAGATGAGCACCCGTTGGTCACTAAGTATCGCCTATTTAGCCCTGCCTCAGAAGCATTACACGTGAAGGCCCGAAAAGTATTTCCTGGCGGTGATACAAGATCCAGCGCGCATTATGGGCCATACCCTCTGACTATCACCGAGGCGTCAGGCTGTGTGATGAAAGACGCTGACGGACATGAAGCATTAGATTTCATGAATAATTTCACATCCTTGGTGCACGGACACGCGCGCCCGGAGATAGTCGAATCAGTTCAGAAACAAATTGCGCTCGGGTCGGCGTATGCCGCGCCAAGTCAAAACCAAATAGATCTTGCTGAAATAATTACTGAAAGAATTCCTTCAGTCGAGCAAATGCGTTTTACCAGCTCGGGGAGCGAAGGAACGACGATGGCAATCAGGTGTGCAAGGGCGGCTACTGGGCGGCAGAAAATTATGAAGATGGAGGGCGGCTATCACGGTAGCTTTGAACTTGCTGAGGTGTCATTGGTACCCATGCCGGATTCACGAGGCGATCTAAGTGAACCTAATTCACTGCCAATTGACGGAAGCTTTCCCGACAGCGTGTTACAGGAAACCGTGATTTGCCCATATAACCAACCGGAGATGGCTAAAAATCTCATTGAGAAACATAGTTCTGAACTAGCAGCAATAATTGTTGAGCCGGTTCTGGGGTCGATGGGCATGATACCCGCCACACGAGAATTTCTGCAGGCATTGCGGGACGCTGCTACTGCGAACGGAATTATTCTGATTTTTGATGAAGTTATTTCCCTGAGAATAAATCACGGTGGGGCTCAAAGATTTTTCGGAGTCACACCCGATCTCACCTGCATGGGTAAAATAATTGGCGGCGGATTACCCGTCGGAGGGGTAGGTGGACGGACGGACCTAATGCAATTATTCAGTCCGGATAGTCCCAGCCCAGTGGTTCACGCGAGTACTTTTTCAGGTAATGCCCTAACGATGTCTGCGGGCCTGCCGGCTATGCAAGCATTTAACGAGGACGAATGCAATCGAATTAATGTATTAGCAGATAGATTGCGCGAGGGATTCAACCAAGCATTCACCCAGGCAGGAATTTTGGGGAATGCGAGTGGTATCGGCTCACTGACTAATATTAATTTCACGAATGGACCATTGAATGACTCGCGTGATTTCTTGGATGGACTGATTGTCAGCAAACACATCGGACAATTGTTACATCTTGGAATGCTGCGGCATGGAGTAATGTCGGCGTCCCGTTTGATGTTTTGCACAAGTACGGCGATGAGTGACCGGGAGATTGAAAAAGCAGTGGCGGCTTTGCAGGCAACCCTCGACGAGTTGAAACCATTTGTAGAGAATGAGTGCCCGGAGTTGATCGCGTAATCGCATCAAGTCGCGTAGAGATGAAATATACGGTGTTAACTCTTCGTTGTGGACGGCCTTTGCAGGTGAAAATCAGTAACTTTTTGAAAATTATGCGCGATCTGTAGCGTTAGACTATCGGTGCCCTGCGCGGTTGAAATCATGAGGCCCGTTGGTAGCTCGTCACTGTCAAACCCGTTTGGTACTGAGATGGATGGCTGCCTGCTTTGATTAAAGACACTTGTATTTCGGACTTTTTTTCCCAAATTTTCTAGATCGTCGGTAATCGGCTCGGCTACCTGCGTGCAGGTGGGGATGATATATCCATCAATTTGATGCGTATGTAATGCGTTCTCAAAACTGGCTTCCACCTCACGTCGATAATCTAGGGCGCGAACATAGTCATGAAGTGACGCATCAAGGCCAGTAAGCATCTGGGCACGGACTCGCTCGCCGATTAACTCTTTATTGTCGCGGAGTATGCTTTCGATGTAGGTCGAACCTTCTGCAGTTGCAATAGGTGAGAGCTTTCCGCGCATATCTATATAATCAGGCATGGGTTCAAGTTCAGTGATCTCAACGCCAAGCCCACGAAAAATAGATATTGATTTGTCGAATGAATCTAGGATTCCTGATTGACAGCCCTCGAGCAAACTTGGAATAATTGCTAATTTCAGACCCGCGATTGAATCTTCAAGTTGATCAACGAAAGAAACACGCTTACTAGGCTCGAGCATCCACTCAAGCATCAGAGCACACTCCTGGGCAGATCTTGTCATCGGACCTGCGTGGTCTAAAGTTTTTGAGAGGGGAATAATTCCTTTTGTGCTTACGAGCCCGAAAGTAGGTTTGTGTCCTGTTATTCCGCAGAAGGCAGCGGGATTTCTCACGGAACCACCAGTATCAGTTCCCAGTGCTGCTGCTACTTGACCGGCGGCAACGGCAGCTCCTGAGCCGCCCGAAGAACCACCGGGGACTCTGGTTAAATCCCAAGGATTTCGAGTAGGGCCATAATGCGGATTATTAGTAGTCATACCCATGGCCAGTTCGTGAGTGTTTGTCTTGCCAACAACGATCATGCCCGCGCGCTGCAGTAGATCGATGACGTCAGAATCCTCATCGGGGATTCTGTTTTTAAAGGCAGCCGTACCTCCAGCAGTTGTTATTCCAGCAGTGTCATAGAGATCTTTCACGGCAAGCGGAATCCCATCCAGTACGCTTACAGGGCCAGTTGTTGCAAGGCGTTTATCAGCCTCATTGGCCTGATTCAAGGCAAGCTCTTCCGTCATCAGCACGAATGAATTCAGCTTAGGGTTGCTCTCCTTCATTTTTCGAAAAGCATCATCTACGAGTTCACGTACAGAGATAGCCTTGTTATCGAGGAGCTCTCGGATTTCCATGATGGAGTAGTAATCGTTATCAAGCACTGTCATATTTGAAGATTCCCCATGGACGTAAAAATAGCCATTCCAGTAAGTTAGTCTCGGTTTATATCGGAGAGACCAGTTTCCATACCTTGTAATGCCCATGGGGCCCAAGGCATCGTGAAAAATTTAAATCCCTTTTCCACGTAGAAATTCGGATCCATTCCAGGAGGAATGAAGTACATTCCAGGCACTACATTGTGTTTTTTGCAGGCTGCGGCAATCGTGTCGAGCCCCTTTTGGTAGGTATCACTTGGATAATCAAGCGGAACATCGAGTTCAATTGACAGATCGGAAGGCCCAATCAAAAGGACATCTATACCCGGGACACTGAGAATTTCATCAATATTGTCTATAGCCTGAAGTGTTTCAATCATTGGAATGATAAGAAGCTCTTCATTAACTATATCTAAGTAATCTCGATAATTTTCAAACTCGCCCCACTCGCCACGAACTCCCGCATTACTGCGATCACCAAGAGGTGAGTATTGGCAGGCTCTCACCATCGCGATGGCCTCCTCTTTGGTATTTACCATTGGTACGATGATTCCTCTGGCGCCAAGGTCCAATGCGAAACAAATCAGGTCAGCACGATTTGCACTGACTCGTACGATAGGTGCAGCCTCTTTGCCTCGCATTGCCGCCATTGCATCTTTGTATTCTTTAAGTTCTATGGGTGAGTGTTGGGTGTCAAAAAGAATAAAGTCTAAGCCGGAATCGGCCAGCATACTCATGTTTTCCTCAGATAACGAACCCGCAGTACCGACGACAGTTTTTCCGGCCCTTAATCGATCTCGTATAGCGTTCATTGTATACAACCTCTACTTCTCTAGTGTAAATTCTTGTTTTTCGGTCATTGGTCAGATAAATTAGCAAGTTTATAAACCAACGCCATATTACACGAAAAGCCGATACGGTGGTGAACCAATTCGTTAGCAAATATAACCTTTGGTGGTATTGAGGTTGCTAATCACCCAGTTGGCCTTGATATGGGTTCTAAATTACGAAAAAAACTCTTATATTGAGAGGCACAATCCTTTTAAGTACTGGGAGATAACAAAAATGACAACAGCAACACCGATTAGCGACGAAACTTTGACTAAGTTAAGAAATATACCAACACAAACATTAATCGATGGACTTTGGGTCAAGGGTTGGCCTTCAGGCTATATCGAGGGGGCACTACCTCTTAAGTCAGGTCAATCAATGGCGGGTAGGGCAGTCACCCTTCGATTCGTCCCACACCGACCTGATCTGGCTGAAGATAAGCCTAAGCGGGATCAGTCAGCTGAATACGTGGCAATTGAGCTTTGCGGACCAGGCGAGGTGTTAGTCATAGATGCGATGGGATGGAAGTACAGCTCTATTGGAGGGGACATTAAGTTCATGCGATTGATGCAACTCAAAGTTGGTGGATTGGTTACAGACGGCGGAGTCAGAGATAGTGTGGTGTTAAAGGACTACGGATTTCCGGTGTATTCAGCTAGTACTACTGCCAAGCAAGGACCGGCAGATTTCTGGCCCTGGCAAGTGAACGATGCAATTCAGTGTGGCGGTGTTCTGGTGAGGCCGGGAGATGCAATTGTTGGAGATGATGATGGCGTAGTGGTGGTTCCTAGTTCTGAGGTTGATGAAGTAATACGAATTGCCCACGAGCGCGAGGAAGTTGAAGAAGTAATCAAGGCGCAGTTGGAAGTAGAGAACTGTTCTCCGGGAAAATACTATCCATTTAATGAGGATACGTGGAAACTATACGAGGAGAAGACAGGCAGAAAGAGAGTTCAGTAGGACTTTATATCTGGCCATAGATTAAGAACATTGACCATAATAGACTCGCTATCAAAGTGATTTTTTCCACAAAAATCGGCGAGTAGCGGCTAAAGTGACTGCAGACAGAGTTACGATTAATCCGATTGCGGTCATGGACTCACCAGCCGACCAAAAACCTCGAAAAACAAAGATTACTCCGGCTGATACCGGTAACAGTCCTGCACTTGCAAAAACATTTACGCTCATCACTCGCGCCATGACGTCGCTAGGCGTGCTTGCCTGAAGAAGAGTTCGCTGCGTAGTCATGAGTATTCCGCCACAAAGACCCCAAAGTGGTAGGAAAATAAATGTCAGCAATAAAGAGGTTGACAGACCTATAAACATGAGGCCGGGTCCAAGACAATTCAGTGCAAATAATAAGTACCGGCCTTTTGCCGTTAGGTTCTTGCGTGACGCAATGATGAGAGTTGAAATAATCATTCCACCGGACATTAGTCCAAACATCAGGGAGGTCATACCCGCGTCTAGCCCAAGTTGATATCGGCCGATTTCCGGCACTAGGGTTGAGTAGGCACCGCCCCCAAAACCCATAACGAAGCCAGCCAGTGTCAGACTGCGCAATGGTTCATTAGAGAACGTAAAACGAATGCCAGTCAAGATGTCTGGAACAAGTGAACTAAGAGATTTGTTCGATTGTGTTCGATCATCTGTGTCATAGTTCATTACAAAAAACAACAAAGTACTGAGCAGCATAAGCACTGCCCAGGTCAGGAACGATAAATCCATTCCAAAGAATTGGATTAGCCCCCCGCCAAGTACTGCGCCGATTACCATGCTCGCCATCATGCCTAGGTTTTGCAGGGCGACCCCGGAGGCAAGTAGTTCACGCCCAACTAATTTTGGAACCATAGCTTGGTATACCGGCATTCCGGCAGCCCCAGTGGCTCCTAGCAGGAACGACATTAAAACTGCAAGATAGAGATTCAATAAATCTGCGAGGAGTAGAGCGCCTGTTAGAAGAAGTAGTACTGCGGTTGCTGCACTGAGTATGGTGCAATAGATACGATGATTCATGCGATCCGCAATCGCGCCCGCTGGTAGTGACACTATGAACGCGGGCAGTGCGGTAGAGATGGCCATTAGTGGCACTGTCCAAACAACGTCACCAAGATTAGGCGCATGCCAAAGAAAAGCAAACCTCAAAGCGCCCGCTATAAGTTGGGCGATAAATTGAGCTACCCAAAAAGATCTGTAATTTTTCAATTTCAGAACCAAAATTAGCGGGTTGCCGTGATTAATGATTGCTTGATCTTGAATGGACAAGTGGATTCTCTCTCGTCGATAAGTACGACATACTAACGAATTGCAACTCGAAGTCTGAGTACTTATAGCATCTACAAATGATACTCGGTTGCAGGAGTGAAAAATATCAACAGTCGTCTACCAGATTAATTTGACTATCCAAACGAGATTTTATAGCAATCGCTCGCTTTATATTGATTTTACTTTGGAACAGCTGAAATCTAAGGACCTTCATCTGAGTAATTTCTGATGTTTCGCATAGGGAACTGTTGATAGGGAAATTCTGCTAGGGCACGTTCATCGAGTTCGGTACCAAGCCCTGGCTTTTCCGGCAATTGGATATACCCGTCTACTACTGGGAACTGGGTGGTCGCAATATCTTGACCAAGTTCTTCGAAATTTACGAAATATTCGGTGATTAGGAAATTGGGTATGGCGGCCGACACCTGAAGTGTTGCGGCCATACCAATTGTGGTGCTGTTGTAGTTGTGTGGGGAAACAGCAACGAAATACGGCTCGGCCATTGCAGCGATTTCTTTTAGCTCGAGGATTCCACCAACATTGCAGACATCTGGATTAATAATATCCGCTGCGTCTTTCTCGAACATTTCTCTGAACTCAAATTTCGTGTAGAGTTCCTCGCCGGTAACGATAGGGATATTTATTTCTCGTTTAGCTGCGGCTAGGGCGTTGATATTTTCCGCAAGTACCGGCTCCTCATACCAAAATGGTTTAAATTGCTCTATTTCCTTTGCTATCCGAATCGCATGCATTGGAGCTAATCGCCGGTGCATTTCGATCAGAATATCGATATCTGGGCCCACTGCTTCTCGCACAGCCTGAACATTTTTTACAGTTTGGCGTTCTACAGTCTTGTCCACGAAGGTCCTCCATGGCCCTGGTACCGGGTCAAATTTAAGTGCGGTGAATCCTAACTCTACGATTTTTTTAGCTTGTTCGGCCACTTCACTTTCGTCCCAGCTACCGCCACCCCAACCGTTCGCATAGACTCTAATTTTGTCTCGGCAAGGGCCACCCAAGAGCATGTATACCGGCAGGTCACATGATTTCCCGAGAATATCCCACATTGCTTGTTCTAGACCGCTTACGGCACTGTAAAGATCCATTGCTCCCCGCCGAGCTCCGAAGTCATCGAAAGACATCTGCATAAAATGTTTAATATGCCTTGGATCACGGCCAATTAAATATCTTTTGAGTTGATCGATGTGGGCGGTTACCTGAGTATCACGATCTGCTTGCGTGTAGCACTCTCCCCAACCTTTGATACCTTCGTCTGTTTCGATTTTTACGAAGCATAGATTTTTCCCTTTTGCATAGTTGTGATAACTAGTTTCAGCTGCTTTGGTGGGGTGGATGATGTAGTGCTGTATATCTGTTATTTTCATATTTTCTCCATATTAACTTTCTTAACTTAAAGCATATTAGATTCCTTCAGAGACTTGAAATTTAGAGCCTAAAAGTATTTCGTGTATTACTTATTGTCTTCAATCGGGCCTTCTTTTAGTCTCCGGGCAACCTTATTTATATACTCGTTTGCCTCATCTTCGTTCATCAGCCGTGCGCCAAATTGAGCTAGCTGATCATCTTGAGTTTCAATATTATTTTCGATCTGTTTTTTTGTTGATTTGTTAGCTTGTTCAATAACTTCTCTAAAATAGTTGTCAGCTAATTCATCGGTTTCATCAGTTTTCTCAACAGTTTTCTCTAGTCTTTCTGCGACTCTATTGATATATCTGTTAGTTTCGTCCTCGGTCATCACGCGCGCTCCGTAGGCTGCGAGTCTATCTGTAGGTTTTTCCTTATCGTTTTCAGATGGTTTACTTACCGACATCGCAAATCCCTAATTTAGCGCTTTGGGAGAATCATTCGTACACTAGTCTTACTTCTTGTTTTGTCGACCTAATCGCAAGATTTCTAAGGCAGTATTTTGCGGAGACATGCCATGGACAAGAGAACACAAGAGCTTCTGACTGATCCTATACTACCGCTGTTGCTAAGGAAATCTGCTCCAAATACTGTGTCATTTTTGATACAGTCGATTGTGACACTGGCCGAGGTTTGGTTTATCGCAAAGCTAGGGATTAATCCTTTGGCCGCGGTAGCACTAGCGTTTCCCTTGTTGATGCTCACTCAGACGATGTCGGGCGGTGCTCTTGGTGGTGCAATAAATTCGGCAATAGCGAGAAGCCTCGGAAGTGGAGATGTTGCAAGAGCTCAAAGACTTCTCTGGCATGCGATTCTCATCTCGGCAAGTGGGGCAGTTCTTTTTC
>CAVODE010000060.1:0-10680 GCA_963694535.1 Dehalococcoidia bacterium
GCTTGAGATTTATAATCAAGAACAATTACCTCCTCAGACTTCTGATTGAACCAAAGATCGTCGATCCCACCTGTAAGTAGAATTCCCGATCCTTCAATTTGAAACTCCAGACCATGCCGAAGTGAATCACGCCATCGATCCATATTTACGTGTTTAAACGGCACAATATCCTCGAGATCGAATTTTCCAAACAATCTATGAGGAATAGCCTGATCTCGACAAATATCAAACTCTTTTTTTAACAGATCATCTGTCAGTGAGTTTAGTGCCCAGCCTGGAGTTCCTGGTGACGCTAGACCGCATACACGATCCAGATAAAAACACCTTGCACAACTTAGAAAGTCTTCAAATTTTCCTCGACTTAACCTAAATTCTTCCGTCTGATAAGGTTCATATATGGACTTTTTTCGAACACGTCGGCCTTTTGCCTCAACAAGTTCACCCTTAGTATTTCTCTTTAAACTAATCATTTAACAGTCCTTTACGGTCCATACCATTGCTTCGGCAGCGCTTGAAGAGTGCATTCACATATTGATGATATGGCGATAGCGGACTCCAGCAAGTATCCTCCTAAATCATACCTAATTTATAAGGAGATTTAACATGTCTTGGAAAGCTGAAGTCGACGAAATTAAACTACGAAAAGAGCTCGCCGCGAAAATGGGCGGTGAGGCGGGCGTTACAGAACAGCGGCGTAGAGGAAAACTCACAGCTCGAGAACGTGTAGAAAAATTCATTGATGAAGGATCTTGGCGAGAGATTCAACCTCTCGTGGGTACGGCATCCTACAGTGAGGATGGTGTCAGTTTAGAGAGCTTCATACCTAAGGGTGCCGTCAAAGGGTTTGGAAAAGTAGATGGTCGGCAAGTGGCTGTCGACGCCGGCGATTTTACTGTCCGGGGAGGGTCTGGCGGAGGAACTGAGTCCGGATTAGGTGGTGAACTAGGCACCAAGGAAAGAGCCCTTGAATGGCAAATTCCATACATCCGACTACAGGACTCAGCTGGCGGATCAGTTCGTGGATTTGAAGCGCTTGGGCGCACTTACGTGCCAGACGGAAATATAAATACGCAGCGAGACGTGCAATTACTCAGACTCGTACCTGTGGTCTCAGCTGCACTAGGATCGGTTGCGGGCTTACCAGCTGTTGAAACGTGCTTAGCTCACTTCAGCGTCATGGTGAAAGGAATAAGCCAGGTGTTTCCAGGTGGGCCGCCAGTAGTAAAAGCAGCTCTCGGTTATGACGTAACAAAAGAAGAGCTTGGCGACGATCGAATTCACATCGGAATTTCTGGAGTTGTAGACAATCTCGCCAACACGGAAGAAGAAGCCTTTGAAATCATAAGGAAATTTCTTTCCTACCTCCCTTCAAATGTAAACGAGATGGCACCTCGTATTGAGCCTACTGACGATCCGGAGCGTCGCGAAGAAGCCCTATTATCGGCTATACCTCGCGATCAGCGAATGACATATGACAGTCATAAAATAATAAATGATGTGGTCGACAAAGATTCTTTCTTTGAAATTGCACCCAAATATGGTCGGGCACGAATTACCGGGTTAGCGCGAATTAATGGCTACTCAGTAGGCATCATGGCAAACAATACGAAGATATTTGGTGGCACTACTGATGTGGATGCAGGTGAGAAAGTCATAAGGCTAATAAGGCTATGTGACACGTTTCATTTACCAATGATTACGCTAACTGACGAGCCCGGGTTTATGGTTGGAATAGACAGTGAAAAGCGCGGAATTGAGCGTGCGGGAGCACGTTTAGTTATGGTCACTTGTGACAGCAGAATGCCTTGGGCACAAGTAGTTATGGGGCGCATGTACGGAGTTGCTGGACAAAGTCATCACCGACCATCCGGAATGTACAAACGTTGGGCTTGGCCAAGTGCGCGCTGGGGCTCTATGCACATTCAAGGCGGAACATCCGCAGCATACGCGAGAGAAATTCGTGAATCAGATGATCCAGCCGCCAAAACCGCCGAGATAGAGGCTCGATTACAGGCTATCGCCTCGCCATTTCGGACCGCTGAAGCAACGGGACAGGATATTATTGATCCCAGAGATACCCGCATAGTTTTGGTTGAATTCGTGGAAGAGGCTCAACGGGTACTAGCAACCCAACTTGGTCCAAATCCAAACCCATACCAACCATAGAAGAGGGACAAAAAGCATGACAACAATTTCACTGGATGGCGACCAAACATCACCTAGTATTGCCGTCGAAGCCACTGATCAAACCTTCATGGTTGATGTAATAGAAGCTTCAAAGCAGGTACCTGTTATCGTAGACTTCTGGGCCCCCTGGTGTGGCCCGTGTCGAATATTGGGTCCGGTCTTAGAGAAAGTTACCACTGAATTCAACGGCAAAGTACGGTTAGTAAAAATTAACTCAGATGAAAATCCACAAGTCGCGCAAGCTTTCGAAATCAGCTCTATTCCAGCGGTCTTTGCCTTCAAGGATGGGCAAGCAGTGGATAAGTTTACGGGGGCACTCCCCGAAGCTCAGGTCAGAGATTTCTTCACGAAACTTGCCCCCTCACCTGCTGACGAATCTGCGATGAAAGGTGCTGCGGCGCTACAAAACCAAGACTTTGAACAGGCGCGTTTTTTCTTTGAGGAAGCTATCACGCATGACTCAAATCACTCCAGAGCCAATGCTGGCATGGGTGCCTTACTTATTGAAGAAGGAAAAATTGACGACGCCGAGTCAATTCTAAAACAATTTCCAAAAGAACCAAGCGCTATACGCCAGCTCGCTCGAATTCATTTCATCAGAGATGGGTCAGATGATGAAGCCGTCGCTAATGCGCTAACAATCTTAGAGTCTGAAACGCATGAACCCAGTCAACAAGCAGAGGCACATTACGTACTTGGATGCCGAACTGCATTACAAGGAGAATGGGAGACAGCGCTCGCACATTTTCTTACTACCGTTAGCCTCGATCGTTCGGTTCGAAATGATGGCGGAAGACTAGGCGCGCTCGATGTGTTTAATGTTCTAGGAAGCGGACATGAAATTACTCGTGAATATACTCAACGACTTTCATCTTTACTCTTCTAGCATCAGACGCATATGACCATGCCACCCGCTATAACTATACAGAATCTTCACAAAAAATACGGGAGTACAGAGGCCCTAAGAGGTATCGATCTTGAGATTCAAACAGGTGAAATATTTGCTCTCTTGGGGCCTAACGGAGCCGGAAAAACTACAACAATCGAGATTTTAGAAGGCCATCGTGCACCCACTAGTGGAACTGTGTCTGTTTTAGGATTCGACCCGAGTCACGGAGCTGGTGAGTTCAAAGACCGTATAGGAATTGTCCTCCAGGAAACAACCGTAGATGGATATCTCACGGTCAGAGAAACCGTAGATTTATTCGCGTCATATTATTCACAACCTAGAAATACTGATGAGATTCTCGAGCTCGTTGGCCTTGAAAGCCAGAAAGCGTCTCCAGCCAGAAAGTTGTCAGGCGGACAAAAAAGACGGTTAGACGTTGCCATAGGACTAATTGGAAACCCAGAAATACTCTTTCTCGACGAACCTACTACCGGGTTTGATCCTCAGGCACGAAGGGCTGCATGGGAAATGGTGCGCAGACTAGAGAAACTTGGCTGCACGGTCGTTCTGACCACACACTATATGGAGGAAGCAGAATTTTTAGCGACAAGAATAGCGATCATGGCTGATGGCCAAATCATAGCCGCTGGGACCACTTCTGATTTACGAAGGAAATATACGGGCTCACAAATAAGCTTTCAAACAGAAAAAAAATTCAACTCAATTATTAATGAATTTCAAATAGTGAGTGATGATTCCTTAGAATTACTAGATGACACCTTTGTCCTTCGAACTAGTGATCCAACAGCAGCCCTGCACTACCTCACCACAGTAGCCAAGAACAACGATTTTCAGCTAAATAATTTAGTTGTTCGTCAAGCTACTCTGGAAGATATTTATCTCTCAATACTTGATACACATCAGAGAAATCAGCGTGCCTTATGAAGTTAACTCTTAACCGTATTCAATCTCAACTGGTGTATGACAATCGATCGTTCTGGAGAAATCCAGCAGCCGCTTTCTTCACGTTCGCATTCCCTTTGATATTTTTAGTGGTATTTACCTCGATGTTTGGAAACGACGTCATCAACACGCCGAGCGGCATGTCTGCCAGTGGCTCTACCTTTTATATTCCAGCGATCATCACTCTATCGGTGATCAACAGCAGTTACACGGGGCTCGCAATGCAGGTTACTGTGCTTAGAGATAGCGGATTTCTTAAGCGAGTTTACGGTACACCATTACCAGTCTGGCTTTTTCTGGGCTCAAAAATTATCCACCTGACTATTGTCGGTCTAATTCTTATAGTGATAGTGACTCTTTTCGGATGGCTATTTTACGGAGTTACTCTCCCCAGTAATACTCTTGTATCCGCGGTCTGCAGCATAATTCTTGGACTCTGCACGTTTTCCTCGCTCGGCTTAGCTATCACAACGGTGATTCCAAATGCAAATGCAGCTCCGGCCATCGTAAATGCATCAGCAATTCCCTTGCTTTTCGTATCAGATGTATTCATTCCGCTAGAAAATGCTCCAGAATGGCTCATTTATATAAGCGCGATATTTCCAGTGCAGCATCTTTCACGGATGTTTCTATCGGCGTTCGATCCATTTGTCATAGGATCTGGGTTTGAACCTAAACACATGGCCATCGTGGCTATCTGGGGAATTGCAGGATTAGCAATCGCAATCAAACGATTTTCTTGGGAGCCCCGAATCTAACGGGACCGAATAATCGTATATGTGGCTCGACCGGTCGCGAGAAGTTCATCAGATTCATCTTTTACATCCACTGATATGAACACGAGTGAACGTGACGATTTTAAGACTTTCGCTCGTGCGATCGCTCGACCTTTGGCCGCTCGCAAAAAAGTAACATTCAGATCTAAAGTCGCCTGCCCCTGCCATGTCGAATCGTCTTCAGCACGTATCGTCGAAACCGCAGCACCAGCAGCTGAGTCGATTAACGAAGATATAGCACCTCCGTGCATAATATCTGGAAGGCGAGTCGCAAGCTGCTCTCTCATATCAACAACAAGTGAAACGTCTCCAACACTATATACTTCATGAATTTCTATGCCCAGCAATTGCCAGTACGCAACCGTATCTGACTCTAATCGTCTTTTTAAATCAGATGAATTCAAAGCCACAATCCTCTCTAGCCCTGAGTAGTCTCAGATAGCGCGTCCTCCCCTGAAACCTCTTCAAAACCCATACGATACAGATCTGCATAGTTGCCATTTAAAGTCATCAACTCCTCGTGATTACCGATCTCAAGAATTTCCCCTTCAGACATCATTACAATTCGGTCAGCATTGCGAATTGTGGATAAGCGATGGGCGATCACAAAAGAGGTCCTTCCTTTCAACATTTTAGCCAATGCCTCCTGAATCACCTTTTCCGTTGCGGTATCAATGTTCGCGGTTGCCTCATCAAGAACCAGGATTGCTGGATCAGCTACAAGTGCCCTCGCAAACGAAATTAACTGGCGCTGGCCACCTGATAAGTTTTGTCCACGCTCATGAAGAATCGAGTCATACCCATTATCTAACTTTTCAATAAAATTGCTAGCACCAACCGCAATAGCAGCTTTCTTTATATCGTCCTCGCTGGCATCCAAACGACCATAGCGGATGTTGTCCGCAATTGAACCAGAAAACAGATATGGTTCCTGTAACACGACTGACATGCGCCGAGTCAAAGACGATAACTGAATGTCACGCACATCAATGCCGTCGACCCGAACATTTCCTGATTGAATATCGTAGAATCGAGCTATCAAAGCCGTGATAGATGTCTTGCCGGCACCAGTATGCCCGACTAACGCAATGTTCTCTCCTGGTTGCACGTGTAAATCAAATTTTTTGAGCACGGGGATACCAGGTAAATACTCAAAGTCAACTGCATCAAAATCCACTCGCCCATCAATCTTCGTAAACTCATGTGCATCTGGCTTGTCGTAGATTAAAGGTTCGGTATCGAGCACCTCAAAGACCCGCTGTGCACCCGCCATTGCGCGTTGAAGCTGGGTGTACTGAAGCACTATATCGCGAACAGGATTAAAAAATCTTTGTATGAATAATAAAAACCCGAGAGAAAATGCTGCTGCGTCGACTGGATTCAGGGAGCCATTCATTAGCCGAATGATAATTACGATTAAAACCAATATCGTGGCTATCGACGAGAGTAATTCAACTACCGGCATAACAAGACCCTGTAGACGCACGGCCGAAAGATTGGTTTCAAGGTTCTGATTATTTAGTTCATCAAATTCCTCAAGATTAGTTGATTCGCGACGCATTGCCTGCACCACTCGAATCCCAGATACATTCTCGTTGATGTTGGAATTCACCAAAGCAATTGCTATCCGTGTTCGTATGAATGCACGAGCAGCGTAACGCTGCCAGATAGCCATAAAAATAAATAAAACCGGAATAACAGAGAGTGATACTACCGCCAAAAACGGATCCATCCAGAACATGAAAAAGAGAATTAATCCAAGGCCGAATACATCAGATAATACAGTAAGTATCCCGGTTGTCATTAATTCCTGTAGTGTCGTGACATCAGAAGTCACACGTGACATTACTCTACCAACCTCTTCTTTGTCATAGAAAGGCATCGATAATCGATTCAAATGTTCAAACATGTCACTGCGTAATTTCCGAAGGACGTTATGACCTATATATCCGGTCAGTCTTCGTTGGTAAAACATCCCCACAAAAGCAGCAGAGGCCAATCCGACTAGGATCGCTCCATAGCGAAAAATTAAACCGTTAACTTCGTCAAGCAAACGACTTGCTTCATCGCTTCCTGACTCCGCACCTTTCCACTCAAGCAAACCTTCAATGATCGCTCCCAATGCTTTTGCCATTAGAAATGGCTGTGAATAGGTTGTGATTGAAACTAGCAGCATTGCAAAAATTGCAGCAAGACCACGCCATTTATAGGGAGTTACGAAAGGGAATAATCGCCTAATCAAATCTTTGTTGTAGATTCGACCAAGTTCACTATAATCCCAACCATCGACACGTCCTTGCTTGTTATTAGCAGGGCCGGGGCCAGCATTTCCACTCCATCCCCCAGCACCTCCTCCTCCCCAGTAGGCCATTTACTCACCCACCTTTCGGGCTTGCGATACGGATGCATCTTCCTGATCCTTCAGCTCAAGATCATAAATTTCTCGATAAAATCCATTTGCTGCAAGCAGTTCGTCATGCTTCCCGCTTTCGACAATTCGACCCTCACGCATAACAAGAATTTGGTCCGCCTCACGAACAGTTCTCAAGCGTTGAGCAATAATGAAGGTTGTTCGCCCGGCCATGAGAGTTCGTAAGGCCTCTTGAATTAAATACTCTGTGCGCATGTCAACCGCAGCTGTCGAATCATCAAACACAAGAATTCGAGGGTCTAACAATAACGTTCGAGCTATAGCCACGCGTTGACGCTGACCGCCAGATAAGGTTGAGCCTCGTTCACCAACCCATGTGTCATAGCCATCAGGCTGCGACATGATGTAGTCATGTAATCGAGCTGCTTGAGCCGCGGCAATAATTTCATCATCAGTTGCATCTGGCTTGCCGTACGCCAAGTTTTCCCGAATTGTCGCAGAAAAAAGAAATACGTCCTGTTGAACCAAACCAACGGTCTGTCTCAAGCTATTTAACGTCACATCACGTACATCTTCACCATCAATCAGTACTCGACCCTGAGTTGTGTCATAAAAGCGAGGGAGTAGATGCACGATGCTCGTTTTACCTGATCCGGTAGGTCCCAACAATGCAACCGTTTGCCCTGGTTTTGCATGAATATTAATATCTTCCAAAACAGCTCTGCCATACTCGTACTCAAACGAGACTCCCTCGAAAATGACTTCCCCCGTACCCGGTCTAATAGCGGTAGCATCGGCACCATCTTCAACCGGTGATACCTGATCTAACAGTTCGAATAAGCGTTGGCCACAGGAGAATGCTCGGGCTACAATATTCACAACAAAACCAAGTGCCCGCACCGGTACTTGCAACAAAACCAGATATATCTGGAACATAATCAGATCTCCAGGAAGTAACCTATCTGCCTGTATCTCTTTGATTCCAACCCAAAACACCAGCGCCACAGCGACTAACCATGCGCCCTGCAAAAAAGGCTCATTAAATGCCATGTATTTTGTGGTGCGATATGACTCAACATACAACTTGTCAACCTTTTCATCGAATTTACTTTGTTCAAATTCTTGGCGAGAGAAAGCCTTAACTACCCGCTGGCCAACCAAATTTTCTTGCAAAACAGTTCCCAGTTGGCCTTGCATTTGCACAATTCCCAGCCAAATGGGTCTCATACGAAGCGACATAACTGCCGCATATATTCCTATGATTGGAACAAGCGCAAGCACTACGAGACCGACTCGTATGTTTTCCAACGCGATCATTCCAACAGACAAAATAATTAGAAGAGCTATAAACACCAGCCTTGTAACGCCCATCTGCACGAACATTCGAATTCCTTCGATGTCCTGAGTGGCACGCTGCATGATCTCCCCTACTTGAGATTTATCGTGAAATCCAAAAGAGAGTTGCTGAAGGTGATCATAAAGCGTATTTCTCAGATCGTAAGCAATTCGCTGTGACAAGGACTCACCCAGATAAGCTTGCCCATATGCCAAAGCTCCACGCGCAACTGCTGTCACGAACAATAAGCCACACATCATCGAAAGAATGCCCCACGACGCAGCCTTAGTATTGATCTCTCCGTCTATTCGAAGTCCTAAACCAGAGTTAATTATCCAACCAATTAAATACGGCAGAGTTGCCGTGCCAACCGCAGCGGCAATCATCACACCATTAGTCCAGTAGAAGCGTTGCTTGTGGCGGAGTGCCACTCGAATTAGTCGACCCAGTACAGGCGAATTCATAGCCATTACATGTATATAACACAGCCCAACCCAAGGCGCGATTCACTAAAACATGCCAAGCGGGTTTATTTTGCAATTTACGCCCCCAATAAACCCCTTTCAGCCACCTCGAGAGCCACCTGTAACAAGTCGAGTATGTCCATCTTCCGGATCCCGAGCGAGCTCAATCACGTCCTCAAGCCGTTCGCGCAGCGCTGGAACATGAGAGACCAAAAGGACTAATCTATCTGAATTTTCGTTAACCAACTGTTCAATTCCAGTCATAGCCAAGTCAATATGTTCTTCGTCTAACGATCCAAATCCTTCATCAAGAAAAAAAGATTCAAGTCGGCCACCTTTACGAGAAATCATTTCTGACAAGCCTAGCGCTAACGAAAGTGATGCCAGGAAAGTTTCTCCACCAGAAAGCGTGCGCGCACTTCTCTCTTGTCCTCCGTGTGAAAAATCCAAAATGTTAAAGTCACCATCATTAGTAAACCTATAGCGATCACCAGACATCGCAGCATATTTATCAGATGCTTCACTCGCCAATTCACTTCGTTCTGCTTCGAGTAGAAAACGTACAAAGCGTGAGTCCGTAAGATCCTTGCGAAGAGTTTCGAATACCTCCGTTTCTTTTTTTGCCACATCCATATTTTGAACGACTTCAATTTGTAAATCGATCTGCTGCTGCAGCAAGCTCAACTGTCCGTTCAGATTCAATATCTTTTCCTTGGTGGACTGATGAAAAGTGTCAAATTCTTCTCTCGAAACATTCCCTGTAGAGGAGAATGCTGACGAGATTGTGAGGTCGATTTGATCATCAATTTCGGTAATTTCTGAACGGACAGATATAAGCTCTTTACGCAAATCAGCGTCGCGCAGCTTCCATTCCTCGCGAATGTGATCTCTGAACAGTCTCAAGCCCTGACTAGTGGAGATATCCTCTGTCGAAAGTACCTTAAGGTTCATTTGGGTCGCAACTGAAGAAAGTTTATTGGACAAAATAATAAGTTGGTGGTTGATTGTTTCATCTGCTTGAAGTTGAGCTGCGAGCGCACCAAGAGTAGTTGCCAGAGCTTGATTGGCTGAATTCAAAAAAGCTTCGGATTCGATGAGCTTGTTCTCCTCGTCCACAACAATTTTTGTCATTTCATGAAGAGACGAAGATTCTTTAAAATTTTGTTGCGCAGTAGATAAAGTTATTTGGAATTTTTTCTGAGACAACGCTACCGCACCCTGCAATTCTACAAGTTCGGCACGACTCGTCTCTTCAACCTGATTTGTTTGTGCAACAGTAGCAAGGTTAGCTCCGTGGCTAATGACCGCGCGTTGGTGCATCTCTCGAATCTCGACAAGTAATCTTTCCAATTCGCCATGCTTCTGAGTCACGGCACTTAAGTCACTACTAACATCTACTCCAACCATATTTGTGATTTCGCCGCCACACACTGGGCAAGAATCCCCAATTCGGAGTTCACTCAAAAGTGCCCCTGCCTTGTCGTGTCTTTCAGCGTCTTTTACGTTATTCAATGAATCAACTAATTGCTTTTCAGTTGTTCCTACTTTCTCGCTAATTTGACTAAGTTGTTTTGCTGATTCCTCAGTTTTCTGCTTAGCATCGTTCACTTCAGACGTCATCCTAAGGCACAGAATATCTTTCTCTCTCAACAGCTGACTAACCTGCTCGAGGGCTTGATCTGCCACTTTTGCGG
>CAVODE010000061.1:0-10679 GCA_963694535.1 Dehalococcoidia bacterium
TTCAACTTCGAACGCTTTACTGCTTGTCTGTAGCTGTATATACGAGGCCACCTCTGATAGTGCGCCCCCGCGACTCTAGTAGTTTAACAGATATATCCGTTAATCCAGCCTCACATCCCGAAAAAATCTATTCGCCAGCTATTTTTAGAGATTCCAACCCATGATAGAGTATTTACTCAAGAGACGAGCCGGAACAGCAGAATGACGTCTCTTTAGAAGGTAAACATTTGAGTTTGGGGGAAGGTAGTATGTCTGATAACGGAGACGTGGTAAGCCTAACTCTTGAGGGAAAGGCGCGACTAGAAGCTCAGCTACATGAGCTAAAAACTGTGCGAAGACCTGAAATTGCTTCTCTGATTCATGATTCACAAGGTGGCAGACCGAACGCGGTTGATGCGCAATATGAAGACGCAAAAAATCAGCAGGCATATAATGAAACTAGAATTAATGAACTCGAACGTTTACTTGAAAATGTCGATATTATTGACGAAGCTGTACAGTCAGCGACAGTTCAGCTTGGATCCCACGTAATTCTTCGGGACCCAGAAGGAAAACAGTACCGTTACGTCCTAGTCGGAGCAGCTGAAGCATTACCCAGTCAAGGTAAGTTAAGTGAACAAAGTCCGTTGGGACAGGCATTAATTGGCAAAAAAAAAGGTCAACAATTTTCGTTCGCAGCTCCTAAGGGTGAGGTTACCTTTAAGGTGACAAAGGTCGGTTAGCATGTCTATGCCAAAAAATCCTCAAGAAAATTCGCCTGAGGCGTCTGAAAATCTCGATGACCTAGAAATCTCAAACGAACGATTAGTAGCACCACGCTTAGAGCAACGGAAAAAATTACTTGAACTGGGTGACCCATACCCGGCGCGGGTAAATCGTAGCCACACAGTTGCAGCTGCCCGAGAATACTTAATTGAAGAAGCAGAAAATACTGGCGACATGGAGGGAATCAGCCAAGAAGTCAGTATTGTCGGAAGAATTATTGGCGTGCGGCGTGCTGGGGGGATGATCTTTGCAGACTTGCGCGATTATTCCGGTGAGATACAGATTCAGTTTCGAACTGATGCCTTAGTAGATTTCGATCAGTTAAACCTTGTTGCACCAGGAGATTTTCTACAAATTAGGGGAAATTTATTTAGAACACGGCGAGGTGAAATTACTGTTAGCTGTGAAGAATGGTCAGTCGTAACAAAAGCTGTGAGACCATTCCCCGGAACCAAATACCCTATTGTTGATGAAGATATCAAATCTAGACAGCGTTATCTCGATCTCATGGCCAACAAAAAGTCAAGAAATATCGCAATCACTCGCTCTAGAATACTTCATGAGATTAGGCAATTTATGCATGGTCGTGGTTTCATTGAGGTAGAAACATCCATGTTCCCGAAAGTGGCTGGTGGTGCTCTGGCTCGACCATTTACGACTCAGTCAAACGCACTAAGTAGAGAACTGCTTCTTAGGATTTCACTCGAACTCCCATTAAAAAAGCTGCTAGTCGGAGATCTTCCGCCAGTTTTTGAAATAGGAAAAGTGTTTCGAAATGAAAATGTTGATCGAGATCACTCGCCAGAATTCACCATGCTCGAATCCTACGAGCCCTACACCGACTACGTCGGTGTAGCAGATATGGTCGAGGCCATGCACTCTCATCTCATCAACACGGTTTTTGAAAGCTCAGAAATTCAGCTGCCAGAGATTTTACATCCTGAAACAAACCATGTGATTAAGGATGCACGAACCATTCAGCTAGCACCGCCATTTGAAAAGATTAAGTATCGCGATCTAATGTATAGATACGCTGACAACTTTGATGACAGAGAACATGAAACGCTTGCTAAGTTAGTCGCTAGAGCCCTAGAACTCGGAGTGCACGTTGACAAAACTATGTCACGTGGCAAGATTCTAGATCGAATATTCAGTGAGAAAGTCGAACCACTTCTCATCCAACCTACTTTTGTAATGGATTATCCAGTGGAAAGCACGCCTCTTGCTAAGCGAGTCCCAAACGACCCGACGTTAGTCGAACGCTTTGAGTTTTTTATCGACGGCCGGGAAATTGCCAATGCTTACAGTGAACTCAATGATCCTGTAGAACAACGAAGCCGAATGACTAATGAGGAAAACTCAGCACCCACTGATGATGAAATCCCCCCCACTGATGAAGATTTTCTTATCGCAATAGATCACGGCATGCCGCCTGCCGGTGGAATTGGGATTGGAATCGATCGACTGGTTATGATATGCACGGCAGCTTCAAATTTGCGGGAAATTATTCTATTTCCTACTCTCCGTGAACCTGGAAAATAAAACCACTACTAAATCTGGATCGCATTAACTTGAATCATTCTTCTCACATTACTAACAACACTTACACCCTTCGTGAAGATATACACGTGCACATAAAATTTTCTACCGCGTTTAAGGTACTGACAAATCCTGAGTATTTCGAGAATTTCCTAGGGCCACAATTCGAAAACGTTCAAGGCAATATTGATGGATTTTCAGCCCAATTACGACTGCCTATAAAAAAACAAATACTAGTCATGTCACGGGGTGGAGGAGATTCTGACACTATTAACTATCAAGGTGAATTGGGATCCGAATACGCCCAACTTATTTGGAAAATTAACCCTGAAACTACGACTGAGGTCCACATCACAGCTGAATTGAGGTATGCAATATCACCGGGAATCATTAATAAGCTAAGTGAATCCACTATTTTCAAAGCACATCGACTTCAATCAATACGAGATTCTTTATGGCTCTTAAAGCGATACCTGGAAAACTTTGATGATGACAAGATTTAACTCGTCCGTGCTTGGGATGCGCGCAGCCATTTTCGACCTTGATGGGGTGCTGGCTGATACAGAACCTGTCTCCTTCCAAATATTACGCGATTTCATAGCCCCAAAAGAAATCACCTGGGCTACGTATCAAGCCTTGATCGGTAAATCAGGCCGTGATTTTGCCGCCTGGCTAAAAGAAACTTATGAATTCAATGAATCGGTAGATATGCTGCAGGCTGCTGCAAACCAGTATCGTGAAGATAGAATCAGAGAAATGTCGGTGCCAGAAATGCCTGGGGCATCAGCCCTTATAACTCATTTAAAGCAAAACGATATGAAGCTAGCTGTGGCATCCCAATCTTCAACAAAATGGGTTAATGCTATTCTTAAGTCCTCAAATCTTGAGTCTTTTTTTGACTTAGTAATCACAGCTGACGAGGTAAAACGACCAAAGCCATGTCCTGACATTTATATTGAGGCCGCAACTCGGCTTGAAGTAATGCCAAAGAAATGCGTCGTTTTTGAAGACTCTCTTACCGGCATTACTTCAGCTTTATCAGCAAAAATGCTAACGATACAACTTCGTCAAGCTACCCCTCAGCCACCTGTGGCAATTGGGGCTGACCTAGTCATAAATTCCTTCGACGAATTTTTAAGTGAGTATCTGAAAAATGAAATCTAATAAATAGTCCGACATAAGCGAGTAAGAAATACGTAAACCGATGAGAAGACATTTCACAGTGACGGGGTTTGTTGTCCATAAAAGTGAGGTAGCTCTTCACTGGCACAAGCATGTTAAGAAATGGTTGCCACCTGGCGGGCACATCGAGCTAGATGAAGATCCCATCAGTGCAGTGCATCGTGAGATTAAAGAGGAAATGGGTCTAAATATCCAAATACTCGGACATCTTCCTTATCGCTATGGTGAACCATTACAAATTGCAAGACCTGAGGCCATGGCTATATATGATATGAAGTCAGGCGATGGAAGTTTGAAAGATGTGCATCAGCACGTCGATCTCATCTATTTCTGCGCACCGGAAAATGGTAATCTAC
Source organism: Dehalococcoidia bacterium (assembly GCA_963694535.1). Lineage (GTDB taxonomy): Bacteria > Chloroflexota > Dehalococcoidia > UBA2979 > UBA2979 > UBA2979. The sequence goes on from CAVODE010000061.1 coordinate 3,843, forward strand.
ATGGCTTCCAACCTGATGGCTGGCTTTGGGTAGATGAAAAAACTATCCAAAGAGGAAAAGTAGTAGGCTTAGGCCATAACGCAGAAATAGCAGAAGACGTTCAGGAATTAAGCCTGAAAGCGATTGAACAATACAAAAAACGAAAGACGCTTGATATGGAGCAAGGACCATTTTCATGATTGGAATCAAAACCATTCGCGAGCAAACCACTCTCGTGCGAGATGCACTCAAAGCACGCAATATGACCGGATCCATTGATGAGATTCTGGAGTTAGATATAAGAAGACGGGCTTTACTAGTCAAAGTGGAAAATGACCGAGCTGAAAGAAAAGAAGCTGGGAAGGCGATAGGAAAGGCAAAAACCGAAGCCGACCGCATTGAATTGATTACCAAACAAAGATCTGGAGCTGACCAATTAGATGAACTTGAGTCACAACTGAAAAATATCGACTCGTCAATGAATGAGTTATTGCTAGAAATTCCTAATCTTCCTCATCCAGAGCTGCCTTTTGGAGGTGAAGAAAGCGCCGAAGTAATACTTATAGGCGATGGTATGAATAACGAAGAAGTATTCAGTACCCCTAAATATCTCGAGGACTTCACGATTGAATCGGCAACTTCAATACCACATTGGGATATAGGAAGAAATTACGGCTACATCGACTTTGAGCGAGGAGTAAAAGTGTCAGGATCTCCTTTTTACATGCTTAGAAGTGACGGTGCACGAATGCAACGTGCCCTGATCAATTGGATGCTTGACTTACACCATGAGCATGGATTTGAAGAGGTCTATCCCCCATTTCTTGTACGAACCGAGTCCCTAGTTGGAACTGGTAATCTACCAAAATTTTCGGATAATTTATTTGGTCTCGAGAATTCAGATCTCTGGCTCGTACCTACGGCCGAGGTGCCCATCACAAACATGTACCGCGATGAGATCCTCGATCATGCACAACTTCCCATACAACATTCGGCATATACCGCATGTTTTAGGCGCGAGCAATTCAGTGCAGGCCGAGAAGTAAGAGGAATTAAAAGAGGATACCAATTTGACAAAGTTGAAATGGTGGTATTTACCCGTGAACACGAGTCCTGGGAAATGCTTGAGTCCCTTCTTCAGAATGCTCTGGACGTGGTTAGGAAATTAGGCCTCCGCTATCGGGTGTTACGACTCGCGAGTGGTGACATCGGTTTCTCAGCATCAATGACATATGATATCGAAATCTGGTCTCCAGGAAGTGGCGAATGGCTGGAAGTTTCCTCCGTTTCAAACTTTACTGACTTTCAAGCACGAAGAGCTGGGCTGCGTTATCGATCTGAAGACGGAAGTGTTAAACACCTCCACACTCTAAATGGGTCAGGGTTAGGAATTCCTCGCACGTTCGCTGCCATATTGGAACAAAACGTATTACCTGATGGAAGAGTACTTATTCCAACTGTGCTTCAACCTTATCTGGGTAACCAAGAATATCTGCTGCCTGTGAAAAGTGCGTAGGTCTTCACTCCTTTGGGGTGTAGACTGACGTTTTGTGTATAGCTTGGAGGGGTGCCGGAGTGGTTGAACGGAACGGTCTTGAAAACCGTCGCTCGCGGATTCGTGAGCCGTGGGTTCGAATCCCACCCCCTCCGCCACACGAATCCTTACAGTCGCGTTGTCCAAGTTTTACAGAACGGTAATAATGACTAGTTTATTGATTGTCGGAGATACTCATGTCAGAGAGTGGGAAGATGAGATAAATCCGAAGCTTCGTGGCTTAATTGCTGACGCGGATCTTGCAATTCATTGTGGAGATTGGGTATCACTTAATGCAGTAGAGGGTTTTAAACACGATGCAAAAAATCATGCAATTGTTTCTGGAAACTCCGATCCACGTGAACTAAGGGATACGATCCCATATATAGAAATTATTGAAATCGAGCAAGTTCGAATAGGCATCACCCATCCGGCCTGGGCCGGTCCTGAACCATCGCTTGATGAGCTTCTTCTCGATTTTCCTAGCAAAAAATTTGGAGTCCTTGATGTTATCTGTTATGGACACACTCATGTTCCAGAAATCAATTCGCACAAAAACATTACTTTTGTAAATGGCGGTCAAGGATATTCATCGCTTTTCGTACCTGGAACATACGCAACTATCGAAATTTCAAAATCAGGGCATATTGACGCGCAAATCCATGAATTCGCTCCGGCACTATAAACCGATAACTTTCTATATTCTCGTTACCTAAGGACAATGGAATTCCGGTGGGTTAGACTTATTTACCAGTTGTCAACGATGGAGGGGTCGCATAGTGGCCTAGTGCGGGCGCCTGCTAAGCGCTTGTTCGGTTTTTTCCGGACCGTGGGTTCGAATCCCACCCCCTCCGCCATAGAAAATTGAAGAAATAGAATGGTGACAAAAAATGCCGACTTTTAACATAACTACGTTAGGCTGTCAGATGAATCAGGCAGATTCTCTCAAGCTCGCTGCTGGCCTAGAACAACTCGGCTGGCAATCAGTTGAAAAAAATGAGTCAGCAAATTTATTTGTTATCAATACATGTTCGGTTCGGCAACATGCCGAAGATAGAGCCTATTCGCAGCTAGGAAGACTTAGAAAACAAAAACTTTCTGGAGAAGAATTACATATCGCAGTTATGGGTTGTATGGTCGGTCCAAAGACAGATCAACTATCTAAACGATTTCCCTATGTCGACGCCTGGGCACGACCCCAGGAATTTGAGCCAATCCTGACCTTGGCTGAGACAATCAAAGACCCGTCTGAAGGTGATTTGGGAGCTCTATCTGTGCTCCTCGATGGCGGAATGACGAGAACTTACGCCCTACCAGCTGGAATATCCGCATTCGTCCCCGTTGTTCACGGATGCGATAAGTTTTGTACCTACTGTATTGTTCCCCTTCGACGAGGTCGTGAACGATCTCGCCCTGTTGCCGATGTACTCGATGAAATTAATTGGCTCGCGAACCGTGGAATTCGAGAGGTGACCTTGTTGGGTCAGACAGTCGAAGCTTACGGGCATGATCTTGCCGGGCAGCCTAGTCTAGCAACCTTGTTCAAAGCAATTGAAAAAATTGAAGGCATAGCCAGAGTACGGTTTCTTACGTCATACCCGAAAGACATGACCGATGAAATCATTGATTCAGTGGCTGACTGTCAAAAGGTATGTGAGCACTTCAATATCCCTGTGCAATCAGGATCTAATTCAATGCTGGAAAGGATGCGCCGCGGTTACATGGTAGAAGAATTTGTCGAACGTGTAGAAAGAATCAGGCTAAAGATGCCTGATGCTGCTATAGCAACTGATGTCATCGTAGGGTGCCCTGGAGAAACCGATGATGAATTCCAAGAAACACTAAATTTGCTGCGCAAAATACGATTCGATACCATACACGTGGCTGCCTATTCGCCCCGGCCAGGAACATTTGCAGACCGTAAAATGATTGACGATGTTCCAAGTGAAATAAAAAAACAACGCTTACATCTCGTTGAAGAGGTTCATCAGGAATCAAGTCTTAATATCAATCAAAAACTACTAAACAAAGAAATCGAAATCCTAGTCGAATCGGTGACTGAATCACAAGCAACCGGAAGAACTAAACATGGAACGATTGTCCATTTCAATACAAACGGTGAAATAAAAATCGGAAATCTAGAGAATATTAAGATAACCCAAACAACAGCTTGGTCTCTAAAGGGTCATATCGCCGACAGCCTCTCTCTTTCAGTGGTTTGACGTTTCTATATTACCCACAGTTAGAGAAAACGCAATGAAAAATCTATCTTAATAATATTTCCTTTGAGTGATTGTTATCCTAAACATTATGAACCAAACGGACTCTATATTATCAACTGACGTTGCGGTCATACTCGTAATAATTGGAATTATTAATGGGGCGCCGCACGTATTACTTGTCCATAGAACAGCAACACCTGAGCAAAATAAATGGGCTTTACCAGGAGGAAAATGGAATAAAACCGAGTCTCTGGAATCTAGTGCAGAAAAAAAGCTCGTTCAGGAAACTGGAATAGACACCTTGTATCTTGAGCAACTCTTCACGACAACCGGTCTCGATGATGAAAATTCTTCCGCTGCAGTAGCCTATTTTGCTCTGACCGATTTCACGAGAGTGAGATTGCGAGCCGAGGAGGAGTGGAAACCCGACTGGTTTAACGTCAATACGTTGCCTGACTTGGCTTTCAATAACAATCAGGTCATCCGGCAAGCAGTTGCACGCATTGCTGCGAAACTCCAGTACTCAAATATTGCGTATAGCCTGCTACCAGAAGAGTTTTCGCTTCGCCAACTTCAAGATGTTTATGAAGCTCTTGAAGGGCAAATTGTGGACCGACGAAACTTTCGAAAAAAAATGTTAGCAGGAGGATTAATAGAAGCCACTGGAGAAACTCGAAGAGACGGAGCACATCGACCTGCCCAGCTTTACGCCTTTCTCAAGCGGGAGGCTGTAATTCTTTGAACAATTTATGTGATAATGTTCACCGCGCTAGACTACAGGCGTGTGGGTGATACGCTCGAGGCTCAAGATAATTAGTTCTACTAATGAGGTGATAATAAATGAAATTACATGAGTACCAAGCTAAGCAACTTTTAGCGAGTTACGGAGTGCCTGTGCCGGAAGGTAAGGTTGCGACGACTCCAGAAGAAGCGCAAATAATAGCGGAAGAAATTGGCGGCAGAGTCGTAATCAAAGCGCAGGCCCACACTGGAGCCCGTGGAAAAGGCGGTGGAGTTAAAGTCGCTGAAACACCTGCCGAAGCATTCAAAATTGCTGGGGAAATCATAGGTATGCAACTTGTGACAAAACAAACTGGACCTGCCGGTCTTCCAGTCTCATTTGTGCTAGTTGAAGAGGCTATAAGTATAGAAAGAGAACTCTATCTGTCGGTTGCTATCGACGGATCTATGGCCATGCCAGTAATTATTGCCTCACAGGAAGGTGGAATGGATATCGAAGAAGTCGCCGAGCAACGACCTGAAGCGATACTAAAGCAATACATCGATCCTGCCTGTGGATTTCAAGGCTATCAAGCTAGAGCCCTAGCCTTTGGACTTGGACTTTCTGGTGAGTTAAACCGACCTGCGACGGCACTTATTGAGGCTGTAACCAAGTCCTTTTTAGAAACCGACGGATCTATTGCTGAAATCAATCCAGTTGTCGTAACAACTGATGGAAGAATTCTCGCAGCTGACGCTAAGTTCTCGATAGATGACTCTGCCCTGTTCAGACAAAAAAATCTCGCAGATCTACGAGATAGATCACAGGAAGCTGATAAAGAACTCGAAGCCCAAGATGCTGGAATTGGCAATTATATTAAATTAGATGGAAACATTGGCTGCTTAGTAAATGGTGCTGGGCTCGCGATGGCTACATTAGATGCAATAAAAATGGCTGGTGGTGATGCTGCTAATTTCTTAGATATAGGAACAGCAAACTCGCCCGAAGCAGTCGTTGCTGCTTTGAAAATTATAGGAACCGACCCTGATGTAAAAGCGGTGCTGGTAAATATATTTGGAGGCCTCGCTCGAACAGATATTATCGCCCAAGGCATAATTGATGCGAAAAATCAAGGCCTGATTCCTCAACCAACTATCGTTCGGTTAGCTGGATCCAATGTAAATGAAGGTAATGCATTACTTGATAATTCTGGACTAGATCTTGTTCGAGCAGCGGATTTTGCAGAGGCCGCAAAATCCGCTGTCAGCGCAATATCATAAAATATGAAAAATACACTTAATTAGTACTAAATGGGGAATTTATGAGCTTACTTCTAGATGAAAATAGTAAAGTCGTAATACAAGGGTTTGGAGCTGCCGGACAGCGTGAAGCTATTATATGCCGAGACTATGGAACCAACGTAGTCGCCGGAGTTACACCTGGTAAGGGTGGGCAGGAAATCGAAGGATTCCCAATTCGCAATACAGTGCAAGAAGCAGTAGACGAATTCGATGCAAATGTTTCTCTGATTTTTGTACCTGCGCCCTTCGCTGCCGATGCAATACTTGAGGCTAATAGCGCCGATGTTCCGGTGATTATATGCATCACTGAAAACATACCAGTCCAAGACATGATGAGAGTAAAAAGGGTTTTAAGTAATTCTGACTCGACCCTGATTGGACCGAACTGTCCAGGAATCATCAATATAGGAGCCCGCGCTCGCGCTGGGATTATGCCTATAGATGTCTATATGGATGGTAATGTGGGGGTAATTTCCCGGTCCGGAACACTCGTTTACGAAGCCGTTGATCAACTCACAAAAGCGGGTATTGGCCAATCCGGTTCGATTGGAGTAGGTGGAGATCCTATCATTGGTACCAGCCAGGCTGAGGCTTTAGCCCTCCTCGAAAATGATCCTAATACTGCGGCAATAGTGTTGATCGGTGAGATTGGTGGAACAGCAGAACAAGAAGCTGCTGAGTATATAAAAATCATGAACAAACCGGTAGTAGCATTTATAGCGGGCGCAACTGCGCCTCCCGGTAGACGGATGGGCCATGCGGGTGCCATTATTGCAGGCGCCGCTGGGACTGCAGAGGCAAAGCAGCAGGCTTTGCGTGATGCAGGTGCCACTGTGGTTGAAAATCCTGGTGAAATTGGATCTCAAATGCTTGCAGTGCTTAAAGAACAAGGTCTTGCGTAAAATAGAGGTAGATTTCATCTACGACTAAGAGTAATATGCGCGTTATGAACTAATTTCATTGAAAATGGAGACGGCATACAAGTGACATTTGTAATCACTCAGCCATGCATAGATACGATGGACAAAGCCTGTGTCGAGGTGTGTCCGGTAGACTGCATTCATTTTGAAGAGGGCTCTG
>CAVODE010000062.1:0-10489 GCA_963694535.1 Dehalococcoidia bacterium
TTGCCTAATGCTGTAACCAAGCAGATTAGATGTAGGGTAATTCCTGATGATCAGAGCTCAATTTTTCGGATACACTTCACGCCACAGACGTCAGAATAGGCCTGATAAAGCAGACAGTCTCTGTCGTTGATAAACTTCGAACTTCATTAAAATCCTTTCTATTTATTTCTAAGATAGCTGAACAAAGGTTTGTCAAAAAAATGCTTTGATTTAGCTCGAAAGTATATTAGCGAGAGAATTGCATAGCGCTTACAATCTCACGATGACTCAAAATAATTCAGGGCCACTGGCAGATTTAAGAATCTTAGACTTAGCAGGTGAGTCCGGTCTCTTTTGCGGACGCATGTTTGCTGAATTAGGTGCCGAGGTGATAAAACTTGAGCCTCCCGGTGGAGACGCATTCAGATCTCGTGGGCCGTGGTTGGCGGAGGAAGAAAACAATCCTGAAGCAAGCCTTTATCACCTTCACTACAACGTGAACAAAAAGAGCGTCACCATCAATTTACTGAAGCCAGAAGGACAAGCTCTTTTTAAACAGATGGTCGCTTCATCGGATGTTGTCTTAGAAACTATGACACCCGGTGAAATGAATTCTCTAGGAATCGGCTTTGAATCGCTCCAAGAAGTAAATCCTCAACTCATCTATACAACAATCACACCGTTCGGACAAAACGGCCCTTTGAGTCAATGGTCGGGTAATGCACTAACAGGTGCAGCGATGTCAGGCCTACTTTATTTGAACGGCGATATATCAGAGCCGCCCAACCAGCCAGCTGCCGAACAGGCTTACCACATGGCATCGCTCGTAGCAACATGGAGTACTCTAATCGCTATCAGGGCACGCTCAACCAAAGCTACCGGATCGCGAGTGGATATCTCAGTTCAGGAAGCGGCTGCCATGGCAACCGTACAGACGGCTAACGCCAATTTTTATACGTGGCATGGGGAACTTCCAATGCGAGGCGGTATGCGGCATTTCGGGTCTCGACATCTATATCTCTGTCGGGATGAGAAATGGGCTTCTATTTCTATCAGACCAGTCCGTTGGCATGATTTTGTTCAGTGGTTAAATGAGGAAGGTGTGAAGCCAGATCTTACCTCAGAAGAATGGAGCGACCCTTTTTACAGACGCGATCATCAGGATGAAATCGAAGAAGCGCATGCGAATTTGTCGAAGAAATTCAATCGAGACGAACTTGTTAGGGTAGGGCAAAGTCGTCGCATGCTTATTGTTCCGGTAAACAAAATCGATGACCTGAGTCAACACACCCAACTTCGAGAACGTGATTTCTTTAAAGAGGTGACGTATGACAATTTTGCAGATTTGAAGTTAGAACATCCTGGACCAGCCTATCAATTTTCACTCACAAAGCCACCCGCGTACACTCGTGCGCCACTCATCGGAGAGCACAACCATTATATGTATAGCGACATTCTAAATATTGCCAGAGATCGGTACGACAGACTAGCGATTGAGAACATTGTATGAGCATAGAATTAAATAACCCAAAGCCTCTCGAAGGACTCAGGATTTGTGATTTCTTCTGGCTTATAGCTGGGCCGGCCTGCTCAAGAGTGTTCGCAGATTGGGGAGCGGAGGTGATCAAGGTTGAATCATCGAATCGCCTCGATGAAATTCGACAAACTGGTTCATGGCCTCCTGACTCCGTGCGATCTGATGACTCACATAATGGGGTCTTCAATGATTGCAATACGTCTAAAAAGGCGATCCAAGTTGACCTCAATACGGAGAAGGGCATCGAGGTAATCAAGAGACTAATCGCCAAGTCAGACATCGTCACAAACAATTTTACTGGTGAACGGATGGATCGTTGGGGTCTCGGATATGAAGATCTAAAGAAGATTAACCCAGAACTCATCATGCTGACTATGCCGGTCATGGGGACGACGGGTCCACAAAGGAATTTTGGTGCAATAGGCAACAATGTTATCGCCCTCGGCGGAATAAATTACGCAATGGGATTTCCTGGTACTCCGCCCACTGGCATGGGACCTTTGTACTCTGACTTTGCTGCTCCTTATTTTGCTGCCAGTGCCATACTAGCCGCCTTATATCACCGTGATAAAACAGGGGAGGGTCAATTTATCGACTTAGCCCAATTTCAAGCGACTGCTAGCCTCCTCGGGCCTGCATTATTAGATTACAGTGCGAACAAGACCGTACCCGAACGCCCCGGTAATGCTCATCCTGATTTTGCTCCTCATGGTGTTTATCCTTGTGCACCCGCGACTCACAATTCTGACCGCTGGCTTGCTTTAAGTATTGAGAATGACTTAGCTTGGGAGCGATTTACCGAACTAATCGCCGATCCCGTACTGTCCGATAAATCTAAATTCGCTACTAACAACCTACGCAAAACCCATGAAAAGCTCTTAAATGATGCAATCGCTAACTACACCTCGAATCACGACGTATGGGTACTTGCCGGGCGATTACAGGACGAGGGTATAACCGCGGGTGTCACTCAGGACCTTTCCGATGTCCTGGACCGTGATCCGGGTATGCGAACTCAACATTTTGAGAATCTCACAGATCTTGCCGGTCGAGTTACTTACACCACACATCGCCAACCCGTCCGAATTAATGACCAAACAGCTCCAATGGGCAGGGCGCCACTGTTTGGCGAACATAATTATGAGGTGTACACCGATTTACTTGGCTATAGTGACATCGAATACGCAGAGCTCGTCGCTGCCGGAATCGTTAACTAAAGAGACTGGGTCTTGATTGTCGCACTATTATAGTTATGTCATTTCCGACATGAATTAAGTAAAGCCAAAACCTGCTATCTGACTTCTGATCTATACTTAACAAACGTAAAGCACCTTCGAGTTATCAAGAGGATCAGTTTATGTTGCAAAGATTCATTGTCGGAGTATCGCTGTTCCTAATCGCAGGACTTCTCGTCACACTAGGTTTCTTGGGCCGAGTCGCAACCGAGACAGCCGACATGACACCAAACTTAGAAGACAAAACTGTTTTGGCCACACCCGTGTCGACTCAGATGTCATCAATCGCCGCGACCAATCCTCAGGATTTTTTGTTACTTGATGAAATGCGTATAGTCCTTCAGGAAGAATTTTTTGACCCCAATACCACCACGAACTTAAGATTAGAAACCGGTATTCTCTCTGAAATTATTGCGCTCACCGGGAGCGACTCGTTCGATCTGGATAGAATAAGCAAAATCATCAACTTCGTCATCGGATTAGATCCAGAGGTGACGCCCGAAGAGGTTCAAAATGCAGCAATTCAGGGGCTAATTCGCTCGTTAGACGATAGAAATACGTCTTACCTAACCCCCGAAGACATGAAATATAGCGCCGACAACTCAGACGGAAATTATGAAGGAATTGGCGCTTCAGTCGATTCGGATGGTGAATACGTCATCATTATTGCTCCATTTGATGGGTCTCCAGCCCTCGCTGCCGGGATTCAAGCCGGAGACAAAATACTTAAGGTTGATGGTATTGATGCCCTTGGCTGGACCGTACAAGAGGGAGTAGATTTGATTCGTGGGCCAGCTGGCACAACAGTTATTCTAACCGTACAGCATCCCGATGGCTCAGTTGAAGATATCTCTATTGTTCGTGGTGAAATCCCTTTGTTAACCGTAAGTCGCGCCCCGAGTGGTATCGCATTCAAAGATAGATCAGGTAACTTGGTGACGGATCTCGCATATATTCGAATAGCGCGCATAAACCCAAATACTCCCCAAGAAGTGCGCGATGCAGTCTCGGCTGCCGAAGAACAAGCGGTAAAGGGTATCATTTTTGATGTGCGCAGTAATCCAGGCGGGTTGCTGAACGAAACCGTAGAGATTACAGACATGTTTATAGACAAAGGGATTATTTATTCGGCTCTATACAGAGATGGAACCAATGTTGTTAAAGAAGCATCTGATGGAGTTATAACAAATCTGCCTATCATTGTTCTGCAGGATTCATACTCAGCATCAGGAGCGGAGCTCTTCGCGGCTGGCTTAAAAGAGAATGATCGAGCGATAATTATCGGAGAAACGTCTTACGGAAAAGGATCGGTGAATAACGCCTTTCCACTCTCAAATGGAGGCGCCCTCTATACAACGATCGCACGCTGGTTTACACCCGACGGAAATCTTATAGAAAAGGAAGGAATAGATCCTGACGTAGAGGTTAGCCTCACTCTTGAGGACTTCGAAGCTGGAATTGAGCGCTACAAGGTCCTATGGGCGGGAATCGATCTTCTGCGCAAACAAATAGCGTCAGAGTGATTTCGTATTATAGGTATTCATGGCTAAATCAGTTACCCGTCGATCTGCCAATAGTCCAAATCAATTAGCTACAAATCGGCGAGCTCGGTTTGACTTCGAGATAAAAGAAACGTTTGAGGCGGGGCTTGCATTAGTCGGTACTGAAGTTAAATCTATCCGTGGTGGTCATGTAAACATTGGAGAAGCCTACGCACGCTTCCTAAATGGGGAGTTATGGCTATACAATTCAAACATAGGGCCATACGCCCCCGCAGGTGAGAATCATGATCCGATGCGTTCTCGAAAGTTACTGCTGCATCGAAAAGAATTAATTCGAATGCAGCGGGCACTGAACGAGGCACCTCGTGCGACTGTAGTCCCACTGCGACTGTACCTTAAAAGAGGATTTATAAAGATAGAGGTCGGTGTTGCTATTGGAAAGAGAAAGTACGATAAGCGACAAACGATAAAGAAACGCGATGCGGATCGAGAAATGCGCAGAGCTCTTCGACACACCTCAAGAGATTGATGAGTGTGTATCGACCTAGATATGGGGACGACAGGAATCGACAGTTATGTTAGTGTTTCGGTCGCGAGTCGAGGCGACATCTACCTCGTTAATAAGGTGTCAAAAAAAATATTAACTGGCGAACGAAAAGTCGCCCTCGCCGCCTAACCGCGGTGACGTAGCCTCTGGACTCTCTCTGACGGTCTAGAATGCTGCGACATATAGTCGGAGTGCTCTCCAAGATCTGTATCCTACAGATCTTGGGGTTAAGATTAATTAGGATCGGTTAATGTAAGCTGTGCCATCAGAGAGCGTTAACATGAAATAACTGATGACTACACTCGTAGACGCCGCCTCGCGGCATAGTCTGGACGGGGAGTTCGATTCTCCCCCGTCTCCACCACTCACTTAGAATAAATTCTTTTGTGCAGGTCTTCCATCTCGCTATTGGGTGATTCGCAATTGCTTTCCACTCGCTCGTTTCATAGCGACCAACCATGTGGTGACTATGGTGACAAGTACTACAACGAATAAGAATACGACAGCCGCACCCACCGCATACCAGTCTGTAATTAACCTAAATGGAGGAAGGACTGGCGTCCCTTGCTCAGTCACTTCGAGAAACGAAAGCATTAGTTCAGATATTACTCTCCCAAGTACAAGTCCGAGTCCAACTCCTAGAACTAACACCGCGCTCCACTCAAGAATTAAAGACCGTAAGATAGTCAGTCGAGAAGTGCCCAAGGCACGTAACACAGCAAACTCCAACGTTCTTTGCCATGTGGTAAGCGTTAGTGAAACGATGAAGCCCAGAGTCGTAAGTGTTAGCACAGCAACAAAAGCAACCGTTAGAATTCCAGTTCCACTAACCCTAAGCGTAGGGTCCTCAGAGGTACGCTCGAGTAAGTCACGGAGTATAATTTCGTTTTGAATAGGGATTTCAGCCTTAAATTCGGTCAAATTTTCGATTAGAGCATCTGCCTCGGTTGAGCTAATTTCGTCATCAAAATCAATCCAGAGCTCACTTGGGTGTTTATAGTCCTTAACTTCAAAAAGCGCCGATAATGCATATAAATATGTGGGATTAGTAACTATAATTCCTGCTGCCGGATCCATGCTAGGAAAATAGTCAATCGTACCAACAAGTACTATGGGAACTATTAAATCATTTAATTTTGCGAACGCGATCTCACCCTCGTAACCGATTCCGAAATAGGACATTGCTAGAGGATTCATCAGTACTGGTAAAGGAAGTGAGTTGCCTTTCAAGGGGGCAATTATTCGGGCAGACGGCGACACTGCCGGCGGAAATGACAATTCAGCGACACGATTTCCTTCAAAAGCCTGCTCATCCTCAATTACTGAAAATTGATTTTCTACGCCTGGCGATGAATATAACAGCCAATCTGAGGCCTCTTCGAAGCCCTCGATTAAGGTATTTTTTCCATCTATATCCACAGCAGAAATAGAGTCAATAAGAATAATTCCTTGGCTTCGCAAGCTTTGTCCTACACGATCAATTGCACGAAAGCCTAGTAATGAAACGGGCTGAATCATCATTTCAGGAATCTCAGAATTGGCAAGTACCCAGCCCGTGCTGTCCGGATCTATCTTTACCACGCTAGTAAACGGTCGGCCATTTGCATCGGTAAATTTTGCCGTAAAACTCGCTCGTTTTATTGGGTTAATTGTACGCATAGCCCCTTGGACACCATCCACTGTTTCTTCTGAAACTCTAGGAAATATTGCAACCTGCAGCCCAACAGACCCGCTTGGTAACTCTATTCCCTCCTTCACATCACGAGACGGACTCAGTTTGTCAAGCAAGCCGGGGAATGGTTCCAACGCAAAATCGTCTCGGGTCCAAATACTTTGATTTGCGAATTTTGGGTCGATTCCGAGAATTGGAATCGGAATACCAGAGAGTGTACTGATTTTTTTCCGCATGACAAAGGCAGCTGCAGATATCTCTTTTTCATCTAGTCGACCTTGCACATCCTGCCGCTCTGCTAATACTTCTAGTTCGGTTAAATCACCTCGAAAATCGACAGCAGCAAGATATCGTTGACGCTCCTCCAGTGATTTCTCCACGGTAGCTCCATACGACGCTGCGAATGTTCCTACTGAAAGCGACATTAAGAGTAGCAACATCAATCTCGCATAGCCCGCAGGAGCACGGCCAGCTCTCCTGAGTCCTATCGCGGTAGCAAGTGATCTAGTGGTTAGAAGTAAAGCGGTTAGGATTTTTAGAATTGGTGGGTAAAATCTAAGCAGCATCGCAGCTACGGCTAGGATCAGAACAAAGGGCGTTAGCAGCAATACGGGGTCACTCGACCAGCCGCCTACTGAGTCAGGATCAAAAAGAGTTCCACGTTGATTCACTTGCCAAAGCAGTATTGCGGCAAATCCTAGTAATAAAAAATCTAGATAGTAGCGTTGAATTACTGATTTTCTGTCCGGTCGCGCATCATCGCGTCGGACCTCTAGAATACCTTTCCGAGCTTGTATGAATGTGGGAATCAGAATTCCAATCAAACCAATTCCCGCCCCCAAAACCCCTAACAAGTAACCATCTTTTGATAATTTAGCTGGTAACAATTCACCGCTTGTTACTGCCTCGAATGGCGGAGTCAGACCTAGGAGCGCGACTGCCCCGATGGCGATCCAAGGTGCAAAAATCGCAGCAGGTAAAGCGAGCAAAAGAGCTTCGAATAATCCAAATCCTACGAGTTGAGTGGTGGTTGCACCGCGACTTCGAAAGACTCCAAATTCACCCGTCTGCTTCTCCAGGAGGTTCGTTGCAGTCATGGTAATGTAGTAAATTACGATTCCGACTACCTGTAGCAATATTAAAAGCAGGGGCACTGCAGAAAAAGATTGTTGATTGACAAAGTCTTTTAAAACCAGTGCTGCTCTCGTGTGCGTGACAGCAACTAGCCCTAACGTTTCATCGATGTCCGCTGTCCAAGCACTCATCGCATTTATTGCAGGTTGAACGTCTTCGATAGTAATTCGATCGGGATCAATAACGATACCTGCTCTATGAACAGTACGTGTTTCCGGAACAGCTCTCGCAAATGGTCCGAAGAAATGGTCAATCGTAGTGAGCAAGGGCATTTGTCCTTCGCCCGTCATCGCTCGGCCTAGTCGTGGATCCATCTCAGGCTCCTGCAGGTCACGGTCACCTGGCAGTGGTATTAACGGAGTGTCCGGAACTGCCAATACACCCTGGAATAGCTTCCATCTCAGCGAGTCTTCATCAAGAATTTCAACGAAACCAACTAGTGTTCCAACTAAAGTTGAACGACCAAATGTTTGGGGTATACAACGCGCTTCATCACGAGCGGTAGCAGCATCTTCAGATAACGGAACAGGAGCACAATCAGTTAGAATGCCATCCACATCAAGTCTGATCAAGTCTCCAATCGCGGCATGAGGACTCCAACCAGCAGGTAAGACAAATTCAAAATTCTCTGTATTTTCTGGATCTGGCCACCTACCCTCAATCAATCTCGTGTCTTCGCGAAGGTTACTAACCGTATGCACAAATGCACCCCAGGGCTGCCGTATTGGCTCCCCATCCAGACGGTCAACTACCGTAAAAGGGCCAAGTCGATTAACTATCCCATTTTCATCAACAGCGATCCCATCTATTCCGCGTTTGCCATAAAATTTGTCCTGTCGAGCCTTTTTGGAGCTCTCAAAAGGATCAATCAACAGTGGGTAATTCTCAAATGATGCAAATAGCCTCACGCTCCGTTCAGTAACGATTACTTCTTCATCGTTACCTAGCCACCCCACCCGTTCTTGAGTAACTAGGTCAACGGCGGCGCGACGCTCAATGTCGATCGGATCATTAATTTGTAGCAGGAAGGTATCTACTCGAGCGATCTGTTCGCGAGTAGTAGAGAGATCCTTTTCAAGTCGATAACTCAAGCCTAGATCAGTCATCGAGGCCGCATAGATTGGAGCTAGGGCTAGAAGCACTGCCGCACTCATCACGCCAGCGAAGACAACGGCCAAAAAACGCCAATTTGAGAGGAAGTGGCTCCATGCATAACGCCAACCGACAATTAGATCATTCACTATCGGATTGTAAAGCCCCCCGCCCTCAGAGGCCATGTGACTTAAGGCGCTCAGCTTTATTAATAACCACTTAGACCGTGATCACTTACCATTGATATATCTGATTTTTTTTAACGCAACACAAACCAGAACCGATTGGAAGGAAGTTTTATGCCCGCACCGTGGAATGGCTACGCCGAGATAGTTGATCACATCTTCAATGTCGCACCAGAAGCGACTCCCATGAGGTCAGACTTTCTTGATATCTGTTATGCCAATGACATTGATGATGATGTGGTCGACGGGTTTGACGCTCTTCGTGAGGGAGTTCAATTTACCAACGCGGATGAAGTAAAAGCTGCACTCGCTGATCTCGGCCAGATCTCTGACTAACGAGGCGATTAGTTAACAGTATGCAAACTACCACCAATACCGAAACTATTCCAGCATTCTTGGATGTTGCTTTAGCTTGGGGAAAAGAATTTGCACAGGCAGCTGAATGGAATGATGTCGCTGATCGAATGTCTCTCGTTCTTATATCGCCCTTTTCAACGGGTAAATTATCTGAGTTTGACCCAACCATATTGGATGTCGCAACGTACTGGTTGATTCTTGATAGAAACACACTGACTTGGGCGCCCGCTGAAGTTGCTAAAGAACTAAAAAACGGGCATGCGGTCGTTCAGCAATATGGACCATCTGCCGCTTATCCAAATGCACCAGAAGCTCATGTAACAATTTTGCGAGATGACGCGGCAGACAAAATATTGAATAGCATCGCTTCGGATCATCGCCAAGCACTCGAGGCCCGTTGGCACATTCAACGAGCCACCGCGATTCATGATCCACTTCGTCGACTTGATCAACTCAACAAAATGCCACATTCCGTCGATGAGGGCGAACTTGAACGAGTGATCCGAACGCTATGGGTTTCAGTACACGCCTCGGCCCGCGGACTCCACCTGAACCGTGATGTAGAGTCTGATAGCTTTAGTCTGACGGCTGGAGAACTAGCGGCTCAACTCCTTCGACTGTCTTTTGTACTTGAAGAAACGGCTTACCCAACGCCGCCATATCTTTTACAAGCGCTCGAAACAACTCATGTTGGCCGGAGAATAGGATCATGGATTCCACTTCTATTATCAGGTGATCCTGTTGAACGATCCCAGGCCCAGAGAAGTACCGAAGCCACGTTGAAAGAAATTAAAACTATTCTTGCAATCAGTTACAGAACGAAACACTGGCTGAATTCACCAGCTGCATTTCCTTATCGAACGAGAGCACAGACTGGAGAGTAGTTAACACTCGCCCGTTTCAGCTGGTCCGAAAAATTCGTAAAGTATTCTTGTGCGTAACTCATGTATGCCCCAGCGCTCCGTGGCGGAAGCAAACAGGTATTCATCGGAAGAATCATCACTGCGATTAAAATTGCCGCGGTATGCACCATTCATAAGCTCATTGATGTCCATTACTTCATCGATAGTATTTTTTGGAAACAACGTATCCACCTTGTTAATCACCGTTAAGGTCGGGATGCCTTTTAGACCTAGATTATCTAATGTTTCACGAACTACCCTTTCTTGCGATTCCAGCACTGGAGAGTTTGCATCTAATACATGAATAAGTAGTGATGCATTAGACAATTCTTCAAGTGTAGTTTGAA
>CAVODE010000063.1:0-10333 GCA_963694535.1 Dehalococcoidia bacterium
GCATAACAATACTCGCCGTAATAAAGGGATAGACACCTAAGGCTGCTACAGACAAATTCTGTAGTGCTCCTCCGGAAAATATATTTAAGAAGCCCAGTACCGCATTGTCACTGAAAGTGTCACTCAGTCTATCTGCGTCGACTCCAGGAACCGGAATATGTGCAACAAAGCGAAAAATTATTAACATCGCAAGCGTGAAAACAATCTTATTACGAACATCTGGTTGAGAAAGTCCAGCAATACCAGCCTGCAAAAGTGCAGGAACTTTCGAGTCCCTTTTACCAGAATCTGGCATCGCTATAGCCACTGAAAGGATCCTTTCAAAACAATTTCAGTAAGAATTAAGTCTTCCGAAGATGCTTGCGGTTACGAACGCGTTTTTCTGCAGGAGATGTTTCATTATATGAACCACCCGCAGCTTCAATCGCTTCTTTGGCTCCTTGTGAAATACGAGGAGCATCAACATTCAGTGACTTATCTAATGAACCAGAGCCTAAGATTTTATATGAGGAATCAATACTTCGTATTAAATTCTTCTCAAATAGTGAACTCGAGTCAACCACGGCTCCCGCCTCAAAACGAGACTCGAGCATACCAATATTTACAGCCTCAAATTCTACTCTACTGAAATTACGAAATCCACGTTTTCTAGGTAATCGTCGGACTAGAGGAGTCTGACCACCTTCAAAACCTGGCCGAACTCCACCCCCAGAACGTGCGTTTTGACCCTTCAGGCCTTTCCCGGCGTAGGTTCCTTGCCCGGAACCTTTACCACGCCCGACGCGCTTCTTTGAATGCCTGGCACCATCTGGCGGTGCCAGATTCATGCTCAAATTAACTTGCTCTTCTAATTTAACTTCTTCAACCATCTAGTTGACCTCTTCAACTTCAATTAAATGCTTAACAGTGTGAATCATCCCACGAATTTGCGGGCTGTCCACCTGTTCAATTGTTTGTCTAATTTTTCTTAACCCTAGTGCGCGAATAGTAGCCTTCTGATTTGCCGGATATCCGATCGAAGATTTCTTATAAGTAATTCTTAAATTAGACATATAAACACACCTTGCAGCTGTTACTATTTCTCAGTATTCTGTCGCGCAAACTCTCGTCGTTTAGCTCGAACCTCTTCTGGATCTCTAAGAGATTTAAGTCCATTAATTGTTGCTGTTACCACATTAATCGGATTAGTCGACCCATATACCTTTGTCAACACATCAGTGACGCCGGTACATTCCATAACAGCTCTAACAGCTGCCCCTGCTATGACACCTGTACCTGGAGCAGCTGGCAACATCACCACCCTGGTAGCTTTAAAGTTTGAATCAAGTTCATGCGCCAAAGTGCCAGCCTTGATCGCGATGTTATTCATCGATCGCTTCGCTATAACGCCACCCTTTCGAATTGCGTCTGGAACTTCGTTGGCACGTCCCATGCCGAACCCAACGTTACCTTCTCCATCGCCAATAACAATCACTGCCGTAAACGAGAATCTACGGCCGCCCTTGACCACCGTAGCCACACGATTTATGAATACAACCTTTTCTATTAACGAATTACCATCGTCATCATCAGATCTACGTCGTTCATCTCTATTATTTTCACGAGCCATAATTAATTTTACCTATCAGAATTGAAGCCCACCTTCACGGGCTCCCTCCGCTAATGCCTTTACACGTCCTATAAACCGATATCCACCTCTATCAAACACAACTGAGTCGATCCCTTTTTCTTTTGCTAATGCTGCTATCTCACCACCTACTTGCGTGGCTCGATCAGTCTTATTTCCTGTGGATACTCCCTGATCAGAGGCAGATACTAACGTCTTTCCTGCCTCGTCATCAATCAACTGAGCATAGATGAACCGATTTGATCTAAAAACAGATAGACGGGGTCTCGCCCCTATACCAGTCACGCGCTTGCGTACTCGGGTATGCCGACGTATCCGCGCCGCACTTCTAGTTCGAACTGCTGCTTTCATTATGCGGTTCTTGCCTTCCCAGCCTTGTATTTTGGCTGCTCATCCGTATATTTAATTCCTTGAGCTCTATAACCAGAAGGCGGACGTACTCGTCTAATCAAAGCGGCTTGTTGACCGACTTGCTGTTTACTAATTCCATCCACATGCACTATATTTCCGTCTCGAGTAAAAGTAGTACCCTCGAGCGCCTCCATCGGTACTTTGTGGGAAAAACCTGCCTCAATAATCAAAGTGGTGCCCTGTAAATCAGGCGTAATGCCACTACCCATAAATTCGACTGACTTCCGATACCCTTGCGTGACACCCTGAATCATATTTGCGATCAAAGTTCGTGTTAGACCATGAAGAGATCGCGCTAACTTGTTATTACTTGATCTTGATACAGTAACTACGTCTGCTTCTATAGTTACCGACATTAAGGAATGAATATTCTCAGAAAGCTCGCCTTTGGGACCTTTCACATGACAAACGCCGTCGCCGAAAGTAACCTCGACGCCGGATGGAATAGGTACTGGGAGGATCCCGATTCGTGACATATAAAATAATTCCTTAAGATTCCTCTAATACACAAACTGTTAAAACAGCGACCTCAAATACTAGTTTTCCTAGAGTTTATAAACTACCCCTACCAAACATAGCAGAGTACTTCTCCACCGATTTTAGCTCTCCACGCATCCTTACCTGACATAACGCCTTTTGACGTACTTAGAATTGAGATACCGAGTCCGCCATAAACTCGCGGAATTTCACCATTCCCTACATAAATTCTCAGCCCTGGCCGAGAAATTCTCTTTATATTTGACAACATCGCTTTTCTATCGTCTCCATAAGATAATTTTAATCGTAAATAACTTGTGGACTCTTCCGCGACTTCTTCCACTTCCGTGATAAAACCTTCTCCACGAAGTACATCAGCGATTGCCTGCTTGGTTCTGCTTTTAGGAATCAAAACATCAGCATGCTCGGCCCGAACAGCATTGCGAATTCGCGTAAACATGTCGGCTAGGGGATCAGACATTGACATTAAATTACTCCTTTACCACGATGATTTCTTGACGCCAGGCAGCATACCTTGAACAGCCAATTCTCGGAATGTTATCCGAGAAACGCCAAACTCACGCATATAAGCCCTCGGCCGTCCTGTGAGCTGACATCGATTCCTATGACGGGTCTTTGAACCATCTCGAGGCATCTTATAAAGCTGCGCGTACGCTAAATCCTTATCCTTCATACTTGCATCAGCGTCCCGAATAACCGCCGTAAGAACGGCTCTTCTTTCCTTGTAACGCTCACTTAAAACAAGTCTTCGCTCGTTCTTTGCGATTTTACTGGCTTTTGGCATCTAAATATCCTTAATTTTCTCCGAAGATTATCTTCGCTCGAATGGCATCCCAAGTAGCTCGAGGAGACGTCTACCCTCTTCATCTGTTTTTGCCGTCGTGACAAAGTTAACCTGAAGACCTCGAACTCGATCAACATCCTCAAAGCTGAGTTCAGGAAAAATCAATTGTTCAGTTATACCAAGTGAATAGTTTCCACGACCGTCAAACGCACGGGTAGAACATCCTCGGAAGTCACGAATTCTTGGCATAGAAGAGTTCACTAACCTATCGTAAAATTCCCACATCCGTATGTGCCTAAGCGTAACTGACAGTCCGATTGGCATTCCTTCTCTCAATTTAAAATTAGAAATTGACTCCTTAGCTCTTCTCACATACGGTCTTTGACCCGTAATCGCCATAAGATCGTCCGTAGCATGTTCTACAACGCCTGAAGAATTCACAGCCTCACCAAGACCAATATTTACTGCGATCTTGTTTAGGGTTGGAATTTGCATAGGATTCTGGTACCCGAATTCCTTTTGGAGCACAGGAAAGACTTCCTCCCTATACTGTTGGAGCATTCTTGGTGTTTTTACTGAGGTTGTCATTAGTCGAGCACCTCTCCACACTTCACGCAAACCCTAGATTTTCGACCATCTTCGAGCAGCTGGAATCGAACTCGAACCCCGGACTCGCAAATCTTGCATATCACCGCAAGATTTGATAAATCAATCGGTGCTTCACGCTCGATAATACCTCCAGGATTTTGAGGACCGGTCGCCTTCTGGTGCCTCTTAACGAAATTAGCTCCAGTGACTATGGCTCTGTTTTCCGATATATTTACTTCTCGAACTTCACCACGGACACCGCGGTTACTTCCGGAAATCACCTCTACCTGATCGTTGCGACGAATTCTCGATGCCATTAAATAACCTCCGGTGCTAGCGCGGTTAAGCGTGACATACCATGTGCTCGTAATTCAGATGGTACTGGCCCAAAGAGGCGTGTACCTCTCGGCGCACCGCCCTCAACAATGAGAGCAGCAGCATTGTCATCAAAACGAATTGTTTGACCATCTTCACGCTGAATCGGATGCTTCGTACGGACTATTACCGCTCGCACGACCTCGCCTTTACTGACTCCTGAATTAGGTTGTGCTTCCTTCACTGAAGCAATAATAGTGTCGCCTATACCAGCGTAACGTCTCTTAGATCCACCTAACACACGGATACAAAGCAATTCGCGGGCTCCGCTATTATCAGCAACTGACACTCGACTCTCCTGTTGAATCATGACAAATCCTCTTCTGTACCATCAGACTGATCTTCCGGCGACTCACTGGGTTGATCTTCCGTACCCATTTGATTTTCAGCGCTAGCACGAGCGGCTGACCTTTGAACTTCATCAACAAAAGATGAATCAAGATCGGTCGCCTCTACTTCAGCGACGTCTCTACCAATCAAAATTTCAGCTAACGCCCAGCGTTTCAGCCTTGACATCGGCCTCGACTCTATAATTCGAACAATATCTCCCAATGAGGCTTGATTTTTCTCGTCATGAGCGTGATACCGATTAGTTTTAGTGATAACTTTTCTGTACAACCTATGTGGCGCACGTCTCTCTACTGAAACAATAATTGTCTTATCGTTAACATCAGACACAACTACCCCAACCAATGTTCGCTTCTTGGATGCCGTACTCGTTGGACTTGTAACCGCTTCAACCATCTATCTTCTCCTGCTCAGTAGATAATTCTTATTCTATACCTCTGACTTATCGTTCTTAATTTCGTACTCTCGAATCAAAGTCTTGATTCGGGCTATCTGACGCCTGGCTTTTTTTACTTCGGACATATCAGCTAACTGATTGGTACTGGCCTGGAATCGAAGATTAAATAACTCTCTATGGGCTGATTCAAGCTCTACTGCCAAAGCATCAGTTTCTAATGCTCTCAGTTCGTCAGTTTTAGTGCTCACTGGTAAACCTCATCTCGAGCTATTACTCGTGTATCGATCGGTAACTTGTGATGAGCCTTACGAAAGGCCTCTCGGGCTGCTTCCTCTGAAACTCCGGATATCTCAAACATAACTCGACCACGCTTAACAACCGCTACCCATCTATCTGTTGCGCCCTTGCCCTTACCCATCCGAACTTCAACTGGCTTCTTCGACACCGGCTTGTCTGGAAAAACTCGAATCCACACTTTACCGCCACGCTTAAGTTCACCAGTTATTGCTCGTCTTGCTGCCTCAATTTGCCTTGCATCTATCCATGCTGTCGCCTTGGCCTGTAAGCCATACTCACCAAATGAAACTGCATTACCAGTCTGCGCGGCACCACGCATTTTTCCTCTAAATTGTTTCCTGAACTTAGTTCTTCGAGGCATCAACATAAGTTATTCGCCTCCGGTCTGTTCAGCTGCTAGGACAAGAGGATTATTAGCATTTGTAATTTCACCCTTATTAACCCAGCATTTAACACCGATAGCGCCGAACGAAGTGTTTGCTTCGGCGAATCCATAATCAATATCCGCACGAATAGTATGCAACGGAACCCTCCCTTGCATCTCATGCTCAGCCCTAGACATTTCTGCACCACCAAGGCGTCCAGAAATTTTGACTTTACATCCAAGCGCTCCTCTAGACATCGTTCTCTGAACAGACTGTTTCATCGCACGCCTGAAGGCCACTCGCCGCTCGAGAGACATTGCAACAGACTTTGCTACGAGATATGCATCCAGTTCAGGAACTCGAATTTCCTCTACATTTACGTTTACTCTCGTACCAACCTGAAGCTGCAGAGCATTTCTAAGTTGTTCAATATTCGCTCCTTGGCGCCCGATGACAATACCGGGTTTTGACGTGTAAATAGTTACAGCAGTGGATGCCGCCTGCCGCTCTATATGCAGCTTCGACACTCCGGCCTCACTCAATTCTTTGTTCAAGAACTTACGAAGTTTCTGATCCTGAATTGTAAATTCTGCATAGGTGGTATGAGGTGCATACCAACGGGACTGCCAATCTTTTGTGACCCCTACCCTAAATCCGTATGGATGTACTTTTCTTCCCATACTAATCAACCCTCAACAATCATCTGAATATGCGCAGTTCTTTTATTCTGTGGTGCCGATCGACCACGCGATCGGGCACGCCACCTTTTCATAGTGACTCCCTCATCCGCAGTTGCACTAAAAACAATCAAAGCATCTGGATTTAAATCAAAATTATTCTCAGCATTCGCCTGTGCAGACCGTAATACCTGAGCAGCAAGCAAGGCCCCTTTCTGCGGCATGAAATCTAGAGCTCGTAAAGCTTCCGCAACTCGCATTCCCTGCACGGCTCGCAAAACGGGACGCACTTTTCGAGCTGATATTCTCTGGTCCTTTGCTATAGCTTTCACTTGCATATCGATTATCCTAAAAATCTCTCAGTTATTATAAATAACAAATTATCCTCGTTGAGTTGTTCTTTCGCTCTTACCTCTATGACCTCGAAAGGTTCTCGTGTAAGCAAATTCGCCCAGTTTATGACCAACCATGTTCTCGGAACACAGAACAGGTATGTGTCTACGGCCATCATGCACCGCTATCGTCATTCCCACCATTTCAGGCAATATAGTCGATGCTCTAGACCAAGTGCGAATAATTACTCGCTCTTGACTGTTCTGAGCAGCCTTTACTTTCTTCCATAGTTTGGGGTGGACAAACGGCCCTTTTTTTCTTGAACGAGACATCTTCCAACCTTTCTAATATTTAACGTCTACCAGCGCCGCGACGCTGAACGATATATTTATCTGTACGCTTATTTCTTCTGGTCCGAAATCCAAGTGCTGGCTTTCCCCAAGGTGTCTTAGGACCGGGCATACCGATCGGCGACTTTCCTTCTCCACCACCATGTGGATGATCATTTGGATTCATAACTGAACCTCTTACCTTGGGTCTCCGTCCGCGATGGCGAGATCTTCCAGCTTTTCCTAATTTAATTTGTTGATGTTCAATATTGCCAACAGCCCCTATCGTGGCCATACACGCTTCAAGAACCTGTCTTCTCTCCCCAGATGGCATTCGCAATAAGGCATAACCACTATCTTTGGCCATCAGTTGGATAGATGCACCCGCCGACCGACCTAACTGTGCCCCACGCCCAGGAATTAGTTCAATATTATGAATTACCGTACCAGTTGGAATTTCTGATAACGGAAGTGCATTACCTGGATTTATTGGGACCTCTGTCCCAGACACTATGTTGTCATCTACATGCAATCCGTCTGGAGCCACAATATATCGCTTCTCGCCGTCGGCATAAAAAATTAGTGCGATCCGCGAGGATCTATTCGGATCATACTCAATCGATGCTACTCGTCCAGGAATATTGAACTTATCTCTCTTGAAATCAATGATTCGAAGCAAGCGCTTATGCCCACCCCCACGACGCCTCACAGAAATTTTTCCGTGGCTTCGACCAGAAATACGGTTCTTCGAGACGGTCAATGACTTCTCTGGTCGTTTCTTTGTAAGCTCTTCGAATGTAAATCCTGAAGCATTACGACGACCCGGTGACGTAGGTCTAAAATTACGAATTGGCATTATCAGACCCCCTAAACCCCTTCAAACAATTCAATACTGTCGCCGCTTGCTAAAGTAACTATCGCCTTTTTCTTAAAGGGTAAGTTCCCAACTCTACGGCCGGATGCACCTCGAGGTCTACGCCCTCTAACTCTGAGGGTATTAACTGATTTAACAGTTACCTCGAACGCGAGTTCAACTGCTCGCTTAATCTCAGGTTTCGTTGCTCGTTCATGCACTTGAAATACATATTTACCTTGCAAAGCAAGTGCTGTACTTTTTTCAGTAATGATTGGCTCTCGCAAAATCTCGTAAGGATGAATTGATTTAACCATTATTCCTCACCTGTTTCATTCACTTCAACATCTAGTGGCTCACTACTGCCTTTATTAGTCTTGCCCCATAAAGCTTCACATCTTCTTATGGCATCAACTGTCAGAATTAAATTCTGTCGCTTGCGCATCTCCACAACCGACAAAGTATCTGCATGCGTCAAATCAACACCAACAATGTTTCGAGCGGATCGAAGAGCTATTGAATCTGGATTTCCAGTAACTATTAACACTGACCTATCAACACCTAAATTTGCTAGCATCCCCGCAATGTGACTCGTTGACGGGTCACCTGTTAGTCCCAGCTCTGAAACTACTAATAATTTATTTTCGTGTACTCGTCTTGATAAGACTGACCTAATGGCTAATCTGCGAATTCCCTTCGGAACCTTCTGTGAGTAATCGCGAGGCTTAGGGCCAAACGCCACACCACCGCCTCGACGAGTCGGAGAGCGACTTGCTCCTGCTCGCGCCATGCCTCGCCCTTTCTGAGCATATATCTTGCGTGTAGAACCCCGGACTTCACCACGAGTTTTACTGGAGTGAGTGCCCCTTCTTCTAGCGGCTAGTTGAGCTGTCAGTACTTGATGCTCGGCCGCGTCATGAAGTGCGATCCCAAAAACGCTTTCATCTACTTCAATTTCTTCAATATTCTTTCCATTAACATCGACGACAGATAAATTCATTAGGATTGCTCCTCTTCACCGTCAACGGAGATTTCTTCCTGCACTTCTAAAGCTTCTTTTGCGGAAGATTGTTCATTAACCTCTACGTCGCTCGAGATTGAAACTTCCTCAATTTCAATAGCAGTCTCCTCAGAGACACCGGCCACCTCTTCACTAACAGGTGGTTCGATTACAACTTTAACCGGCTCAATTGATCGCTTCCTAGCCTGTCTCACCTCAACCATAGATCCATTTGGTCCGGGTACATTTCCGGACACAAAGATGAGCCCACGCGCTATATCGACCTCGACAACTAACTGATTCAATACCGTTTTAGATCGATTCCCCATGTGCCCCGGCATTTTCTTGCCCTTAAAAACTTTACCTGGACTAGTGCCGGCGCCAATCGATCCTGGGGCTCTCCATCGATCGCTTTGACCGTGGGTCTTAGGTCCGCCCGCAAAATTCCACCGTTTAACAACGCCCTGGAATCCTCGACCTTTTGTTCGAGCTGTCACATCGACATACATGCCACTTTGAAATCTATCAACACTCAAACTCGCACCTACGTCTAATTCGTCAGTCTCACTAGTTCGAAACTCCGTGAGAACAGTCATACTTACCTGTTCCTGACCGGATGCCTTCAAGTGGCCACGCTGAGCCCTAGTAGTTCGTTTACGGTCACCGATCGTTCCAATCTGCACAGCAGTGTAACCATCGCGATCAACAGTTCGAACCTGAGTTACAACATTGTCAGCGAACTCAATAACCGTCGCACCATATGCGCGGCCGGCATCGTCATAACGAGTCAACATTCCTACCTTACGTCCGACCATTCCTGCTTGCATGTTTACTGACATATCTCTCGTGCATCCCCCGCACTATTTTTATTCAAATCATCAAATACTAATTTTTTACTTACGATATTCGTCTCTACATTCGGATATTTACGTGAACTCCTGCACCCAGTTGAAGTTTCGTTAGTTGTTCGACTGTTCGAGGTCCCGCTTCAATAATATCTACGAGTCTTTTGTGCTTTCTAATCTCCCACTGATCTCTCGAATCCTTATCGATAAAAGGCGATCTATTAACCGTCTTTTTTCGGATTCTTGTTGGGAGAGGCACAGGTCCTGCAACGACTGCACCGGTCCTCGCAGCGGTCTCCGCGATTTGACGAGCGGCCGCATCCAAAACACGGTGATCAAACGCAGTCAACCAAATTCGAATTCTATGCTCAGCCATTCTTTTCCTCGTCGCTACCAACTAATCCTACGTTTGTACATATTCAGCCTATAAAAAGCCGAGGCTTACAAGAGTAGTGCTAGTCGGCTGTATTGCCTACTACCTATTCAATAATTGAAGTTACTGCCCCTGCACCAACTGTTCGACCACCCTCACGAATTGCAAAACGCAATCCTTCTTCAATCGCAATTGGTTGCCCAAGCTCGATGGTCATCTCTACGTTGTCACCA
>CAVODE010000064.1:0-10132 GCA_963694535.1 Dehalococcoidia bacterium
AACCATCCCTCCTGCTGTGGAAATCACTAATATAAGCAGGCCGATCTGCGCCATTTCCTTACCTATACCAGTCGGCATAGTATCCCTAGTCCGCATAAAGGCAATTGGGACGGACAACAGAATCCAACTCGCAATCAGTTCCGTCTGCAGCGTAGGCAAGACCCCTGTCTCACCCAACAGCATGTAGACAATCAAGGGCCCAAGAGCCCCGACTACAAAAAACGTGCCTGTGATCGTGTTTGATTTCATACTTCTCCAGCTTTCTACCCCCGGAGCCGCAAGTCAGTGGCGGATGCACCACATACATCAATGCTGGATAACAATACCACGCACATATGTACCGTAGTCAAGTAGGGTATTTCGAGATTTCCAAAATAGGTTAGCTAGGAGATTTCAGAAAATTGGCACCTATTTAGTATCTAGCTCTGCTAACTTTGGCGCTAATAACGTATCGCCAATAGAAAATCAAACCTAATTGAAAGGCAAATATATGCTCGAAGAAACCACCGAAGTAGGTCTATTTGAGACCATGTACAACTGCAGAGCAATGCGGAAGTTAGACACGAAAGAAGTACCCGAAGAACATTTGGTCAAACTTGTGAGTGCAGCGAACCAAGCACCATCAGGATCTAATACCCAAGGAGCTCGCTGGATTGTCGTGCGAGACCCAGAAACAAAGGCGCAACTGGCGGCGATGAATAAAACAATTGTAGAAAAATACATGGTGCGCTTCGTCGACAACCCTGGTAGTCTTTCCCACCACCCTGCGGACAAACGGCAACGCATGTACAAAGCAGTACTTTGGCAAAACGAACACATGGACGAAATACCTGCCTTGATTATTGCTTGTATGGATTTTGGCGATAAACCAACCCCCGAAATGATCGCAGGTGGTAATGGATCTATTTGGCCTGGCATACAAAATTTATTACTCGCCGCTAGAGCAATGGAGTTGGGTGCTGCGCCAACAACTCTAGCCTTGACCAACCCTGAGGCTGTCGCAAAAGTGCTCAACTTGCCAGACTCCATGCATGCATATTGCCTTATTCCAGTGGGCTACCCACTGGGTAAATTTGGGCCAGTGACGAGAAAGCCAATAGAAGAGATTTTACGCTTTGATCGATGGTCTGATTAGCAATGCAATAATTCTTGGTGGCTTAAGTAGAGAAGTTTTTAGAAAATTGGCACCTAATTGGCACCTTTAGCCAAAAACAAAGAAGCTCCCACTCAATGGGGGCTTCTTTCCCTTTGTACATAAGGGCATTGTGGTATTAATGGTGGGCCCCGTGGGGGTCGAACCCACGACCTGCGGATTAAGAGTCCGTTGCTCTACCACTGAGCTAGAGGCCCAGAGTAAGTCTATTCGTTCGATGTCTTAAAAAGCAATTGCAGAATATCCACTTCGCTATTTCAGAGAATTTAAGCTAGCATAAGGGCCCGTGGGTGATTAGCTCAGTTGGTTAGAGCGCTTGCTCGACACGCAAGAGGTCGTTGGTTCGAATCCAATATCGCCCACCATTTCAAAACTTTTGTCATTACAGTACAATTGGGGTATGAAGTTTATAGATGTCCCTGGACGCGTACTTCGCAAATATTTTGTCTTCGAGGGGCGCGCAAGTCGATCTGAATATTGGTGGTGGTTCCTCATCACATGTGCCATTGAATTTGTCTTGCAACTCTTTATTCCTGTCCTGGCGATTATTGTAATATTGGTTCTCGCTTCGCCCACGATTGCGGTTACAGCTCGTCGACTACATGATCAAAACCGTTCCGGATGGTGGCAATTAATCGTATTGATCCCATTTATCGGATGGATCGTCCTTCCACTCAGCTGCATACGTAAAGGCACTCTCGGACCAAACGATTATGGTGAGGATCCGGTTGAGTCACAACCGTAAGTCATACATCTAAATAGCCGCTATTCTCAAAATTGTCGCGATTCATACTACCGTGCGAGTAGCGTAACAATTATTATTCCTAACCAGCTTGACATATCTGATATCTTGAAGAGGCCGTGGGGGCACGCAGAAATATTTCTGCATGAATATCGGATTAATTACTAGCATCATTATTTTAATCTTGGCTATTATGAGCCGCGTTTATCAATGAAATGCCTCAAGCGTCCTTCGTATTTTTACGTTCAAGAAATGGTTGCATCATTGTCTTAGGTTCATCCGTTTCATAGGCGCTAGCAAATGAGTCTATGCCCATTTGAATGCCGTGCTCCAAGGGAAGTACTTCCCACTGCCTCGTCAAATGCTTCTGTGAGCGAATAGCAATCGGGCCTGAACTTGCAATCGCATCAGCTACACGATTTGTTTCGTCAGCTAATCGATTCGGGCTAACTATCTGTTCAAGAAACCCCCAGAGGTACGCTGTCTTGCCATCGATATTTTCCCCTGTAAACACCAGATAATTCGACCTGCCCCACCCGACTAATCGCGGTAAAAGCGCCGCTTCAATTACTGAGGGAACACCGACTCGTACTTCTGGCATCCCAAATATGGCATTTTCAGAGCCAATCCTAAGATCACAAGCCGCCGCCAATTCCATACCAGCGCCTAGTGCATATCCTTCAATCTGAGCTACCACCGGAACAGGAAACTCTCTCACCTTAACAAAAAGGTCATGCAAGGAACTGATGAATACTTTCGCCGTCTGAGGATTTAAGTTACTGAGTTCCGTAATATCAGCCCCACCTATAAAAGCTTTCGATCCCGCTCCAGTTAGAATGACGGCTCGAACGTCAGGATCATTGCTAAGTGACTCAAAAGATGACGACAGTGCATCTATGCCATCAGAATTCAATGCGTTTAGTTTGTCCTGCCGGTCGTAGGTAACATAAACAATCTGTCCAGTTCCAGAGTCTCGCCTTTTTACGTCAACTTTCATAACGTTACCTTCTAAAATTACTCAAATTTTGCGGAGTTACCTAATAATCTCTTAGAATGAAAGCGTTATTACATAGAACCACTTTTCGTCAGTATACGGAATCAAACTTAATACGCTTAATATTGTGAAAATTCACAAATTTTTCGGAGCAAAATATTTGAGCATGTCCGAATCATCCATTAGTCGTAAAGCATGGTTTGCACTGGCAGTAGCCGGTTTAGCGATGTTTTTGGTCGGTGTTGACGGATCAATTGTTAATGTGGCCTTCCCAAGCTTTCGGGAAGACTTCGACGGAATTTCAAACGCTCAGCTTTCCTGGGTACTTAATGCCTACGTACTTGTCTACGCTGCCCTGCTAATAGTGAGTGGTCGATTGGCCGACCGAATGGGTCGCCTCCGAGTGATGTCTATCGGATTGATCGTTTTTGTGGTGGCATCCGTCGGTGTAGCGCTATCGCCCAGTGCCCCTTTCCTAGTGATCATGCGAGGGTTTCAAGGAGTTGGTGCTGCACTGATCACACCTGCTTCAATGGGACTCGTAGTCGCCTCATGGCCAGCTACACGCCGAGTCACCGCGGTCACTCTATGGGGTGCCTGTTTCGCCTCAGCTAATGCATTCGGACCGGCCATAGGAGCTGGAATAATTGAGCTCGCTGACTGGCGTTGGGCTTTCATGATCAACTTACCTCTCGGTCTAATTGCATTAAGTCTGGGCAAGCGCGTATTCACCGAGACACCAAGAGATGTGTCCGCAGCAAGGCCTGATATGCTCGGTGGCGGACTCCTTTCCTTGTCAACTGGCTTGCTCGTACTCGCAATAGTCCAAGGACGTGACTGGGGTTGGGCTTCAACTGGAGTCGCAGCGTCAATCTTGGTTGGAATACTTTGCTTGGTAGCGTTCACTTACCGAAATCGCCGACATGCGGAGCCCATCCTTCCACAAGCGTTAATATCAATTCGATCATTCCGTAGTGCATCGTTAGCTTTATTCGTGTTCACACTTGGTATGTATGCCCTAATGCTTTCGTTAATTCTGTTCTTAGTCGACGCATGGGATTATTCAATTGGCGTGACTGGATTGTCTGCTGCGTTCGCAGCACTCGTGGTAACTGCTGCGTCGATGGTGGCTGGACCATTGGCTGATCGCTATGGCCACCGACTTGTAGCAGGGCCGGGCACGTTTATATGTGGCTTGGGGATGCTCTGGTGGATCGTGATGCTCAATGAAGAGCCCAACTACTTAATTGGTTATTTGCCTGGTGTTGTATTAAGCGCCGCTGGTATGGGATTGTCGCTTGGGGTGTTGGCCGCAGCAGGTGTGTCCGAAGTCAAGCCAGAATATTTTAGCCTCGCGGGTGGAGTCACACAGACGGCGCGTCAGTTCGGTGGCGCACTCGGGTTAGCCACACTGTTCGCCATCACTGGTGAGCCAACCGGATCAGTGGATGCTTATGAGGCCTATAAGTGGGGATTTCTTTTCATTATGATTACATCAATCGTGGCGTGCGTACTGGTCAGTCAGATTAGGCCACATAGGTCACAATCCATCTCGGCCTAACCACTGATCGCGTAAATTATTGTTCGTGGTATTTTTAGTCTGTGGCAAGGCATAAGCACTCGCGTTCTGTAGAGATCACCGTGTTAAGCCAATCACTGAACCCCTTGCTGAGTAATATCGACTAATGATATAAAGTTTAAGGAATGGAGGACAGCTGGTATGACATTAGATGTGATCGTGTATGCCGCTCAAATGCTAACGGCCATCGCTACGCTGGCTGTTGCGTACGTACTCATCACCCAGGTCAGACTGCAACACGCTGAGGCTCAGAGACAATTGGTTTTGTCCATTAACGAGCAACGGCAATATCTTGCTCTCACATTAGCAGGCGATCCTGAGTTGTCTTCGATAAATTCTCGCGGAGGAGCTGATTATGGCGATCTCAATCAGATGGAGCGTATCCGTTTCAACAGAATATTTCAGGCGGAAATGAGTCTTAGTAACATCGCTCAAGAGTATGCTGACCTATTACATGTTGATCCTGACCAGCAATTGAGAACAAACTTCGCACTTTTTCCCGGAAGACGAAAATTCTACAAAGAAGGCATTATTCGATTCACCCTACCCGCCCCATTTGTAGCAAAGGTGGACAGATATATAAGAGAAATCGAGCTGAAAGTTGGAGAGGATGGACAAGATTTATCTGTCCTCAATCCCGACAATGACACCCCATAAAAAGAGTTTTTGAGCAATCAAGTAACTAGGTGCTAATATCATGAACAAAGCACGCGCCTTGCAGTCGTAAAATGCCTGACATCGAGATTTTTTATTCATACAAGAAAGGGTTTCTCAGTGGCAAATCTACTGAAATATCTATCAGAGAAAAATATAGAAATCGGAGCACGAGTCCCTGATTTTTTACTTGTCGACGGAAGTGGCGAAAAATTGCGATTGAGTGACTTAAAAGGATCGCCCGCAGTACTCTATTTCTACCCTGCGGATAGTTCGTCAGGATGTACAATTGAAGCATGTGAATTTCGTGATGTGTATCAAGATTTCAAGCAATTAGACTGCCCCGTCTATGGCATCAGTCCTGATGACCAAGAAGCACACGACGTCTTTTCTAAGGACCACGATCTTCCGTTCAACTTATGTGTCGACCCTGAAAAACGAATGATCGATGACTATGGAGTCATGGGGCAATTCCAATTGACCGATCAGGAGTCACCATTTTATAAGGCTAATGGATGGCCTGTTGATGAGGAAGATTGCGTGCCAATCCTCGTGCGCTCAACATTCTTGATCGATAAAGATGGCCTGCTAATGCATAAATGGATGAATGTCAGCCCACTGGGTCATGCCTCAAGCGTACGTGACCAGCTCAAGAAATCCTTTAAATTCGATATCGCTTTCTAACCCGTCATTGCATATCATTAGTTGATTGCAGACTGGCTTCGGGTAAATAGATTGGAAAAAGCGTGACTTCCTTCCCAAAGGCAATTTCACTCGGTTTCTCCGGATATACTAATTTTCGCGGTCGATCGACCAGAGCTGAATACTGGTGGTGGACCCTCTTCGCCACAATCGCTGGTTTTTTTGGTGGGTTACTTGATGTGTCTATCTTTGGTTTTCTAGCAGGTAACTGGGAAGCTGCCGATTGGAGCATATTTCAAAACCTTATTTCAGTCGCGCTTTTCCTTCCTGGATTAGCCGTGCTTGTTCGTCGTTTACATGACATCAATAAAACTGGTTGGTGGGTTCTATGGTTTTGTTTAATTTTCTTGGCCGGACTGATTCTACTAGGTATGGGGATAGCTCTATTCTTCGTTACCTTTACTTTGCACACGCTGATTGCTGTAATGCTAATAGGGTCCGCGGTGATTCTTTGGCTCGCAATAATCGTGATTTCCATAATCTGGCTTTGCCGCCCAAGTGACTCTGAAGAGAATCGATACGGTGGACTCGCGAGCACCGAGCCTGCGGAAACAATTGCTTCTGATATGAAAACTAATCGATCTGATCCACCAAATGAGTCATCAACTCGAACTGGCTATAGCCGCCGACGAGAACATTAACTAGTATCAACCATATAACCCGATAAGCTGACTTGGATAATCAATGGCTGACTCGAATACTTCAGTTCACTTCGATGAACTAGATCCAGAAGAACAACTCTTTAGAATGAGGCATTCAGCGGCACATATTCTCGCTGAAGCCGTCTTAGAAATGTTCCCTGACGCGAAATACGCTATTGGGCCACCAGTGGATGATGGCTTCTACTATGATTTCGAGCTTCCACGATCTTTAATACCAGAGGATTTAGAAATTCTTCAAGAGCGAATGCTTCAGTCGGTCAGTGCAAATCTCTCCATTACCGGCGAGCAAATCTCAAAAGAAGCGGCACGAGAAGTTTTCATCGATCAACCCTACAAACTCGAGTTGATCGATGAAATCGAAGATGAGACAGTCGGTCATTTCAGACATGGAGAATTTCAAGATCTTTGTCGTGGCGGGCATACCGAAACAACCGGTCAGGTTGGAGCATTTAAACTCGATAGAATCGCAGGGGCGTATTGGCGCGGCGATGAAAACAACACGATGCTTCAGCGTGTTTATGGGCTGTTATTCACAACACAAGACGAATTAGATGAGTATCAAGAACTTCGTGAACAAGCCAGACAAAACGATCACAGACGGCTTGGGCGCGAGTTGGACCTCTTTTCAACGCAGGAAGATTATGGCCCCGGCTTGATTTACTGGCATCCGAAAGGTGCCCGTTTGCGGATTGAAATTGAAGATGCATGGAAAAAGGCTCACACCCAAGGTGGCTACGATTTAGTGTTCACACCGCATATTGGACGATCCACTTTATGGGAAAAGAGCGGACACCTAGATTTTTTCTCTGAAGGTATGTTTTCGGCTATGGATGTTGATGGAGAAGACTACTACCTCAAACCAATGAACTGCCCTTTCCACATTCAAATTTATAAAAACACACTTAGATCATATCGTGAGCTCCCCATGCGATTAGCCGAGCTTGGAACTGTCTACCGCTATGAACGATCCGGAGTACTTCACGGCATGCTTCGGGTTCGTGGATTTACCCAAGACGACGCACATATTATCTGCACACCTGAACAATTAGATGACGAAGTGGATGGGGTCGTTAAGTTTGTCATTGACTTACTCGGTTTATTTAATTTTCAAAATCTATCAGCAACTCTCTCAACCCGTCCAGCAAAAGCGGTAGGTGAATCATCTCAATGGGACCGAGCAGAGGCCGCGTTGAAAGATGCCATCGAACGTGCCGGTCTAACCTATGACGTCGAAGAGGGTGGAGGTGCCTTCTACGGGCCAAAGATTGATTTCCATCTTACTGATGCCCTTGGTCGCAAATGGCAGTGCTCAACCATTCAATTTGATTTCAACCTTCCTGAACGATTCGATATGTCATATGTAGGCGAAGACGGTGAGTCACATCGACCATTTATGGTTCATCGAGCGCTATTTGGTTCAATTGAAAGATTTATCGGTATTTTGATTGAACACTATGGAGGAGCCTTCCCACTCTGGCTAGCTCCCATTCAAGCAAGCATCATACCTATTGCTGACAGACATCTTGAACACGCTGAAGTGGTTGCGGACAGACTAAAGCAGGCTGGAATTCGGCTTACAGTTGATACCGCAAAAGAGCGAATGGGAAATAAAATTCGGCGTGCACAACTACAGAAAATTCCATATATGCTGATTATCGGAGACCGCGAAGTGGAAGCTGATGCTGCCTCTGTTCGTACTCGATCAGGTGACGATATCGGCGAAATCACCATAGACGAACTAGTCGAGAAACTCACAACTGAAATCAAATTGGGTCAACAAAACCTTGTTTAAATCAAACATGCGGCTTAGAGATGTTTCGGCTAGGCTGATCTAGATGTTTAAACGCATATTAATTGCAAACCGTGGTGAGATAGCCCTCAGAGTCCAAAGGACCTGTCGAGAACTCGGCATCGAAACGGTAGCAGTCTACTCTGAACCCGATAGAAATCTCCTCCACGTACGTCACGCTGATAGGGCTGTTCACATCGGTGACGGGCCAGCAATTGAATCGTACCTAAATATTGAAAAAATAATAAATGCT
Source organism: Dehalococcoidia bacterium (assembly GCA_963694535.1). GTDB lineage: Bacteria > Chloroflexota > Dehalococcoidia > UBA2979 > UBA2979 > UBA2979. The sequence goes on from CAVODE010000064.1 coordinate 8,529, forward strand.
GCGAAGGATTCAGGAGCTGACGCCATACACCCAGGCTATGGATTCTTGTCAGAAAATGCTAGTTTTGCCGACGCATGTGCTGACGCCAATATTACCTTTATTGGCCCCTCAGGCGATGCTATGAAAAATCTTGGAGATAAGGTTTCGGCGCGAAAAATTATGGAAGACGCCAATGTACCTATTGTTCCTGGTGCAAATGACGTAGATCCAGCTAATTTGACTGCTGCTGCCTCGGAGGCAAATCGTGTTGGCTATCCGCTCTTAGTTAAGGCCTCGGCCGGTGGTGGTGGGCGCGGTATCAGACTTGTCGAAAAACCAGAAGATCTAGAAAACGCAATGCGATTAGCTTCATCTGAAGCATCAAGCTCATTTGGCAATGCAACAATATTCTTTGAGCGCTTCGTATCGCCAGCCCGACACATTGAAGTACAAATAGTTGCAGATTCACATGGCAACGTATCAGCCTTCGGCGAGAGAGAATGTTCTGTTCAACGCCGAAATCAAAAGGTGCTTGAAGAAGCTCCGTCGATAGCTGTGAATCCAGCAATTCGAGAGAAGCTTTGCGCTGCGGCAATCGCTGCGGCAAAAGGCAGCGGTTACGAAAATGCCGGCACTGTGGAATTCTTGATGGATAACGACGGAGAGTTTTATTTTCTGGAAGTCAATGCACGACTGCAAGTTGAGCACCCAGTAACCGAACTGGTGTATGGTGGCATCGATTTAGTAGCCCTCCAGATTGCCGTCGCAGACGGAGGTACAGTCACCGACGGACTAGTTGACTCTGGCCCAATTGGCTGGGCAATCGAATGCAGGATTAATGGTGAAGATCCGTATCAAAATTTCCGACCATCGCTTGGTCTGATTGATTATGTCGAATACCCTAATGGCCCAGGTGTTCGCTTTGACTCAATGCTCTTTTCAGGATTAGATGTTCCGGTTTTCTACGACTCCTTACTCGGTAAATTGATCGTTTGGGCGGAAACTCGAGAGCTCGCAATCCAACGAATGCAACGAGCTCTCCAGGATTTGGTTATATCAGGGCCCCAGACAAATATTCCGTTTCATCGCGAGCTAATGAACAATAAAGATTTTCAAAACGGTGATATTTACACAAATTGGTTAGAGAACAACTTCAGTATGCCCGAAGCAACCAAAACAGAGGAAGAGATTAACCTTGCATTAACAGCTGCGGCAATTGCGAGTTTGCTAAAGTCACAAAATACGGCCGGACAAGCCATGCCTGTCAATAGAGTGTCCAAATGGACTGCGGCAGCACGAAAAAACAGCACACAAGAAATTACAATATCGAGTGGAGAAGCAGGATGGCGTCGCGGTACCCGTTAACAATTGACGATGTCAATTATATAGTCCAGTTAGATGTTCGTGACGAAGGTATTTTCGTGACCATCGATGACAACGAACCGTTCGAGGTTGATGCTACGACCTCTGGATTACCAGGATTAATGTCAATATTACATAGCGAAAGCAATTGGCTTGGTTATATCGTTCCCGAATCTGATGGTTGGCGAATCTCGCATAATAACAAGCACTTTCAGGTTACGAGCACGCAAGCCGCCAGAAAATCACGAAGCAAGGCTGGTTCC
>CAVODE010000065.1:0-10013 GCA_963694535.1 Dehalococcoidia bacterium
GGCCCATATATGGCGATTTCGGCAATTATTGTTGTGGGAATTATGATTGTACCTATTATTGCTTCGATATCTGATGATGCCTTGCGGGCAGTTCCGAAGGAGTTGCGTGAGGCTGCATATGCAGTTGGTGCAAACAGACTCGAGGTAACAACGCGCGTCGCCTTTCCGGCTGCACTTTCGGGCATAGTTGCCTCATATATTTTGGCGATTTCACGGGCAATAGGAGAAACTATGGCGGTGACGATAGCTGCGGGGGCCAGGCCGAATTTGACGGCCAATCCATTTGAAGCAGTGCAGACGATGACTGCCTATATCGTTAGTGTTTCTCTTGGTGACACACCGCACGGGACGATAGAGTTCAAAACTATCTTTGCGGTTGGTTTAACCTTATTTTTCATGACGTTAATCATGAATTTAATCTCTGCTCGAATAACGAGAAGATATAGGGAGGTCTACGATTGAGCGATCTCTCAGGTTCGTCGAGGACTGATACTAAATCCCAGAGCTCAATGTTTAAGACGAGCCTTGCACTTCGTCATTTTCGCGGGCGTGTTTTTTATGGGGTGTGCCTTGCTGGTTCGTTAGTTGGAATTTTGCTGTTGCTGGTTTTAATGAACGATATTAGACAGGATGGATTTGAGTATTTTAGCCGTCATTTCTTCACGAACTATCCGTCTCGTAAGCCTGAGATCGCCGGTTTCAGGGGCGCGATCATGGGCACTTTGTGGGTTATGACGTTAGTGGCGGCTAGCGCATTTCCAATTGGAGTTGGTGCCGCTCTGTATTTAGAGGAATACGCCAAAAAAAATCGACTAACAAGTTTAATTCAGACTAATATTTCTAACCTTGCTGGAGTTCCTTCAATTGTTTTCGGCATTTTAGGACTTCAACTATTTGTGAGAGGGACTATTGGATATGGACCAGCAATTTGTATAGGTGAGAGCTGTGGATTTGGTCGATCTGTGATGTCGGGTGCCCTTACGCTTACATTACTTATACTCCCAGTGGTTATTGTGGCGTCGCAAGAAGCGATAAAGTCTGTACCTCCCTCAATACGTGAAGCCTCTTATGGGGTAGGCGCTACGCGCTGGCAAACAGTCTCGTCTCATGTTTTGCCACAAGCGATGCCTGGCATAATGACGGGGATGATTTTAGCTTTGTCCAGAGCAATAGGTGAAACAGCACCGATTATTATGATTGGTGCATTAACCTTTGTGGCATTCTCGCCAGAGACTCCACTTGATCCATTTACTGCGATGCCAATTCAGGTTCTTAATTGGGTGTCACGGCCGCAAGCTGCGTTTCACGATCTTGCTGCGACCGGAATCGTGGTTTTGCTTATTACGTTGCTTACTATGAACACTCTGGCTGTAGTTTTGAGGATTAAACTTGGTAGGGAGAGTGCCCGATAAATAAGTAGCGATCGTGTTTAGGTAACGAAATGTATAGTGGTAGTGGCGATTCTATGGTGGATGCGATGGAAGAAAAGAAATCTGAGAGTATTATGAGTGTCGATGAGCAGGGACAACCAACTATTTCAATCTCATCTAGTCCTGCTGGTATTGATTTTGATACGCAAGACGAAGATGCTATTGCTATCCGTATAAGAGACTTAAGTCTGTGGTATAGCGGAGTACAAGCCGTGGACAACGTCTCTTTGGATATTCCGGAGAATCAAGTGACTGCTTTGATTGGTCCTTCTGGCTGCGGAAAGAGTACGTTACTTCGATGTATAAATCGGATGAATGATTTGATTACAGGAGTAACCATCGAAGGTGCTGTTCAGATTCATGGGGAGAATATTTATGAAAAAGACGTTGATCCTGTTTCGGTTCGACGAAATGTTGGAATGGTTTTTCAGAAACCTAATCCCTTCCCAAAGAGTATTTACGATAACGTCGCGTTTGGTGCCAAGGTGAACGGCTATCGAGGTGATATGGATGAACTAGTTCGTGAGTCTCTAGAGCAGGCTGCCCTGTGGGACGAGGTGAGCGACAAGTTGAATAAAAGTGGTCTGGCCTTGTCCGGCGGTCAACAGCAACGCTTATGCATAGCGAGAGCAATCGCGGTTAAGCCAGAGGTCATTTTGATGGATGAACCATGTTCAGCTCTGGATCCAATTGCGACCCAGAGAATTGAAGATTTGATGCGTGAGCTAAGATCGACGTATACGATCGTGATCGTCACTCATAATATGCAGCAGGCTGCAAGAGTCTCAGACAAGACTGCATTTATGCTGGCTGGCGAGGAGCGAGTTGGCAGATTAGTTGAGTTTAATCAGACTCAGGAAATTTTTACGAATCCTTCGGATAGCCGCACCGAGGATTACATTACCGGAAGATTTGGCTAGTAAGAGTGCCCTGATGATTGCGCCAAACACCACGTTACCATCGGGCTGAGTACTCAAATGAATGGTCGGAATCAGTCTAAATACCTACTAGTAGTAATCTTGTGCCTAGTTTCTATAGGATTTGGTTGTATTTTTTTTACAGGCGATCCAGCTCTTAAATCATTAATATTGGTGATAGCGGCGGCGGCTTTTGTAATTATTCCAATTAAATATTTGCGATCTGAATCAAGAAGCATCACTGATTTAAAATTGGAGCGAGAACAAATCGAGTCGCTTGAGTATATCCTCAGCCTTGAAACGTTAACACCGGTTGTTTTTTTAAAATTAATTGAACCGCTGCGTGAAGGCATTATCGTGGTTAAGGGTTCGGCCGATGAGGGGCAGGTATTTGTAGCTAATTCGGCAGCTGCTCAGATGTTAGATCGCGAACGATCTCAGATGTCGGGTTCCTCACTGATTAGAGCATCCCTAGACGCATCTTTACTTGAAGTGGCCAGAAGATCAGACGGTATCCCTGAAGAAGTTACCTTGCCAGGTGGCCGGATACTCAATGTATCTTGTACTCCTCTCAGTCATCCCAATTTTATGACTCATAAATCAGAGGAAGTGGTGGAAGGCTTAATTCTTTCGCTACAGGATTTAACTGATCAGCGAATTGCAGAACGTTCGCGCTCAGAACTCATAGCGAATGTGTCACACGATCTACGTACACCTATTACAGCGGGTCGATTGTTGGCTGAAACGATCGAAGCCGGCGTAAGTGATGAAAAACTTCGCAAGAAATTTCACCGAAGCCTGCTGGGGGAATTGAATAGATTAAGCAGAATGGTGGAGAGGTTAGTTAGATTATCAAGAATTGAGAGCCATGAGGATGAATTTACAATGCTCAATTTTCCAGTTGAAGAACTTGTTGTGACCGTCATCGACAATATGTCCACCATAAGTTCGGCCGCTGAAATTAGTCTATTGCAGAGCAAAGATACCGAGATATTTCTGGCGGGTGATGCTCAGATGATGGGTGACTTTGATAGGTTGGTGGAGGTGTTTACAAACCTCATAGATAATGCCATCAGTGTGTCGCCCAGAGGCTCAAATATAGTAATTAATACTTTTTCGGTTGGTGGAATTGATTCGCAGCGGGAGGTAGTGTTCGAGGTAATTGATCACGGGCCGGGTGTGCCGCCAGCAGACCGCACGCGTATTTTTGAGCGATTTTATACGGGAGAAGTATCGCGTAATTCTCAAAATGATGGCTTAGGGCTCGGCCTTTCGATTGCTAGGCATATTGTTCAGAGGCATGGTGGCGAAATTAGCGTTCGTAATGGAGTAGGTGGTGGGGCGATTTTTACTTTCAGGCTTCCGGGGGACGTTTCACTAGTGAAAGCGGTATGAGATTGCTTACGGAATGAATTTATAGCCAACTGATCTAACGGTAATGATTCGTGTTGGTATGGCAGGATTCACTTCGATTTTCTTTCGTAGCCATCGAATATGTACGTCAACAGTTCGTGTATCTCCTCGGAATTCGTATCCCCAAACTGATTCAAGCAGTAGTTCACGACTCAAAGCTTGATGCGGGTGTCTCATAAAAAACTGAAGGAGTTCAAATTCACGTGGTCGTACTTCTAATATCTGTTCATCAAGTTTTACCTCGTGTGCGACGATATCCAGTTCTAGGCGATCAGCTTTGATAATCGGTGAAATATTGGTACCTTCTGGTTTTTGATTCACTTGATAGGCAAATATGTTGTCGTTAGATGATTGAAATGCCGGAGCGCGCTTCGTAGATCGCCGTAGGAGCGCGCTAACCCGAGCCTTCAGAAGTCGCATTGAAAAGGGTTTGGTTATGTAATCATCGGCGCCACAATCAAATCCATTAAGCACATCAATTTCGGCATCTCGAGCGGTCATGAGAATTACAGACTGATCTAGCTCGTCTTTTAGGAGCCGACAAACATCTAGGCCTGACATGTTGGGAAGCATTATGTCAAGCAAGACAATGTCAGGGTGTAATTTTCTTGCCGCTTCGAGACCATTGGTACCATCGGAGGCCGTATCGACTTTATATCCCTCAGCCTCGAGGTTATATACGACGGCTTCTAAAATTACTGGATCATCTTCAATGACTAATATTTTCTTCATCACTCGTCAATTTTAGTACTTATATGCGTCTATCGGAAAAATGTTGTAAAAGAAGTTGCGAACCTATAGCATTCGAATTCGGTTCTATCACGTAACCTGATTTTTCCTAGTTGCCTGCAATATAACCGTTCCACCAAAGACCAGCCATACCAATTAATGCAACAGCTGCGGCTATCAGCACATCTTTTTTAGAAATCATTTAAGTTAAACCACCATATATTTTAATTTTTAACAGAGCTCTTACAAAATTTTGATATAAAGAAACTAGGGACGTGTCACATTCCTAGTGCGTATGCCTCGTAACGAAACCTTCCCCGCTGGTCGTGAGGCATACCCAAAATTAAGTAAATTTACTTCTTAAAGTATTCCCAAGTGCCTTGCCCTACTTGTTAGTTCTGACCTGTGGTCTGGATGGGCAATACTTATTATCTCTCTTGCCCTCTGCCTATCTGTTTTACCTTGTAACGATGCGACTCCGTATTCACTTACAACGATATCTGTTAAAAACCTCGGAACTCCCACCCGTGCTCCCGCATCAAATTCAGGGACGAATCTCGAATTATCTCCAGAGAGACTTGGCAAAACGTGAATTGAGCGGCCACCATCAGCGTAGAGTGCCCCAATTACAAATTCGAATTGCCCGCCCGGTCCTGTGATCTGATCGCGCCCCACAGAATCGAATACTACCTGTCCAGTTAGATCAATCATGGTGGCAGTATTTATCGCGGTCATTTGTCGTTGTGTTGCGATAACGCTTGGGTTGTGAATATAGTCAACACCGTAAACTTCCCAGTCAGCATAATTTCGAGCCACTATTTCTATGTCTTCTGGCTGAGCTGGTAGTAGCGTGACACACAATTTCCCTACATCTCGACTTTTGTTTGAGCCGTTTATTACTCCTGCAGCGTATAGTTGTGCGATTCCAGGACTCGTCAACTCTGAGTGGTATCCGAGATCTTTTTTATCAAATAAATGTGGCGTAATTGCATTTGAAGCAAGTCCCACCCCGATTTCTAATGTATCGCCGTCGTTCACTAAACTTGCTGTGAGTGCGGCAGCTACATCTATAGCTTCAAGATTTGCAGGTGTTCTTTCAGGTCGTGCGGGAGCCTTCGGCAACTCTCCATCCGGAATTATTACGAAATAGTCGATTAGGCTCGTATCTATGAAATTATCTCCCGCTGTACGGAGCATATTTTCCTGAACTTCGGCCACGACCAAGCCACATTTCTGAATGTTGATTTTGTTATCCCATAAACCTATACCAAAGCCCGCTGTCTTGTTCTCGTCGGGAGTGGTCATATGGAAAAACCCTATATCTGGATGGGGTATTTCTCTCGAATATCTAAAATGATCGGTGAAGACGGTTCCGGGTGTGTAATGCAGGTGTTTGCGCTGCCAAGTTCCGCGAGTTCCAGGCGTAAGATAGCCGGATCTGAACTCAACATGTCGATTATCGCTGTCATCGAGGGAGATGTGATCCCAATTATTCATGTCACGCATAAGGTCGCCGTAGATAACCACATTGTTAAGTTCTGTTGATCGCGCGTGAATATATTGAGCTAGGTACCATGGATCCGACGGCAGTGCGCCGAAATGGATGAACATATTATCTTTGACGAGTAGAGCTGCATTTTCAGGCGATATGATTTTTTCCCGGTATTGAGTTTTCCAATCGAACATAGGTATCCCTCATACTCATAGTCTTTGTTCAGTTAGAATACTAGATTGCGTGAGCTGAGGTTAAAGGTCAGTTTATTTATAGTTTTAGGATTTCTGGATAGCTTGGACGATGTAAGATTCACTGTAGTATAGCTATCGGGAGATAACTATGAGAATGTCTCAATTATTTGGAAAAACTTTACGTGAGCAGCCGAGCGACGCTGACACTGAATCTCATGCGCTCTTGATCAGAGCTGGATTTGTCTCGCAACTTATGTCAGGCGCATACTCGTTTTTGCCTCTCGGCAATCGCGTACGCCTGAAAATCGAAAATATAATTAGGAATGAGATGGATTCGGCTGGTGCCCAAGAGATACTGATGCCAGCTCTGCAGCCTCTTGAACTTTGGGAACAATCTGGTAGATCTACCACGATGGGTGAAGTGCTTTTTCAGCTAGCAGATAGGCGATCTAGAGCTTTAGTGTTAGGGCCCACCCACGAGGAAGTGGTGACGGATTTGACAGGAAAATTTATCTCTTCTTATAGGGATTTACCGTTGACTCTATATCAAATACAGACAAAATTTCGAGATGAGGCTAGGCCTAGGGCAGGCCTTGTTCGAGTTAGAGAATTCACGATGAAGGACGCATATTCTTTTGATTTAACAGATGACGGCTTAAGTATTTCGTATCAAACGATGTTCAATTCATACGAGAAAATTTTTTCGCGTTGTGGAGTGCCTGTCGTGCCGGTAGATGCGGATTCAGGTGCAATAGGTGGTAAAGGATCTCAAGAATTTATTTTTTTATCGGAAAATGGGGAAGATACTGTAGCTCAATGCGATAACTGCCATTACGCCGCGAATTTGGAAAAAGCTGAATTTCTAAGAGAAGATTTTGGTGATGATTTAATGCTGGATCTCGAAAAAATCGAGACACCAGATACAACAACCATTGCTGAGTTAGTAACTTTTCTCGGCATAGAGCATAGTCAGACCGCAAAAGCCGTTATGTACATGGCAACCCCGCATAGTGGTGGCGATGAAGTTCCGGTTCTTTCCATTGTGAGAGGCGATCTTGAAATCAGTGAAGTGAAGTTGTCAAATACCTTAGGTGGTGTGGATCTGAGGCCGTTGATGGAAGATGAGTTGTCAGACCTAGGATTAACTCCCGGATTTACGTCTGCGGTCCAGCTAGAAAGTTCGGTTCAGGTTGTAGCCGACGAATCAGTCATCGCTGCGCGGAATTTGGTGGCCGGTGGCAACCAGAAGGATTGGCATTATAAGAATACGAATTATGGGCGTGACTGGCAGGCTTCTATCACTGCTGACATTGCTGAGGTTACGGACGGTGCGCACTGTAGTCATTGTTCCGGCGGGAAGTTAATTCTGTCTCGGGGTATTGAGATGGGGCATGTATTTAGGCTTGGTCAAGTTTATTCAGATACGTTTGGTGTGGTGGTGCAAGATTCGGTAGGTAACTCAATTACGCCCACAATGGGTTGTTATGGAATCGGTGTGGGTCGTATTTTTGCTGCTGCCTCAGAGGTGGGAGTTAATGAAAATGGACTCAAGTGGCCGATTTCGATCGCGCCATATCATTGTTCTTTAGTGGCACTTGGCTCGGATAAAGATGAATCAATTCGTGACGCCGCCGAGCTCCTTTACCAAGAGTTAACAGGGGCTGGAGTTGAAGTTCTATTTGACGACAGAGGTCTGCGCCCTGGAGTGATGTTCAATGACGCGGACTTAATAGGGAATCCAATTCGATTAACTGTATCGGCCAGAAACCAGAAAGAGGGTGTGGTCGAGGTCTCCAATAGGTATTCAGATGGGACTCAGCTTATTTCGCGGGATAGTACTGTAGACCACATCAAAGAAGAGATTAAGGTATTGTTTGATGCACTTTGATTAGACTGAATTCATAGAATGTCTTTAAACAGATTCTAAATAGCGGCAAGTTCGGTTTAAGTGGTAACATGATGTATACCAAATAGAGCTAGTGACTCGGTTAATTGATCGTGTGCGCAGTCTTAGGGCTAGCGCATTTTTTGTCGTTGGGGGAAAAATGAGAAGTAATGAATTAGTTACTGCTATTAAGCAAGTATCGGATCAAAAAGGTCTTGATACGTCGACTGTTTTAGTTAAAGTCGAATCAGCTATAGCGTCGGCGCTCCGCAAGGACGATCTTCAATATGCTGATATAAATGTGAAAATTAATGAGGATACGTCCGATATCACCGCTGAGCGCGTATATAAAGTGATGCCTTATGAGGAGATTGAGGATGACGAAATTGAAGTTGCTCCAGATCGCGCTAAGGAGATGGGTTTTGTCAGCGCCAAAGTTGGCGACGTCATAGCTGAGTCCATAGAGCAGGAGCGAGTAGACGAAGCAGGTCGGGTTGCAGCACAAACGGCGAAGCAAGTGGTGTCTCAGGGTTTACGTGAAGCGGAACGGGAAGCCGTATTTGAAGAATTCTCTCACAAAGAGGGAGAGTTAACTTCGGCAGCCGTTTTGAGAGTTGAAGGCGGTAGAAAACAAGTAATCGTCGATCTAGGCAGAGCTGAGGCCGTGTTGCCTTGGGCAGAACAAATACGACCTGAGCACTATCGGCAGGGTCAACGAATTCGAGTATTCATAAAGGAGGTCTATCGAGCGGCTAAAGGACCCCAAATAGTCGTATCACGATCTCATCCAGATGTTTTAAAACGATTGTTAGAGCTGGAGGTGCCAGAGATTGCTCGCGGGACTGTTGAAATAGTAGCTGTGGCGAGAGATGCCGGATTTAGGTCCAAAGTAGCTGTAATCTCACGTCAGCATGGAATAGATCCTATCGGCGCTTGTGTAGGTCCCAGGGGCGGAAGAATTCAGAATATTGTTACTGAGTTGGGTGGCGAGCGAATAGATATTCTTAGATGGGACCCTAACGAAATTGCCTACGCTGCGAATGCAATTTCACCAGCAGAGGTTATTTCGATAAGTATTGATAAAGCCGAGAATACGGTAAATATTGGTATTCCAGATAAGCAGATGGCTCTTGCTATTGGAAAAGAAGGTCAAAATGCACGTCTGGCGGCTCAACTTGTAGGTCGGCGTGTGTCTTTGAATGCAGAAAGTGCACTTATGGAATCGGGCGCGGATTTAGTCCCGCCACCAGAACCTAACATGGAGGCTATTCCTGCCCCGAAAACAACATCAGTGTCGACCGTAGAGGATGCTGAAGGAACAGATATCGGAAGCGATTCTGTATTGTCACTGGCCGCAATGGATCCTAAGAGTACTGGCGCAGATTCTTCAGTAGTTAAACAGCTCACTCCTGAACAGGAAGTGATGGCTGCCTTTGCTTCAGAGGAAGATAATGCGGTAGAAGAGACTGTTGAATCCGATGGTATATCGGAGGAGGTTCGTGAACGACCAGCGATTGAAAGTAAATCAACGAGCGGCGGTTTGCGATTTGGTGATGAAATTGCCGAGCTTCGAAGAGACGACGAAGAAGAGCCTGCAGGTGGACAAAACAAGAAAAATCAGAATCGTCGCAAGCGTGGTGGTGAACGAGCCCCACAAAAACAAACTCAATCACGACGTTTTGAGTATGATGAGGATGAAGACGATTTGCTTGAGGATGAAGATGATTTGTTAGAAATATAGAGTTAGTAAAGGTTTGGACGAAAGATTCTTTACGAGATAGATTGAATAGAATACATATGTAAGGGCACAAAGAAGGGATAGGACTCACGGATGACACTTGATCAGCAGAAGATATCTATTCCATCTGCAATAGTTGTTCGCGATTTGGCGGAAATCCTTGATACGTCTCCGGTTGAGGTTGTTAAGGCGTTAATGCAAAATGGCGTAATGGC
>CAVODE010000066.1:0-9817 GCA_963694535.1 Dehalococcoidia bacterium
CAACGGTCATCTCCGCTCTCGGACCTACCCCAGCATTCAGTGCGATTTCTGATGGAGGACGACTAGAGGTTCATATCAGTACGGCCGCCTACATCCTCGCGTGTATCGGCGCACTAATAGCATTCCTGGCACTGATGGTGCCGGCCTGGCGAGCTACGCGCAATACAGTTGTGGAATATAAAAAGAGCCAAGCCAGACCAAATAAACCACCCCTCTTTATTCGTTTATATCTAGACGTGGCATTTATTGTCGTCTTGGCTCTGGTATATTGGCGGGTTTCAAGAGAAGGAGATCTCTTGGCTGAAAAATTCTTCGGTGGGCAACAAGAATTGGATCCACTGCTTTTAGCAACCCCTGCGGTATTTATGGTTACAGTCGGGGTAGTATTTCTTAGACTATTTCCGCCGACGCTGCGTTTAATAAGTTGGCTTGTTGGCTGGACTCGATCGGTTGCTCTCCTTATTGGAATGAGGTCGTTAGTCCGAAATCCTGGCAACTACTCCAGACTAGTACTACTTCTGATGTTTGCGACCGGTGTAGGTATGTTTGGTGCAACATTCTCAGCCACCTTGGATCGATCGTATACAGAACGTGCACAGTACGCGGCAGGCAGTTCAGTACGCGCGGTCTTAAGTCTCGCAAACCAGGCTCCTGGAAGGGCCGCAGTCGAGAATATATTGAAGCAAAAACCCGTTGGTAACGCCACCCTAGCTCTGCGAACAAGAGCAACTCTCTGGACAACACGCGACAATCCGCGCGAAGTCGAGATACTAGGAGTCGATCCTAGTTCGTTTAGCTCGACTGCCTTCTTCCGAGATGATTTTGCAGATAGTTCGATTGAGGAAATAGTTCAAGATCTTGATAGCGACTCTGTGAGCCTTATCGGACCGAGTGTTCCCGAGAATGCCCGTCAGATAGGACTCTGGTTAAAGTTTGATAATTTAGCCGGAAGAATAAACGTGAACACGGTTCTCGCGGATGACAATGGACGCCTCAATCACTTCGCAATGGGGGCCGTAAGACCAGGTGACCCTGCTACTGAGGACTGGATGTTTTTTACCGCTGATATAACCAAACCGGCTGACAAATTCGGCAATGCTAAAGTTGCACCTTTGCCTTATAGCCTCCGCGGAGTGACATTTACTGCCTCGAGTCGGCTCACTGCGCAACAAGCAAATATCCGAATTGGCCCCCTCGTATACACTACGCTGGATACTCCACCGCCAGCTGAAGAGGGCACTGAAGATCTACCGGCCACTTCAAGCCGATTTAGTTGGACCTTTGGCCTAGACGGTGGGCCACGAGGCATTGATGCATGGCCCGATGCAATAGTAATACATGACTTTATCGATGGTGATTTTTCTCCTCTCTCTGGCGCGCGATCTGCCTCCTCTGGAGACTTCCTAACCATCGATGTTGATGCGCCTCAAGGCATCGAACGAACCACAACACTCAGTTGGGTTTCTGGAAATCAAACGCGAGGTTATTATCGAATTCATGGCTTGATGCTTGATACAATCACCACTGATCTCAAGATCTATTTAGATAGAAAAACCGTCGCAGATATGGATATCGAGATTGGTGACGTATTTGCAGTAAACTCTTCTTCAAGGTGGACCCAAGGCAAACTTGCTGGGGTATTCGATTATTTCCCCACCTATATTCCAAACTCTAACACCGGTTTTGCAGTGGTGAACTCCCACAGGCTTCAATCGGCCATCAACATTGCTCTCCCCGACAACTCTGTGGGAAGTAACGAGCTGTGGTTCCGCTCGATGGACACGACAAATCCCGAGCAATGGACTGAGGAGTTTCAGCATGAAAAACTTTTTGTTGCTGAAACTATCAGAACCGAACAGCAGGAAGATCCTTTAATAGCAGCTGGTTGGTCAGGTATATTGGCAATCAGTTTTGGTGCAGTCCTGTTGCTTTCTGCTATTGGATTCATGGTGTACTCCTACCTAAACGCACAACTCCGAGGTCTTGAATTTGCAATTATGAGGACTCTGGGCTTCTCGCGACCACAGGTGTTTAGTCTTGTTCTTTTTGAGCATCTCTTTGTGGTTCTGGCTGGTCTCGGTTTGGGTACAGCTGTTGGGTTATTCATAGGAAGATTTATGATGAGCTTTCTGGCAACCGACGAGATCGGAAATCCTGTGGTCCCTCCATTTATTTTAGAATTCTCGTGGACAGAAGTATTTCTTGTCTGGGGTATATTAAGTTTGGTGTTCATTCTAACGGTTGCGGCAGTAGTAACCCTCTACTTCCGCCTAGCCATTCACCGCGCATTACGAATTGGAGATGCTTAATGACTGATGACTATATATTCGCTGAAGAGTTATTCAAGATATATAAAACTGACGATCTAGAAGTCGTTGCCCTACGTGGTCTCGATCTTCGTGTTGCGCATGGAGAGATGATGGCGATAGTGGGTGCGTCGGGATCAGGAAAGTCTACCTTCCTGAATATCCTTGCGGGCCTAGATACGCCGTCAGCTGGCAGGATATCCGTGGGAAGTCGTGACTTACTAAGAATGAGTGACGACGATCTAGTAGATTACAGGCGACGTGAAGTTGGATTCATCTGGCAGCAGACAGGACGCAACTTAATCCCCTATCTTTCAGCACAGCAAAATATTGAAGTGCCTATGATCCTTGAGGGTGTTAAGCACAAAATTGCTAAAGCACGGGCAAGAGAGCTTCTAGAGTCTGTCGGACTTGGCGACAAACATAAACGTAAACCCAATGAGCTATCTGGAGGCGAACAGCAGCGAGTGGCTATTGGAGTCGCGTTGGCGAATCAACCCCCGCTTCTATTAGCTGATGAACCAACGGGAGAACTTGATAGCGCAACAGCAGATGAGGTTTTTGAAGTCCTCCACAGCATTAACCGTAACACCGGTGTTACGGTTGTAATCGTGACACACGATCGAGAAATCACGAGCCGAGTCGATCGTGTTGTCGCCATGAGAGATGGACGGGCAAGTACAGAACTCATTCGAAACTCCTCCACTGGTGGGACAGATTTCTCAGTCGACGAATTGGCTGTTGTCGATCGGAGTGGCCGCCTGCAAATTCCTCGAGAATACCTACACGATATCGGAATTAATCGTCGTGCCCGCATTGAGTTGGACGGTGAATCAGTCAAAATTACCGGTGAATAGATTTAATCCTAAAGGATCAGCATAATGACAAATACCGAACACCAATTGAAACAAAACAACTTGATTACGGTAACGGATCTCACACGAAGATTTGATAGCGGCGGAACAGTTGTCACTGCTGTAAATTCAGTGAATCTCGAAGTTCCGGCTGGTCAATTCATTGCAATAGTTGGTAGGTCAGGATCAGGAAAAACCACACTCTTAAATATCATCGCTGGTCTTGACTCACCCGACGAGGGATCTGTTCTTATAGGTGACCAAGAAATCTCTCGCTTCTCCGACAAACAGAGCACGAAATTCAGACGGGAACAAATTGGATTTGTCTTCCAGTCATTTGGGCTTCTCCCTCTATTATCTGCGGCTGAAAATATCGATCTTGCTCTTCGGATTGCTGGCAGTGGGATACGAGCGCGGGGCAATCGGACGCGAGAGCTACTCGACCAGGTTGGCTTGACTCATCGAGCAGATCACCGACCTTATGAGTTATCCGGCGGTGAACAGCAACGTGTAGCGGTTGCTCGGGCTCTCGCAAACAATGCTCCTCTCATTATTGCGGACGAGCCAACTGGAGAACTTGACTCAACAACGGGTGCCCAAATTTTTAGTCTACTTAGAGAAGTTGCAGACACCGGCGTGACAATCGTTACCGCGACCCATGATCCCTTCGTAATGGAACACGTTGATCTAGTTCGAGAAATGGCAGATGGTGCCCTACTGCCATTGGGCGAGGGAATTGTATCTTCAAGAATTGTTACAAAGCAGCAGTCTACCGAGCCGATCGAAAAAACGAGCACCATAGATCCATTTCTCCCACCGGCCGTGCCGCGTCGAAACCCGTGATCACAAGAGAGCACCCAAAAATATGGTTGATCCATCTCTAGAACTTGACCGGTCTGTGATGCATATAATCGTTGCTGAGCTTCGACATGATCTGTCTATTGGGGCCTTAGAATCTTTACAAACAAACGCCCGTACCTTACGACACGCACCTGCCGTGCATGACGTCAGCATTGGCACATCAGCAACTCATTTTGTTGTCAGTGCAGAGCTCCGTCTGTCAAAATCTCTTGAAGAATTTTCAGACTCTTCCAATCACATGGAATTTGTAGTTCACTCACTGGGCAAGCACATCACGGGTATGTGGAGTGTAGATTTTCAATTTGACGGGGAATTCCCAACTTCTAACAAACATTTCCCACAGGCCAAATCACTTACCGTCGTGGCAGTCAAAGGTGAGACTCGGTTATTTGAATGGCAGATCACTCAGTGGTTCGAAGACCTTCGCATGGCGATACCCAACGGAATTATTGCGAGCGGGCACACGATAGAGGAACGGGATCTCCACCGAGCCTGTGCGCTGATATTCCTGCCTAAAGAGACGCTGGAAGCTAGACAAATACTGTCTGAAATAATTGATAATCTTGGTATACCCATTGACTCTCTAGAAATCGCGACCGTGTCAATCAGTCAATCAGCGTCATGACTGTAAGTCCATTATCCCATTTCAGCACTCGATGAGGCACGGATTGCTCAATCCAAGCAGATCGGGTTGCTCGCCCTGATCGAATGAGAACTCTCCACACTGGAATATCACCAAAGGGCATCTTCAAAACCTCCGCCTGTGGAACTGTAATGGTGACTAGTTGCCATTTTTCTTCAAAAGGATCGACCGTCAAGTAACTTGCTGCGTAGCCGACTTCTAACGGCAGTTGTCGCCAAAGCCAAAATGAGCTCGAGTTCGCATATATATCTAAATCTGGTAATTTCTTAGTTTTGACTATGCTTGAATCAGCCAAATTATTTATCTTTTCAAGTACGCGCTTTTCTCCAGCAATTTGAACGATTTCCCAACTATAAGAAATCGATTGAATTTCAAGTGCTGTTACTTTTTTTACGTTTCTAATGCCTCCTACGGCTGAAAAGTCAGCTGCGGAGACCTTGGTCATAATTATGTCGCCGGCATCGCTATTATCCGCTCGAGTGTATCGCTCCTCCAACATAATTAGGGAAGAGTCCACAGAATCAATCTCAGATTGAAAAATACCAAGTCCAATCTGCTCGCCGACGTCATTAGTCAACTCATAGCGTAATTTCTCTGGAAGTGGTATTTCATAAACCCGAGTCAATGGTTCATCAGAGGTTTGACTGATGTTTGCTCCTGAACAGCCGAGAATCGTAAACAGCAAAAAAATTCCAAACATATTCCCTAGAAATCGACATTTTCTGAGTATTATGATGACTCTCCCTCCATATCATGCAAAACTTGCCCGATCAACTTCGCAGCCTTCTCAATATCGGCCGTGGATACGTCCAAATGGCAAACCATTCGAATTCTCTGTTTACTCGTCCCAGAACATCGGACACCGTGGTCACTAAGTCTCGAGCGGAAAATATCGCCGTTAAATTGTGAATCGAGTTCAAAAAACACTAAATTTGTGTCACATCCGGCCGGATCTAATATGACACCGGGCAATCCGTCAATACACCGTCGCAGGAGTTGTGCGTTTTCATGATCTTCGGCCAAGCGATCGAAATTATGGGTAAGAGCATAATGTGCTCCTTCTGCAATCACTCCACTTTGGCGCATTGCGCCACCTACGAGGCGGCGATTGTGACGAGCCTCCTTTATAAAATCTTTGGTTCCGCACAAAACTGAGCCCACTGGGGCGCCCAATCCCTTAGAGAAACAAAATGAGACCGAATCAGCACCCTCCACTAGCGACGCAACATCGGTTTCTAGGGCCACTGCAGCATTCGCAATCCGTGCTCCATCAATGTGCAATTGAATTCCGCGTTCACGGGCGAGAGTGCTAATTTCTGTAATTTCACTCTTAGGGATCGCACTACCTCCACAACGGTTGTGTGTGTTCTCAAGACATATGACCTTGGTAGTTGGCCAGTCGCTTCTGCACGCTTCACTTATATCAAGCGGATTAATCCGGCCGCGAAAGTCATTATCGACTGTACGGACTGAGAATCCTCCGAGCACGAAAGCGCCCATACCTTCGTGATTATTGATGTGAGACTCACTCCCAGTAATTACTTCATCACCGCGTTGGCAATGGGTGAGCAATGCAACAAGATTCGACATCGTACCGGAGGGGACATATAACGCTGCCTCCTTACCCGTAAATTCTGCAGCGACTGACTCAAGTTTATTAACTGAAGGATCTTCACCCGAATGATCATCGCCCACCTCAGCAGCTTGAATCGCA
Organism: Dehalococcoidia bacterium; assembly: GCA_963694535.1. Lineage (GTDB taxonomy): Bacteria > Chloroflexota > Dehalococcoidia > UBA2979 > UBA2979 > UBA2979. Next base: position 6,379 of record CAVODE010000066.1, read on the forward strand.
AGCCGCATATTATGAGAAGGTCTAGTGACTGTGTCGGAACGTAAATCAATTATATTGTTCATTTTTTCAATCAAGGTATTAATCCAAAAATATTATCAGAAGATGGACAAGAGATCCCTTATCCGTCTCGTTCCCAAAGTGTTTCATAGCCGATATCTCCTCGAATAATCGCAGCTAGTTCGAGCACCTCCAGACGCTCAATTTCAGTCTGGAGGTCTAGTATCAATTGTGTTGCCGAATCACCGGCAACTTTGATAATTCGAGAGCTGATCTCTTGCCAGAGCCCAAGTCTTTGCATTTCATTAAACGAGCGAGGCCACGGCACGACCATAATTCTCTCCGGCAGGGCAACTTCGGGTCGAATTTGTCTAAGCTCGGTGTAGCGCTCTTCCGCGGAAGAAACGGGACCTACCATTCGTACAAGCGGCTGGTCATCTTCACCGAGTCTCATATCTAACAGTAAGCGCTCTTCAAAATTTTGAAAACGAACAATCAACACCTCTTCCTGTGCAATTGCATCTGTCAGCTCGCTTAAATTCAATCCATCAAGGTCTTCACTCATAGTACATACAATTCTCGTCTGATTCGTCTTCGACGGCAACATGCTTAGTTATCACAATTGATATGTTCGATTTAGGAATCGTAGATTAATTAAGCCAAGCATATTCAGACCGAGAATTATGACTACGGCACCGATGGGTCGAAGTGCCCAATCAATTCTAGAAAGAACCGCTCCTCCCGCTAGTCCGACTGAGGCGCCGAGTGCGGCAAACGTAACAGAGAACGCCAAGATAAATAACAAAGTCTGGAGCAGAAATCGTCCTCGCTCTCGGCGCACTTTTGGAGCGAGCGCTAGCTCACCTCCGATGTGCACAAAAAATACTGGAACCATAGGAAATACACAGGGCGACGCAAAGGCTATTATTCCCGCAAAAAAAGCTGTCAAGAGCCCCGTGGGGCCATCCACATATTGGACTAAATTTTGTTCAAATGATTCGAACTGTGAAATATTTGATCCAAGTCGCAAGAGTTTCGAACTCATCCTCGACCAAATATCAATTCCTCCAACTAATAATACGGCACCAAATGAACTCAAAAAAATGCCATTCACTAGTGTGTATCGTCTAAAAAACTTCTCAGATCGATGAATTTTAGGCCATATCTGTTGAAATCCGAGAGCAATAATTAGGAACCAAAGACCTAAGCCAAAGCCAAAAAATAGTAATAGCAGGGCTCCTCGAGCGACTTGTTCACTTGTAGCCGCAAGAATTAAGACAAATCCTAAAATCGGCCCAATACAAGGTGACCAGCCCAGAGCGATTGCACCGCCAAGAAATATAGCTCGGACATAGCCTGAGCCAGACTGAGACTGTATCGATTTAACCGTCATTGATTTTCTGTCGTCTGCTGTGCATCGTTGGAATCAAGTCCCAACAATCTAAGTCGAGCTAAGTCGTATTTACTCTTTGCATTCGCCTCTCGATTAAGTAGGCCTTTAACTTTATCCGGGCGTAATGTGCTTTCCTCAAAGAAAAACTTATGAACCGCCTCAATCCGCTCAAGCCAGGCAGAATAAGCCGTCATGTATTCGCTGTGCAAATCTTCCGATACTCGCATACTAACCCTCGCTCTATCCTACCGAACAAATACTTAACTCTATTGTAGACTCTAAAGATATAGACAATAAACAAAGGGGTATTTATGAGCACAGAGAAACCAGTTGCATTCATCACCGGAGCGAGCCGTGGTATTGGCAAACAACTCGCAATAGACTATGCCAAGGCCGGATATAATTTGGTGTTAGTTGCTAGATCTACTGCAAGTTCACCAACCAAACTACCGGGAACCGTAGATGACACGGCAGATCTAGCTCGCGAAAATGGTGCGACAGTTTTATCAGTAGGAGCGAATTTAAATAGCCCTGATGAGTGTGAACAGTCAGCGAAGGCTGCTCTGGCAGAATTTGGCAAGGTCGACGTCCTGATTAATAACGCTGCCATAGCTCCCATCGGATCAACTCTTGACGCTGGCATGAAGCTATGGAGATTGGCGTTAGAAATAAATGTTAACGCTCCGCTGATTCTCATGCAGGAATTGTGTCCTGGCATGATTGAGCGTGGGTATGGTCGTGTCATTAATATCTCTTCCAGTGCATCAGTAAATCCCGAAATGGGTAGAGTTTCTTACACAACAACAAAGCGCGCTTTGGAAGGAATGTCTGAGGCACTAGCGAGCGAGCTCGCTGGAACAGGTGTGAGCGTCAACGCTATACGATTGGACTTGTCGGTGTGGAGTGAGGGCTACGTATTTACGTTGGGAGATCGTGCTAAAGATATGGACTTTGAAGATCCCATCGTTATGACGGATGCATGTCTCTGGATCACAAATAACAGTGATGATTACACCGGAAATGTAGTCACCATTGCCGATTTACGTGAACTCGATGCAGTGCGCGGTAAGACCCATTACTCTGCGTAAATACAGGATCCACGGATAGCTGCTCAAATATGAGGATTTACCCGGAGTGAAACACAAAAGCGGAGAAATCCTCTACTCTCTCTGGTATGACACAAATATGCGTAATACCAGGTGATCAGGCAGCACCCGAGGCAATGGCGGCCACGGTGCTCGTGCTTCGAGAAATTATTCCAAACGTCGAAATTCTAGTGACTGATGAAGGGGTTGGACCAGTCGGCGAGTTTGGAGAGACACTGAGTGACGAATGTCGTGAAGCAATTGACTCCTCAGATGCGACTCTTTTCGGTGCCACCTCCCGTCGAACGGGGGCCATTTCGTATCTGCGTTGGGGCAAAGCTACGTACGCAAATATACGCCCTGTTTCATACATCGATGGGATTAAGTCACCTCTTACCGAACCGAATAATATTGACTTCGTAATAGTGAGAGAAAACACCGAAGATCTCTACGCTGCGGTTGAAGGGAATCTTGATCTCCTGCGTCCACTGAACCTCACATCTTATCGAGGAACCGGAATTCCACTCTCAGGTGATGGCCGATTCGCTGTGAAGGTTATAACCCGTGCAGCGACCGAACGCATTACACATTATGCATTCCAGATGGCACGGGAACGAAAGCAAGCCGGTTATCCAGGTAAGGTCACGATGTCATGTAAACACAATACTTTACCCACATCTGATGGTTTCTTTAGAGAAATTGTTACTGAAATTGCAGAAAGTTATCCAGATATCAAATACAACGACTTCATCATTGATGACTTTGCACGTCGAATCATCGTGGAGCCGGAAACACTTGACGTCGTTTTACTTCCAAACCAGTACGGCGATATTTTATCTGATGAAGCATCTGCTCTGGTGGGCGGATTGGGAGTTGCTCCTTCCGGGTGCTATGGAGCCAATTACGCGTATTTCGAGCCAGTTCACGGATCTGCCCCTGACATCGAAGGGCTTGGAATCATCAA
>CAVODE010000067.1:0-9817 GCA_963694535.1 Dehalococcoidia bacterium
CATTTACTCCAATAATAGGAACGCCTGTTTTAGTTGCTAAATCCATAATTTTACAAATTTTCGCTCCCATCACTTCGCCAAGTGATCCACCGAAAACTGTGAAGTCTTGAGAAAATACGGCGACAGATCTACCATCAATTTGTCCCCAACCCGTAACTACAGCGTCACCATAGAACGGTTCCCCTTGAATATTGTCATCTACAGCGAGAGAGTCAACTTCAACAAATGACCCAGGATCAAGAAGTAAGTCTAGACGTTCTCTAGCAGTCAATTTTCCGGTTTCGTGCCGTTTATCAATCCGGTCCTGTCCACCGCCAAGACGAGCGCTCGATTTAATTTCATTCAAGTGATCGAGACTATTTTCACTCACGAGTAAATCCCTTCGAAGTATTAATTACTTTAAATAGAACCATTTTATTAACTAAGAAGAGTATCTCGGAGAAGTCGCCAGACCGCCACCACCTTGATCGGTTTAGTCAGAGAATTGGAAAACATACCTGACTATTTTGGTACATTCAGTGCCTGCCCTATGAATACCGTTCCCAGATCAACTTCAGGATTGAGGATTTGTAGCTCCTCAAATGTTATCCCATAAGCTTCTGCTATTAAGATGGCTGCGTCACCAGAGTTCACGAGATATATGCCAGTACCGGAGTGAGGTGTAGCATTTGTGACCGCAGTTGGTGTCGCAGTCACATCGGAAGTTGCTGTTGGAGTCACGAGTGATTCAATGGTCAGGACTTGTCCGACGAAGATATTATCGCCGGTCTGCTCAGGATTTAACTTTCGAATATCATCAATTGATATCTGAAATTTTTCAGCAATTCCACTGAGCGTGTCTCCAGGTTCTACTCGATATAGGCCAGTGGTAAGTGGTGGTTTTGCCTTAGGAGTATCAGGAGATTGCGTCGCTGGGGCTTTAGCAGTGGCAACGGATATTAGAGGAGAGTTAAACGGAGTCGCAGTTGCTGGAGCTGGAGCTGATGTCGTGTATACCGGAAATTCTGTAGCACTCACCTCTGTTGTTTTGGAATCTTGCGGTCCCAGCAACCCGCACCCACTGATAAATGCAGCAGATGCGACTAGAGCAAATTGCAACATCACTTCAGTGGATCTAATCCTCAAAGCGAACGACATTGTTTTTGCCTAACTACCACCCGATTTCAATAGTACTACTGTCTGTCGATCTGAACTCTTGTCTATTTCGAGAGTCGAGACCAAATACGTGTGATGAGTCTTTTGAGCCTAGATTGCTGATGAAATATTATTGATTTACCTCGCCAGTTTTGTTCGGCAATGCGAGTCTGGCGAGTGCCAAATACCAGCATTCCAAACGCGGCGATTAAGAATGCAAGGCCTAGTGGAACTCCCCAAATTGCAAGCGGAATAATTCTTCTAAGGAAAAAACTAGTCAAAATCAAGACTGAAGCAATAGCAGCTAAATTTGAAATGGTAAATTTTGCAATGAAGTTTGATGCTGGCCTGGCGATTGGTTGAAAACTCTCGATTAGTTTCTCGGCAAGGTGACGAAATTTTGCTGCACTAGTCGGGACGGTTTGCTCTTTCGGAAAATTATCTAGCTTCCCCAACAATTCGTTAATTTCATCTTCAATATTTGGTTTATCTTTATTTTTGCCCATGTATGATGCCTCTTGATCTAGAATTGTAACTATTTTTAAAATTGAGAGAGGAACGAATGTCTGTTGTCATGATAATGACGGATATCAGTAACTCCTTGGAGGACCATCGCTACTCGCTCAACTCCCATGCCTGCGGCGAATCCACTATATATATTTGGGTCATAGCCGGCTTCAGCGATTATCTCCGGATGAACCATTCCAGCCCCTAATAATTCCAGCCAACCTGACCCGCGGCAAATTCCACATGACTTGTCAGAGCCGTCACAGTCAAAACAGTCGATTGCCACTTCAACGCCTGGCTCGACGAAAGGGAAATAAGAATGGCGCATCATTATTTTTCGCTCAGATCCAAACATTTGGCGCGCCCATTCTTGAAGCGTGCCTTTTAAATTGGCGAGAGTGATGCCACGATCAATTGCTAAAAGTTCAACTTGCTCTAACATCCATTCATGAGTTGCATCAGTTGCTTCATATCTATAGCAACGACCTGGGACTGCTATCCGGATAGGGGGTTCCGGATGAGATTCCATGTATCTGATCTGCATCGGACTAGTATGAGTTCGGAGTAGTATTTTCTCATCGAGATGAGTTCCGTCTAGCCAGAACGTATCCCACATATCTCTTGCTGGGTGATCTGGTGGAATTCTTAACTTACCGAAGTTATAACTATCTGCCTCAACTTCTGGTCCTTCGACCGTCGCAAAGCCTAGCCTAGTGAATACATCAAGTATTTGTCTCCGTACTTGGGTGATAGGGTGGAGCGCACCTCGAAGAGGCTGGCGTCCCGGAAGAGACACATCGACATCATTCATATTTTTGGGTGTATTTTTTAGTTCTTCAAGTCTGTTCTCGTAAGCATTTTCTAGATCGGTACGTTCTTGATTAGCAATTTGTCCGAATTCCTTACGTAGTTCATTCGGCAGATTTCCTATACCTTTCATAAGACTGGTGAGCAGACCTTGCCGCCCTAAGATTTCTAGGCGCCAGTTTTCTAAATCTTCCAGATTTTCTAGTAAACCAAGTCGTAGTCTGGCTTGATCTGTTGTAGCCTTGAGTTCAGTAGTAGGATTGGTTTCGGACATGCTATTAGTCTAAATCAACCTGTGACTAATCGCATATTACTTATCTAGATGTGGAATTGATTCGTTGGGAGAAAACTAGAAATGCGTGGATATGTTTTGGTAGGAACCGAAGTTGGAGCAGCTCGCGGAGTCACAAAAGGACTCGAGCGAATTGAAACTGAGCATTGCAAAATACTTTCTGTTGACACTGTTACCGGTCAGTATGATGTCATTGTTCAGTTAGAAGCTGCATCTTTAGATGAGCTAGGCCGAGCTATCACAGAGGATGTTGCCACCATCACTGGGGTTGTCAGCACACTTACCTGTCTAGTGGTGAATTTAAACTAAAAGTCAACGGGTATAATCATATTATTGAATCTTTACCTCTTACGATAAGCTGCACCTGTCATGACCGATATTAGAGCGCTTCAGCAATCTTTTAATTCGGGAGATCTGTTACGACCAGGCTCGAAACCTGGACTTACTGAGCTTATGGCAAGTGTTGCGCAATTAATCGGAGCTAATCCGTCTGCCACCGTTCAAGATTCGATTGATATCGGCTCAACAGCTGATCATATAATTTTCGTTCTTGCCGATGGTTTGGGCTCGGAAACTTTAGGTCAGTACGCTCCGGCTGGAGGATGGCTTAAATCCCATCTAAAACAGGACCTGTTGACTGTATTTCCATCTACGACACCAGTAGGGATTACTACCGTAGCATCGGCCGTTCCGCCATTAGCTCACGGCATTAATGGGTGGTGGGTGTGGCTTGATTCAGTTTCAGCTCCCGTGACTGTTTTTCATAATGAATTTGCCGACACTCGCCAATCTATAAGTGAATCCTACGAAGCTGAACAGGAACTGTATTCCTGGAAGTCAATTTTTGAATCCGCGACTAGAAACATTTCCTACTTAATGCCATCCGATATCATCAACAGCCGATTTTCACATCATGCATTTGCTAATGGGCGAACGATTGGCTATGAGCATATCAAGGAGATACCTGACTTAATTAAAGAAATTGTTGCAGGTGCGAGAACGAATGGTTTTACTTACTTTTACACGACTCATCCGGATTTGATAGCTCATAAAAAAGGTTTATCTCTCGCCGTCAAGAGCTCTGTAATTGAACTCGACGAACAGCTTGAACGAATACAGTCAGAACTTGATTCAATGGATGCGGATTATAAAATAATACTTACGGCGGACCATGGTCATTTGGAAATCAACCCACACCTGTCGCTGGACCCTGAATCAGATCTAACTCATCTTCTTCGTGAGCCACCATTTGGGGATATGAGAGTACATTATTGGAAGGTAGTCCCCGGAGCCGAACAAACGTTCATTTCATTATTTCAAGCGCTCTATGGCGAATGGTTTTTTATCATTAGCGCACGCGAAGCGCTTGAATTAGAACTATTTGGATCAGACCATTACAACATGGCATTAAATTTTGACATCGGTGATTTCGTTTCTATATCAAGAGGATCAGCTGCGTTGCGATTTTCTGGATTTCCCGGTCACCGTAGTTTCTTAAAAATGAAATCACACCATAGTGGATTGACTCCCTCGGAGATGAGAATCCCTCTAGTTATTGCACAAGCTTAGTGACTTGAGGAGTCCATCTTTTTGATGAATTAATATGGCATTGAGTGCCTATGAGGTTAGCTATCAAAGATAGAGTGTCCGATGTGCTATTTGAACTGTCATCGATATTACTTACTGATTTGGGCAAGTCGTCGGGGGTAAATAAATTGCATGACTTGGCAAGAAAAAAGTCTTAGATTTTGATTGTATTGGCAGTCAGTCCGTCAGAATTACTATATTAAAAAGAGAAGATATTAGCTGAGATCAGGTACGCATGATTGCGCCGGTCTCTTTTTCTAGACGAGCAAGCAGCCTGGACAGCAATTTACCTACTTCTTTACCGGTAAGAGTTTTATTAGGAGCTTGCCAGTCTATCCGAACGGAAATAGATTTTTGACTTGCTTTGAAGGGTTCACCACGGTAAATATCGAAGATAGCCGCGTTAGTAACAAGGGGAGAGTCACTAATTATCTCCATTATCTGGCCGGCTGATTGTGAATCTTCTACAACTAGTGATATGTCTTGCTGGAGCGAAGGTGTATTAGCAGGGATTTTGATTGTAGTTTTTTTATTCACGGCGTCCAGAATCGTCGTTAAATCAAATTCAAATAGGGTGACAGGGATATCAATTCCAAACTCGGTCAGTAACTCCATCTCCATTTCACCGATTACGCCGCTCAAGAGCTCTTGTGATTTGATAAATGAAGCTTGACTCGTCATCCCAAATTTCATATCACTCACAGCAGGTTTGGATCTGGCTTCGTAGATATTTTGCATGCGTAAAGCAGTGAACGCCGAATCAACCAAACCTTTTGCATCAAAAAAATTCAAATGCTCGGAGGTAACTTGATTCCATCGATCTGTTTGATAGCCAGCAACTGCACCGCAAACCATTTCTTTTTCAGTAGGGAGAGATCCATTATTTGAACGAAATATCCGGGCAACCTCAAAAACAGCTATTTGTTTTGTACCATCTTTAATTTGCTTGGCGACGGTTTCAAGAATTGAGTGTCGAAGCGTTGGCCGCAGGACTGATCGCTCTAGTGATAATGGATTTTGGAGAGCCACAGGGGGATTTGCCTCAATCAGATGCTCTGGCATGATTTTCATAAGTTGTTCGATTGTAGTGAGTGAATAAGTTATTACTTCTTGACATCCAGCCTGAACAAATGCATCCACGACTCGATCTCTGGCCTTGATTGAATTTGGCTCCCATGCAGGAATGGGTGCAGCTATCGGCTGCGCCGGTAGTTTTTCATAACCGACTAATCTTACAATGTCCTCTGCCACATCTTCGATACGAGAAATATCGGTTCGTCCGGTCGGAGGAGTTACTGAGTAGAGTTCGTCGCTTTGACTGAACTCATACTCTAAGGCTTTTAGAATCTCTGATATTTGCTCATCAGCGAGTGGCATGCCTAAAATTGATTCAATTTTGTTTGCCGAGAAGGTAATGCTCACAGTTTCAATAGGTTGTGGATAGAGATCAGTAAAGGCACTTGCTTGTTGCCCGCCGCAGTGATCGGCATATATTTGTACAGCGCGTTTAATTGCAAGTTCGGCTAGTTCCGGAGAAAGACCGCGCTCAAACCTGCGGGATGCTTCTGAGTGTAAATTAAATGCCTGCGCAGTCCGTCGAATACGGACTGGACTAAAATTGGCAGCTTCAAGAAATATGGACTTTGTGTCATTACTTACTTCTGTATCTATTCCTCCCATTACGCCCGCTAGAGCAATTGGCTTAGATCCATTCGAAATTACTAAAGAGTCCGTTGAGAGTGTTCTGACTATCGAGTCGATGGTTGTGATTGTTTCCTGCGGAGATGCGCGCCGAACCTCAACTAAGCTTGTCAATTTATCGAAGTCAAAAGCGTGTAGAGGCTGCCCTATCTCAAGCATGACGTAATTCGTAACATCGACGATGGAGTTGATGGGCCGCATTCCTGCTGCCTGAAGGCGTTCTTGCATCCATTGCGGAGAAGGGCCACTACTGAGATTCGTTATTACGATACCGGTATACCGTTGACACTCAAGATTATCTGCTATGTGGATCTCTGGAGTTACAGCAGTTTCTTTAGCGATCTCCAACTCACTTACCACCGGGCTAATTAAGTCAATTTTGAGGATTGCTGCTAATTCACGTGCTATACCAACCATTGACATCATGTCCGGTCTATTTGGCCAGACATGAACATCTAATATGACATCTCCAAGGTAGTCCCCGAGCTTCATACCGACGGGGGCGCTTTCATCGAGTACGAGTATTCCGTCGTGTGAGTCAGACAGACCCAACTCTGCCTCAGAAAGGACCATCCCTGAGCTTTCAACTCCTCGGATTTTGGCTCGTTTTAACTTGACATCTTGACCTGTCTGCGCATTCTTTACTGTCGCACCAGCTTGCGCAAATGCAATTCGTTGTCCATGGTCCAAGTTTGGAGCTCCACAAACCACAGTTATTGGCTCGTCACCACCGTAATCTATGGTAGCTAGACGCAACTTGTCCGCATCGGGATGGGGGGATACTTTATTCACGTGACCGACTTGAATCAAGTCATCCCAGTCACTTCCTCGATATTCGATTCCTTCGACTTCTGCGGAGGCACTGGTTAATAGCTCGGAGAGTTCTGGTACGTCCAATTCACTTGGGAGATCTAAATATTCGCGCAGCCATTTTAATGAAACGAGCATTATTATCCCTGGTTAATGGTATGTACCTAGTCTTGATATATTCGATTTGGCAAAGCATTTTCTATCTGTTGTTTTAGCTTATGTGCTTCTTCTTTTTGGTGCCATGGGAAGACAAATTCTCGCTGGGCCGGCCCATTTGATTCAATTACATCTAGGGTTAATCTGCCAAATGGCCACCGTTTAGGATCTATGACGCTTACGCCTCGAATCATTGAAAGATCGAATTGTTCTTCCTGTGAACCGATACTTGTTTTTCTAAGAATGCGAGACGTAGCGAGACCAATTAGACCAGCTCCCAGTATAGGTATTCCAATAACTATGACTGTCAGAAATAAACCTAATATCATGCTTGTCCCTGACAACCATAAGACTCGATTTGCTAATATTTCACCAACAGAGACAACACGGCCATCAAAGTGAACGACACCATCTCTGGTGTTAATCGAGAATCTAGATCTGTTGTTGAAATCCATGCTCGGAATTTTAATCCTTTCGGGATAGATTCACTATAATCGAGATGAGATTGGACTTATTCTATCATCAGGCTTGGTGCCAGTTCAATTTTCTTGCGACAGGCTCTCGCGCTTCACGCCATTTTTCAGCGATCTCTCCTGCATTAGGATACCCTACTCGAACGACACCAATTATCTCTTCATCCTCTGCTATATTCAGAAAAGTTTTCGTTTTTTCACTGCGCGCTATTTTACCTGTTGCCCAAAACGTAGCGAGTCCCTCTTCATGTGCCGCTAGCAGTAGATTTTGAATTGCAGCGCCGGCGGCAGCTATTTCTTCAACATAAACGCTTTTGCGATTACTAAGTTTTGGAACACTTACTATGATGACTATTGGGTACTGCATCATCTTCGCGGTGCGTCGGTCACGAATCTCAATCTTAGTAGCGTCATCGATATCATCAGTGAGTTCGTCTAGGTGTATTTGAGCATCTAGTTGGGCAAGCTTGAGTAATCCATCACCCGCAAATACGTCGAACCGCCACGCCTGATTCATATGATGGGTAGGGGCCCAAGTGGCCGCCTCGACAATTTTTTCTATTAAATCCGGAGTGGGATGACGTCCCTGAGAAAAAGACTTAATGCTTCTTCGCTCATGTATTACTTTAGATACGTTCACTTAAGTCTGACCCAACGAACTTCCGTTGTTCTAGAAACGGTTATGCAGCCTTGCTTTCGAGCGCATTTCTCGCTTGATCACAAATAATTGTGAATGTTGCCGCGTCTGTGATAGCTAGTTCTGAGAGAGACTTTCTATCAAGAATGATTCCGGCCAATGATAACCCGTTAATTAGGCGACCATACGTCAGACCATTTTCCCTAGCTGCTGCGTTAATCCGTATAATCCAGAGTCGCCTGAAGTCTCGCCTTCGCTCACGGCGATGATCGGTTGCGTACCTTAATGCGTGAATCATACTTTGGTGAGCAACTTTATAATTTGTGCGCCTTTTACCACGGTGACCCTTCGTATAAAGCATCACTTTTTTATGACGTCGTCGTGTTTGTACCCGTGAACGTACTCTTGGCATCTTTAAGTCCTTATTGTCTGATTGTTTATTTTTTTAATCTTGTTATGCGTACGGGAGATTCTTTCGAATGGCTTTAGCTACAGTCGAATGTGCTCCGACATCACCCAAGTTCTGGTAGAGCTTTGACCTCGATCGCTTGTTCCGTTTTGGATTGCGTGTGCGGAGTATTAATTTGCCGCTTCCTGTGATACGGACTCGCTTAGCAGTTCCTTTATGTGTCTTCATTTTCGGCACGATAAATGCTCCATTTCACAATATCGATTAGCTATTTATAACTCGTTGCTCACAGCAGGCTCAGCTTTTTTTTCGGCTGAGGCTTTTCGATTGGGGTCGAGCGTCATAGTCATGAATCGACCCTCCATTCCTGCTTTTCTTTCTTGTTCTGCTACATCTTCTACCTGTTCATAAAACCACTTCAAGAGTTCTTCACCAACTTCAGGATGGGTAATTTCTCTCGCCCTAAAAATGATTGACACCTTAACCTTATCGCCTCCCGCTAATAATTTTCTAGCGGTTCTGACTTTAAAATCCTTATCGTGTTGGCCTATTTTTACTCTCATTCGTACTTCTCGAAGTTGAACCGTTTTGGAACCCTTACGAGCGTCGCGCTCTTTTTTACTCTGTGCGTATTTCCATTTCCCGTAATTCATTATTTTTACTACAGGCGGATCTGCCGCAGGAGCTATCTCTACGAGATCTAGATCAGCGTTATCTGCTAAATCTTGAGCCTCATTCACCGACATGAGTCCGAGTTGTTCTTCGTCTCGAACTACTCGGACATTTGGTGCACGAATCTCTTCATTGATACGAAGTTCTTTCGCTATAGGTTGCCTCCTAGCAAATAATTTCTGAACAAATATACAGAATCACCACTGATCTACATTGATTCTGTATTTAGACAGACGCTTATTCTATCATTTCATCGCCGTTAGGGAAGGTCGTCACTCTCTGAAACCTCGTAATCAAGGATGACGTCGCCTTTTTCTGCTCTTGTACCTGATTCTAAGTGTATTTCAGTTACAACTCCGTCGGTGGGAGCCTTTATCTCATTTTGCATTTTCATCGCTTCGATGACTGCAACGGTATCTCCATTTTTGATAACGTCTCCTGGGCTCACACGTATTTCTATGAGTATTCCGGCTAGCGGTACGGAAATCTTTCCAGGTAAGTCCTCGGAACCAGCCTTGCTTCGTGATTTTCTGGCGGCTTGCGTGCTCGTAACCTGAAAGTGCTTGTTATTATGCGAGATTCGCCAACCATCAGATTCGGGAACGATATAACCAAGCCAATTGCTTTCGCTA
>CAVODE010000068.1:0-9614 GCA_963694535.1 Dehalococcoidia bacterium
AGAGAAATGGTTACACTCTGTCGGGACTGGAAAGGACAGAATATGGACTGGGAACAATTAACGATCATTGCGCAAATTGCCACAGGAGTGGCGACGCTAGCAGTGGCTGCATTTTTGGCGAGTCAATTACGCCAGCAGCACAGAGATGCAGAACGTGAAATCCTCTATACATCTAACCAGCAGTACATCGAAATTAATGGAGCGATGCTCGACTCGGAGTTTGTCAACGTGTGGCGTAGAGGGACTGAAGATTATGATTCCTTGATTGACCCTGATGAAGAAATGCAGTTTCGAACATGGAATCGGCTGAGTAGCATTTTTCAGGCAACGAATTTCTCAGCTGGACATGATGCACTTGATCGCGGGATCGACAGTCGGATCTATGAGCAAGCAATAGGTGCGTGGGGCATGTGGCCTGGAATAGCTACTTACTACGAGCGCCACGGCCGCAGTCATACGTACGATCCTGACCTTAAGACTACTCTTGATGCTGCGTTCCTTGCTTCACAAGGTCGCGAAGTCGAGACGACATGGGTCTTGGGAGTTAATAACGGAGATTCGTTGGACCTACCGTAAGCAAATCTAAGCGATCACATGTTGAACTAGGCGCAGTTGCTCGTCTGATGCGACCAATGCCACCATCCTGCCACCATTTGGGGCAATCCAACTACCTATGGAAACGTCAATACCTTGTTATATAAGGGATTCAGCCTAGAACGGGCTTCAATTCACACCTAAATAGCACCTAAGTCCGTAAGTTCATCCATCTCAGCTTCAGTAAGACCTAAAAGTCCCTCGTAAATCTCATTATTGTGCTCCCCTATTCGCGGAGCCGGGTTGTATATTCGTCCCTCTGCGTGAGATAAATTAGGATATGGTGCGGGTATCGTTACTGGACCAACGTGTGGGTCGTCTACCTGTACTAAATTTTTTCGCGCGGCTATGTGTGGGTCCGCAAATATATCAGCAATACTATAGACCGGACCGTACGGTACCCGATACTCATCCAAAACACGATATAAATCGGCAGAATCAAAATCTTTCGCCCATTCTCGGATCAGTGAGTGGAGTTCAACTTCGTTAGCAAATCGATTCTCATGATTTGAAAATTTTGGATCCTGAGGCAAGTCAGGGATATGCATCGCATCGCAGAGTCTTTGAAATATTTGCGGATTAAGAGCCAGAATCAATACCCATTTTCCGTCCTTAGTCAAAAATTGATCCCCGGGAATAGACCATGATCTGACGTTACCTGCCCGCTCCCGAACAATACCTGATCTACTATATTCAGCCGCCATTGGTCCTGAATAACTCAGAATAGATTCGTATAATGACAAATCGACAATCTGTGTTTCCTGGCAATCTTCGTGGTCTCGATGATATACGGCCCCTAAAATAGCAAGTGCGCCATATGTGCCCGAAGCCAAATCACCCATCATGTATCCCGGATGCACTGGAGGTTGATCCGCCTCACCGGTTACATAAATCATCCCCCCCATCGCTTGACCAATCCTGTCATAAGACGTCCGGTCACGATACGGGCCTGTCTGACCAAACCCAGAAATTCGTACGAAAATTAGTCGCGAATTCACCTTTGCAAGGTCATCCTCCCCTATACCCCAACGCTCCATTGTTCCTGGAGAGAAATTTTCAACCACGGCATCAGCACTAGCGACCAATTTCTTAAATAATTCAGCACCCTCAGGTTTTCTCAAGTCTAGAGAAACTGACTTTTTGTTACGCTGCAGTCCAGCTCTCGTTGAATTCTGCTGAGCCGCCGTATCATGCCGCAGCGCAGGCAGCTCTACACGAATAACTTCTGCGCCCATATCTGCTAATAACGTAGACACAAATGGTCCAGCCAATACTTGACCTGCGTCAATTATTCGAAGGCCTGCCAAAAGACGTTGATGCTCTTCAGCCATAAGTTCCCTTAATAAATCGTTCTTCACTACTTCTAGACGGACTTATATTGTAAAACCGTGTTGAAGTTATGCAAGTTAACACAACTTTGGCGTGCTGCCCTATCGAGCGTGACTCCGAAGTAGGCTCAGTTAATCAGTCCACCTAATGTGTATATGGTACAGTCCAACCATTATCAAACGAGCACAAGCATTAAGGACTAACGATGGAGCAACGACAACTCGGTGACAGCGATCTCTTTTCTTCACCGATCGGGTTTGGAACTTGGGAAATGGCTACCACCACCTATGGTGACATAGATGTAAAAGAAGCAGCTGACGCCGTACATGCTGCAATAGATCACGGCATTACGCTTTTCGATACAGCAGAGGTGTATGGCCCATATCATTCTGAGGAACTTTTGGCCAAAGCATTAGGAAATAAACGAAAAGACATCGTACTAGTCAGCAAAGTTGGCTTCGCGTATGACGAAAACGGAAAAAATTTAGGACGGAACTCTCAATTTCAGCATGTTATCGACCGAGCGGAAGGCTGCCTCAGTCGTTTAAACACAGATTATTTAGACCTTCTACTCATACATTGGCCTGATCACGACACTCCGTTTGAAGAAACCATCCGAGCACTTGAACAACTGAAACAGAGCGGAAAAATTAGACATTATGGTGTCTCGAACTTCACCCCAGAGATGATGGACGAGTGTGAACAATATGGCCATATGGCAGCGAATCAGGTGGGCTATCACATGTTCGATCGCCGGATGGAATCAACCGTGCTGCCACACTGTCTGGACAAAAACATTGGATTCATGGCTTATGGCACGCTTGGTTTTGGTTTGCTGTCTGGCGCGTTTACCCCGGACACCAGTTTCGGAGAAAATGACTGGCGAAGCAGCGGGGTAGCCTTCAAGTTACCCCTATTTCAGACCGAAGAATTCGCCAAAGAACTGCGAGTGGTTGAACGTCTGAAAACGATTGCGGAACGGAACAATAAATCAGTCGCCCAGATGGCAATTGCCTGGACACTTGGCCATCCTGCTGTGTCGGTTGGACTAGTCGGCGTTCGTAACGAATGGGAACTTAAGGAGAATGTCGCAGCAGTTGACTGGGAACTTACTTCGGAAATTCGTGAAGAAATAGACATGATATTTAAGGAAGAAAACGTCCCGACTCACGTCGATACCGAGCAGGCCATCTAAAGAGCTCCTTTTTTCTTTAGCAGCTCAATCTTCTCCCAGCTATAGCCGATCTCTAGCAAGATTTCTTCAGTATTCTCGCCGAGCTCGGGTGCCCGATCAGCTGGCTCATCAATTCCGTCACTATAGCGAACTGGTGTGCCCATAGTTACCATGTCACCGTATTCAGGGTGACTCGCCTGACGTAAATAGCCGCTCTCCAGCACCTGCGGATTGGTGACCACGTGATCATAATCATTAACTGGCGCCCAAACCGCATCAACTTCTTCCAAAATGATGTGAATATCACTGGCACTCATATTCAAAAAAATCTCAGAAATTGTCTTCGTTATCAGATCATTTTGACGTAATCTCTCTAGGCCCGCCCGCAATATCTGATTAGCTGCTAGATCAGCTTGACCCAAAGCATTCCAAAAATCCTCCCATCTTTTAGGGACTCCTGATAACGCTACGTAACCATCTTTAGCTTGATAAATACTTATAGGTGATATCGAACTTAACCACGGGTATGTACGCTGAGATCGATCATGTTGGGTTTCAGCCAGCACATGTGCCATCAACTCCGATGACTGCGCCCAAATTTGCCCACCCAGAAGAGAGGTTTCAACCAACTGGCCAACACCCGACTTTTCACGAGCAAATAAAGCGGTAACAATCGCCCCGAACAAGGTCATCCCTCCCATGGTGTCCGCCACCAACGCACCTGCACCTTGAGCTAATTCCGGAGTTCCAGTATTCCAAGCCAAGCCTCCAGCAGCTTGCGCCATTAAATCATTTCCAGGACGATCACTATCTGGACCTTCTGGACCGTAGGTAGTACCTACTGCATATATCAAACGTGGATTAATAGAGCGACAGGCTTCGTATCCCAATCCTGCTCGATCCAGAGCGTGCGGTTTCAGTGTCGTAACCAAGACGTCGCTGTCGGCTACGAGAGCCTGCACAAGCTCCAATCCCTCAGGCTTTTTAAAGTCGATCGTGACACTTCGCTTACCACGATTATTGGCGTGATATACGGGTGGGGCAGATTTATATTCAGACGCCGGTATACGTCGGGAAGAATCAGGCACGTCTGGGTGCTCAATCTTGATCACTTCGCAACCAAGATCACGCAATAACTGGCAGCATTGCGGTCCCATTATCAGATGTGTGAATTCGAGAACACGCATGCCATCTAGTGGTCCAGACATAATTATTCCTTCAGTAATTCTCTCGCATAAATAAATTCTTACCCTCAAGGGTAAGACTATGGTACAAAGAGCAATATGGTTGGCCCTTTAGACGGTATTCGCGTGGTTGAAGTTGCAAGTTTTTTGGCGGCTCCTTCGTCAGCTGCACTTATGGCAGATATGGGCGCCACAGTCATTAAGATAGAACCTCCTGATGGTGACACATTTCGTGGTAATCGAGCTCACCTCCATGTATCTGCCACGACAAACTATGTGTTTGAGGTCGACAACAGAGGCAAACAATCTCTCGCACTAGATCTTGGGAAAACCGCCGCACAAGACGCATTACATCGACTAATTGCGACTGCTGACATTTTTATTACTAACCTCACGTCGAAACGGACTGAAAAATATCGACTCGACTTCGAAACCCTGAAGCAAATTCAGCCGACCCTGGTATATGGCCATTTAGTTGGGTATAGCAGTACCGGCATAGACTCCGAGCGTCCTGGTTTTGACAGCACTGCTTATTGGGCGCGATCAGGTGTTATGGGACTTATGGGAGAAGTCGGTGCGCCGGCAGTGCAAAGCCGCCCTGGACAGGGAGATCACCCGACAGGTGTGAATCTGCTCGCCGCAACACTTGCCGCACTAAGACTCAAGGAACAAACTGGATTACCGCAGAAGGCTGAGGTGTCTCTTCTTCGAACCGGTTTATGGACAATTGCAACCGATATGCAACTAGCGATGAATCTTCCTAACAGCACCCCGAGCCAATTCAATCGGCAAACTCACGGGTTGTTAATAAGAAGTGCCTACGAGACGAAAGACAAAAGATGGATCATGCTCACAATGCATAACGTGCCAAAACATTGGCCCCTACTATGTGCGGCGCTTGCACGCCCAGACTGGTCTGCAGATTCAAGATTTGCCACAAATGCAGGAATGCTCGAACACGGTACCGAAATAGTCGCGGAACTTCAGGCGGAGTTCAAGTCAAAAACACTATCTGAGTGGGCTGGTCTCCTCGATAAAAATGAATGCATATGGGCACCGGCTGCATCGCTCTCTGAAATAGCAACCGACCCCGTGATCGTCGAACAGGAAGCCATTAAAACTCTTGAAGACGTAAGCGGTAAAGAATATCGAATTATTTCGACTCCGTTCGACATACAGGGTGCTGATGTGGCACCCCGTAAAAGAGCGCCCTTAGTGGGAGAACATAACTATGAAGTCCTGATTGAGGCTGGCTTTTCCGAAGCTGAAGTAACAGAGTTGGCTGCTGACGGTATTTTTACCTTAGAACACTAGCTAGTCACGCTGAATAAGTTCAATCCTAACATTATCTGGCGCCTTCAAGAAACAAATCCTAATTGCTCCCATCTCAATTGGTCCGTCCAGTAGTTCTGCCCCAAGCGACGTTAAACGCTCGATATCTGACTCCAGATTTTCCGAGTCTAGACCAAAATGCTCAAGACCTTCTTTTACGCCGTAGTCGCCAGTTGTAAGCGTTTGTGTCGACTGGGGGCCAGAAATATTCACTGTCATACCATTCTCACTTTCGCAGGCAATAAACTGATCGCCACTATCTCGAATAGTGTCTCCGAGTATACGAAAGTTGAAGGCCTTAACCCACCAGTCGGCGCACTCGCGTGGTGAATTTGATTTCAAATGAATGTGGTTTATCGCAAAAGTCATGACGCAATCTCCTAGACGATACAATTGAGTGGTAAATGCATTAGTGAGCATTTATTTGAGTAGTTTATTACATTGGATGGCAATATATGACTTTAGTTCTAGTACACGGCAACCCAGAGACCGCAGCAGTCTGGAATGACCTCATCCCTCTTCTTGATGATGATGACGTTCAAACACTTTCACCACCTGGCTTCGGCTCACCACTACCTGATAACTTTGACGCAACAAGTGACGCCTACGTCGAGTGGCTTGCCGCAGAATTATCTCATTTCAGCTCTCCCGTTGATCTCATAGGCCATGACTGGGGAGGTGGTCACGTTGTCCGACTTGCATGCGAAAGACCCGACCTCATACGTTCATGGGCAAGTGATATTCTCGGAGTCTTCACACCGGAATACGTCTGGCATGATCGGGCACAAATATGGCAAACTCCGGAGGTTGGCGAAGAGGCGGTAGCTGCAATGGTGTCAACGGATCCGGTAGAGACATCAACTCGATATCAAAGTCTGGGGATGAGCGCTGATATAGCGAGTCAAGTCGCAAACGGTGTGAACGCCGACATGGCCAAAGCAATTCTCAGCCTCTATAGATCCGCCGCCCAACCAATAGTAGGCAATCTTTTTCCAACATTAACAAACGCGAGCGTACGACCTGGGCTCGCAATAATTGCAACAGCTGACCCATTTGTGGGCGGAGAGCTCTTGGCCCGTAAAGCTGCAGAGCAAGCTGGCGCAGAAGTCGGACTTCTAACCGATGAGGGACATTGGTGGATGTGTAGTAACCCTCAGGCTGGTGCAGACTTAATCAATAGCTTCCTCGCAAATCTTAACGAAAATAACTGAAAATAAAATCTATCAACTAATCGAGATAGCGTAAGATTTTTGGTTGCTGAGTAATATAAATAGAACTATAAATAAAAGATAAATTCTCTCATTATCTCGATTCTATGAGAGAATTTTGATACGTCACATCCCAACTGAGGATACTTATGGTTAAGCGCTATTTATACCTTGCACTAGGCTTCATTTGCGTTGGACTAGGCTTCGTTGGTGTTTTCGTACCTGGGTTCCCTTCAACAATATTTATTCTTGTTGCAGCATGGGCATTTTCCAGATCATCAGAACGATTTGAACGGTGGTTATTAGAACATCCTATTTTTGGGTCACTGATCCAAAATTGGAGAAAATATCGTGGCATTAGTATTAAATCAAAAATTACGGCGGTAGGTCTTATAGTTCCCACCTTCGGAGCCACAATATTGCTGACCAACTTTCCAATTCTGGCTGATATCGGATTCATCAGCTTTGGAATAGTGCTTTGCACTTTTCTCGTAACACGGCCAGTACCTCCATCCCATAGTGGACAACAGGTCGTATCATAAAAAATCGTCATTTAGGGTAGTTTTTTGGCAACATGGTCTAAACATATACTCCTGATAAATCTCGGATCGTCAAAGTCGCTCGATACCCAAGGCGCAAAATTTTACCTCGATGAATATCAATCAGATGACTTGGTTATTGATCAACTCTCTCATAGAACCGCATGACCACCGCAGTGATTGCCGCAGCACCACTCCCAACGACAAACATCTTTCGCCATCTACTTGGCTGATTTCGAACAACAAAAAAGCTCTTCAAAGCATCGGTGTCAATATCTGGTCGATATTGGGATGAATTTTTAGTCTTGTAAGTATTATTCTCATCGGGTTCGATATCTTCAATCACTTCATCAAACGAAGACTGAAGCAATGGCTCAACCTCGTCATTTTCTAAAGACTGATCAAGCGATAGGCTCTCGTCGAACGAGTTGCTAGTTGCTTCACCATCTAGAAAATGGCCCAATCCATAATTACCGATTTTCGTCCCGCGCATTAAATTAATTTTCTTCTCTCGACTTATTTCTCCAAGACCATATGTGGTTTGAATAACTGCTGCGCCTAAGCGTGAGCCACGTTGCCGAGAAATAGTTCGATTAATTGCAACAGAAGATTGTTGTACAGCATTCAGAGGCTTCTCTGGGTTTATCTGAGATTTCTTCACAAAATTTGATTCACTCGCAACTTCAGTTAAAGAATCAGATTGATCTATGCTCGTTGACTGAACCGCCATTACTGGGTTTGCCGATACCCGTCCAAACGTAAATCCAGGATTAACGATCACCGCGACCAACATACATACGAGCACAACAATACCAAGTAGACCAAACAAAAGTGGCGTTCCCAACAAGTCTGCAGCTAACCCCAACGGGTACACAGTGACTGCCATTGCAGAAAATGACAACATAAATATACTCATAACACGACCGTAATATTCGCGTTTAGCTGATAGCAACATCATTGTGCTTGAGGCTGTCATGTAGACGGTGGTACCTATGCCCAGTAATGTCACTCCAACCGCAGCACCGACGAAGCCAAATCTAAACGCACCAAACGTCAGCGCCACCATACCAAAACTACACAGTAATCCCGCGAACCATTGAAGAAGTGGACGCCTATCCCATTCAGCTAACCAAGTCATTAGAGCTGAACCAAAAAGAGCTCCAAGTCCCGAAATAAACAGTAAGTCGCCCAGCGGACCTTGCCAATCCGTAATGCCCAGACCCAGCTCAACATATCCGGCCATTAGATTTTGAAATGGCATTGCAAAAAAAGTTAGAATTAACATCATCACCATCAGAGTGCGTAATGTAGGTGTATTCACTACATATTTAAGCCCAGCTGTTACATCTGAAAACACGTCACCAAAAGAGATTCCACGAATACCGCGTGGAATTATGGCCGTAGGTACCATACCTGCCGCAATTTGTGAAGCACGTTTCTTTGATGAAGTCGGAACAAATAGAAGGAGAGCTACTGACAACACACCAAATCCCCCCTGCACAAAATAAGCCCACTCATATCCCGCCCCGAACCTATCAGTCACGTGTGGAAATGTTGTCATCAAAATACCGGCGACGAGTGGGCCAAAAGCTCTGGTTAGATTCATCGAATTATTAGATAACGCCATCGCACTTGCGATTCGATTTTGTGGCACGATCTCAGCCATCAACGGAGTTCGAGCCGGCATACCAAGCGACGTGATTGCACCTTGAACGAGGCCCAGTACAAAAAGAGACATAGCTGTGATGGTGTCCGTTATGACCATTGCACCTGTTATTACTGCCACAGCTGCCATCGTCGCTTGCATGAGCATCATCATGTTTCGCTTTTCAACCCTATCAACCAAAGCGCCCCCGGGAAGTGTAAAAAACATCTGAGGAAGCATAAAAGCAACCATCAAAAATGCTGTAGCACTGTATGAATTAGTTAGCTCCCAGGCAATCGCACCTCGAACTAACATTTGCATATTCATACCCATAAAAGAAAAAGTCGAAGAGGTCCATAGAAGGCGAAAATCTCTAATCGCAAAGACAGAAAGGGTCGTACGAAGAGATGGCTTGGACGCCGTAAGATTTGTAGGTTTTGTATTGCTCGTGATCCACTCCCTGAGGTAACTGTAAATCTAAATATGTTAAAAACAAATAAAACGGAAAAAGTCTGACGGCTCTGATATTCTGACGTCACTCAATGACACCCCGATACCCTTTCGATATCGGCACACTAGCAAGGAGAAATTGTGGAATACGTAATTTAT
>CAVODE010000069.1:0-9506 GCA_963694535.1 Dehalococcoidia bacterium
CGTAGACAAGATAAAGAAATCACAATTCTACGATTTAGGACGTTCATAGGAGTCCTTACGGCAGTACCTGTTTTGATATTCATGTGTTCTCGCCTTTTCTTCTCATTTGAAATTATTGATCCGGCTGTTCAATTTTTCGGTGTTGGGGCGAGTCAGTTTATATCGTTCGTCTTAGCGAGTATTTCGATTAGTTGGGTTGCTGGCCCAATTCACGCGGCAACATGGCGATCTCTTAAAGGTAGATCGACTGATATGAATACCCTGATAACTCTTGGAATTACCACGGCATATATATATAGCGCAATCGTCTTATTTAAGCCTTCTTTACCGGTATTAATACAGAGTTCTAATCAGGCACTTTATTTTGATGCGGTGGTTTTGGTAGTTTTTTTCTTATGGTTAGGTCGCTTTTTAGAGGCAAGAGCCCGGTATAACGCAGGGGAGATGTTGCGAAATTTAGTGTTGACTTATCCGGAGACAGCGCAGGTAATCGAGAGTGATGGCTCAGAGTTTCAGATACCGGCAAAAGCGGTCAGGACCGGCGAGATCGTGATTGTTAGGGCAGGGGAAAAAGTGCCTGTTGACGGACAAATTATTGAAGGGGAGACGTCAGTTGATGAATCGATGGTCACTGGAGAATCTGAGCCTGTCGTGAGGGCAATTGGCGACTCATTGATCGGTGGAAGTCAGAATATCAATGGCACGGTGAAGATTAAGGCGACGACGGTTGGCGAATCAAGTATTTATTCAAATATCGCTCAACTTGTGGAGCGTGCTCAAGCGTCAAAGGCACCAATTCAAGAACTAGCAGACAGGCTAGCATCGATTTTTGTACCAGCAGTATTGTGCTTGGCACTTCTAACTTTTTTTTGCTGGTGGTCTTTTGGTCCTGCCAACGCATTCAGTTATGCCATTATTAATGCAGTTACTGTTTTGGTAGTGGCGTGTCCCTGCGCTCTTGGACTTGCGACACCAGCTGCTATTGCAATGTCAGTGAGCCAAGCTGCAAAATCCGGAATATTAATTTCGGATGCTGGAGTGTTTGAAAATTTGACCAAGACAACAAAGTTGTTATTTGATAAAACTGGGACAATAACCCATGGGACGCCTCAAGTGGCTGAGATAATCACCAGCACGGACTCAGTGTTTAGTGAGGATGAGCTGATTTTTATGGTAGCAAGCGCTGAGCGAGGATCTAACCACCCACATGCAACCGCAATGTTTGATATTGCTCGGGATAGAGATATAGAACTTGCTTGGCCTTTGACATTCAGAGCTTTACCTGGAAATGGAATTATTGCTGAACTCGAGAGAGGCGACGAAGAATATCGAGTGGTTATCGGAAATAGTGCCTTGCTTTTATCTGAAGATATTTCAGTGAGTAATCTGGATGAGGTTTTCGAGCAGCATTTTACAAATGGACTAACTCCTATTTTTTTGGCAGTTAACGGATGCGCAGTAGGAATATTTGGACTTGAAGATCCGATAAGGGATGATGCTAAGTCCGTTATTCATGAGCTGAGACGACTTTCAATGGTGCCCGTTATGCTCTCTGGCGACATCGCTTCTGTCACAGAACCTGTTGCTCGGGGAGTAGGAATTGACGTGGTTTTTTCTGAGATTAGCCCCACTGAAAAGCACCAAATCGTGTCGACGGAGCAAGAGAGTGAAATTGGCCTCGTTGCAATGATTGGTGACGGAATTAATGATGCACCAGCGCTTGCTCAAGCTGACGTTGGTATTTCCATGATGAATAGTTCTGACCTTGCCCAAAGTAGTGCCGTGGTGAATTTATTGCGTCCAGATTTATCAGGGATTTTATATTTAGTAAAACTCTCTCACGCCACGATTCGCATAATGCGCCAGAATTTGGGTTGGGCTTTTATTTACAACTTGCTTCTATTACCAATTGCCATGGGGGCAGGGTACGTGTTGACTCAATTATTTTTTGGCGATGTTGAAGTTCCCAAGTTACTATCGATTATATTTTCTGAAAATTGGTTTTTA
The DNA here is from genome assembly GCA_963694535.1 of Dehalococcoidia bacterium. Lineage (GTDB taxonomy): Bacteria > Chloroflexota > Dehalococcoidia > UBA2979 > UBA2979 > UBA2979. The sequence continues at coordinate 2,008 of CAVODE010000069.1, forward strand.
AATCCCGCGGCAGCTGGGGCAGCTATGGCATTCTCATCATTATCAGTAATTTTAAATAGTCTGCGTCTGGGATGGCTACAGAAAAATTATTAGATAACATTCGAAATATTTCTAAATCACTAAAAAGAGTTTACTGATCCATTAGACTATTCAGACGGTTTTGTATTTTTATTTGGAGGATTTTATGGACTTCAATTTCACAGCTGAGCAGACTGAATTTCGCAGTACTGTTCATGATTTCATAGAAAACAATTGGGTTAAAGGCGCTTGGGCTGCCCGCAGTGAACGTTGGAAAGCCGCTAGAGCATATGAGAGCTCACTGGCTGATGGTGGCTGGCTTACCATGTCATGGCCTGAGGATTACGGCGGCGGCGGCGCCACTTATTGGGAACAAATGATTTTTAATGAAGAGTCAGCATTAGCGAGTGCACCTTCTGGCGGCCAAGGAGCTGACAGAGTAGGTCCAGTACTCATTATTCACGGTACCGATGCTCAGAAGCAGGAGCATTTGCCTCCTATAGCTCAAGGTGAAGTGATGTGGTGTCAAGGCTATTCGGAGCCAGGTTCCGGCTCTGATCTGGCATCGTTGCAAACTCGTGCGACTCGTGATGGTGATGATTTTATAATTAATGGCCAGAAAATATGGACATCAGGAGCTATGGAGGCGGACTGGGTACATATACTTACACGAACTGACGCTGAGGCACCTAAGCACAGAGGTATTTCTTACTTCATGCTTAAGTTGGATACCCCAGGCATCACTATTCGGCCGATTTCGCAACTTCATGATGAGGGCGATGGCGATGGACATGGTTTCAATGAAACATTTTTTGAAGATGTACGGGTACCTTCGAAAAATATGATCGGAGAAGAAAATAGAGGCTGGTATGTCGCAGCGACCGCGTTAGACTTTGAGCGCAGTGGGATTCACCGGATGGCGGGTGCTATCTCGCCCTACTACCGATTGTTGGAGAATGCCAAGCAAGCAAATTCGGGGGGCAGCGGCAGGAAAATATCAGATCATAATTCTTCACGCCAGGCACTAGCTGAAACGCGTATTGAAATTGAGGTTGCTAGGTATCTTGGATATCGTGTTACTTGGATGCAAGCCTCCAATCTTGTACCCAATCAGGAGTCATCAATGTCAAAAATGTTTGGGTCTGAGTTGCAACAAAGAACAGCTCGCCGAGGTATTAGTATGTTGGGGCTTTATGGCGGGTTGCGACCGACTGATTCTCATGCACCGTTGAATGGAGAGTTTTGTCAATATTACATGACTACCGTCTCGTTAACGATTGCGGCTGGTACAAGCGAGATTCAACGAAACATCATTGCGACTCGCGGACTAGGGCTTCCTCGTGGTTAGGAAAGCGGTCCTTTCCGAAGGTAGTTGGAATGTGTTATAACACTGTAAGTTAAAGATTTATTTACTGAAAAAAATATAGTTGGAGCGACCTGATGACAACCGAGATTTCTATATCTACAGACGAGAGAATAGCCCTTGTGGGGCATTTAATGCGTAGAGTTGGCGCAGGAGCCAATCGGGATAGGCTTGAATCCCTTTCGGAGAAGTCTTATGAGGAGCTGGTAGAAGACTTATTGAGTCCGAATCGATATTCCGATCCGGATGTAGACCTTTTAGATAGATACTTTCCACAATCGGCAAGCCCAGATTCTGGTGTGACGTGGGCCTGTCGCTGGATGTACAACCTTGCTCAGAGTGAGCGTCCTTTAATGGATAAAATGGCGTTATTTTGGCATCATGTTTTTGCAACTGCTTGGTATAAGGCTGAGAATGGTCCTGCGATAGTACAGCACATTGATATGTTTAGAAAAGTGGGCCTTGGCAATATGCGGGATATTTTGTTGGCTCTCTCTAAAGATCCGAACATGATTTATTGGCTAGATAATTCTGAGAGCCGAGACGGTGCAGTTAATGAAAACTACGGTCGGGAACTATTAGAGTTGTTTTCGATGGGTATTGGAACCTATACCGAAACTGACGTCAAAATGGCCGCTAGGGCATTTACTGGATGGACTTTTAAGCAGCCAATTCCTCTTTACCCTTATGGCGGATATGCGGCAGAATTTATTTATCATCCTGAGCAACATGATAACTCGGAAAAAGAATTTCTCGGTGAAAAAGGAAATTTCAATGGAGAAGATATTATCGACATTATAGTGAAGCAGGAGGCATGTGCTCGCTTCATTTCACGGCATTTGTATAATTTTTTCGTTGCCGACGAACCACAAGTACCTGCATGGAGTATTACTCCGCCTCAGGATCAGCAAGCAATTGATGAACTTACGAGTGTGTTTTTGGATTCGGATGGTGATTTAACAAAGGTCATGCGAGCCTTGTTGAATGCAAATTGGTTCAAGGATGCCCGCTATAAAAAAATAAAGAGTCCGGCGGAATTTGTCGCCGGAGCATTAGTGTTGTCAGGTTTACCAGAAACACCGGACCCTATGTTGGCCTCATTGAACGCTGCGACGACTGCTATGGGGCAACAATTGCTTAATCCACCCACCGTTGAGGGCTGGCATACAGGGAAAGAGTGGCTGGACTCTGGAACACTGACTGAAAGAGTAAATTTCGCAGTAAATCAAGTTGCAGAAGCGTCACTTCCTGGGGTGAGCAGTATTTTGTCGAGAATTGAGTCGCACGGTGATAATTTATCATCAGAGGAATTGGTAAATTTATGTTTGGATCTCACCGGTCACGTGGAGATTAGTGGTGACACCCATGCGGCACTTGTTGATCTTGCCAGTCAAGGAGGACAGCTCCAATTTGATACGGAAGTAAATGTCACGGAGAGTCAAAAGCAGATTATTAGACTTTTGCAGCTGATTGTATCGGCGCCTGAGTATCAGTTCGCCTAACGAAGTTAATCGTGGAAATTGTTTACCAAGGAGATGTATATGACGACTAAGAAGAAAGATCCAGTTTTAGTTGTAGTTCAGCTATCAGGTGGCTTGGATTTTATGAATACACTGATTCCTTATACGGATGGTCGTATTTATGACTGGAGACCTACGGTCTCGGTAGCTGCGGAATCTACTATTTCTCTTGATGATCGACTTGCATGGCATCCCTCTGCGCAAGCACTGTCTGAGCTCTATAACGCTGGCAACGTGGCAGCTATCCAAGGTGTTGGCTATGAGAACGCGAGCCGATCTCACTTTCGCGCTATGGATATAATGCATACCTGCGAGCCTGAAAAGGTAGCAACCGAAGGCTGGTTGGGTAAAGTCACCCGTGAATTAGATCCCAATTCAGAAAATCCATTAACTGCTGTCTCTATTGGGAGAGGTCTACCTAGAGCGTTAGTTGCACCAGGGGTAACGGCAACATCCGTGGGCAATCTGGACAAATTTGGATTAATGACAAAGATTGAGCAAGTGGAGGAGCGAGCCGCTAACCTTGATATTTTCAAGCGAATGTATAGCCCAGCCGTGGGTAACGGATTGGTCAATGACTACCTTGCTCAGACTGGACGCGATATTCTGCGTGGTGCAGATATGTTGGCGGATGTGCCCTCTCGGTATTCAAGTGATGTGGAGTATGCGAACAATCCGATTGCTCAGGCGCTTCGCGACGTCGCACGGATACATACCGCGGGCATGGGCACCCGGGTTTTTTATACGAACCACGTGGGGTACGACTATCACTCTCTCGAGAATGAAGTTCACCCGCGCATGTTGACCGAACTAACAGAAGCAATATCTGATTTTATGACTGATATCAGAAATCATGACGCATCTGAAGAAGTGACTATCTTAGTCTTTACGGAATTCGGAAGACGGATAATGGATAATGGCTCCGGGACTGATCATGGAACTGGTGGTGGTGCATATATTATCGGAGACCACGTATCTGGTGGGTTGTATGCAGAATATCCGTCACTGGATCCAAAAGATTGGTTGTATGGTGAAGACTTAACGCACACGATTGATTATCGAAGCATATACACCAGTATTCTTGAGCAATGGATGGGTATGGATGCTCAACCAATTGTCGGTGGCACATATGAGCAAATTAGACCATATAACACGACAATGCTGGTTTAGGTTAGTGAAAAGCGAGAAAAAAACATGACTACAGATATTGAGAAGCGAGGCAGTACGGATTACGAAGTTTTGCTTAGAGCTGGCTTTCCGTACGAAAAAACATTGGGGATGCGAAGAATAACTTGGTATCCAATTGACATAGAGGTTGGTCCCAATAACGAAGTGTACTGTCTAGGTAGATTCGATGTTGGTGGCAGTATTAGAACTGTAAGTTGGGACGACAAAGATTTAGGTGGAATTGGCGGTGGCTGGACTTGGCCAGCCGGAATAACCAAGAATCAAGAGGGTCTTTTATATATATCAGATGAAGGCGCTCATAATATTACGATGCTAAAGCCTGACGGTGAAGAGATTGGGCGATGGGGAGAATACGGTTCAGAGCTTGGTCAATTGAATAGGCCTTCTCACATGGTATTCGACTCTGACGGAAATATATTGGTGTCAGATACGCAGAATCATCGGATTCAGAAATTTTCTTCTACCGGAGAATTTATATCGTCGTTTGGAAATTTTGGTGACGAACCAGGTCAATTTAATATGCCTTGGGGTATTTCAGTGACCCCAGAAGAGAATATCGTGGTTGCTGATTGGCGAAACGATCGAGTTCAAATATTCGATTCATCTGGAGCTGTTCTAGATGTAATAGGCTCGTCAGGATCTGGTCCGGGGCAATTATCTCGTCCAGCAGGAATATCAGTTGATGATGACGGAGATATATACGTAGTCGATCGAGGTAACGGCAGAGTTTTGCAATTTGATCGAAATGGGAGACACGTGGAAGAGTTTGTTGGAGACTCAACACTTGGTGAAATGGGACGGATTTATATATTAACTAATCTAAAGGTCTTGCGACTTCGTGATATGGCTGATCTCGAGCCTACGAAAAGGTTTAAGTCACCAAGCTCGGTTAGAGCACAGGATGGCCGATTGTTTGTAGGAGATTATGGGTGTCACCGGGTTCAGGTTTATAAGAAAGAGGCCTACAGACTAGCTTCAGAAGAGGTTATGGATTTACCTAAAGTGCCAAATTTGTTTACGGTTTGAACGCATGCCAATAATGGTTGGTTTTTCGCAGCATAGGAAGACACTGCTCTCGGAAGAACTAGACCGTGTGAGAGTGGAATTTCCCTCACTAGGTCTTGTGAAAGTTTGGTTAGCTGGTGACTTTTCAAGAGGTATTGTGGACTACGATACACCACTAGAATTTTTGATTATTCAAGAGACTACTGATCCCTATCCAAAAAGAGCTGATTTCTTTACCGATCATTTACGCCCTCAAGTTCAGACCCATTTTCATGTGTACAATCCTGATGAATTTAGTCGAAGTGAATCTGAGGATCGATTTATAGAGTTAACACTGAAAGCAGGAGAGTTAATCCATGGCTAGGACGTACATGAATGTCGATTAACCTCAGTGACAGCGTCGACGGACGACGGAGGAGAGAAGCCGACAGGTGGCTTAGTCAGTCTGGCCACGATCTTGAGTCAGCTCGTTTTATATTGCAGTCTGGAATGTATGCATTAGCATGTTTTTTATCTCACCAAACCGCGGAAAAGGCAGTCTCGGCATATCTATACGCTCGAGGAGCTGAGTTGTTATGGGGTCACGGTTTGGCTGACTTATGCGAAGATGCCATGGCATTTGAACCATCTTTTGATTTAATTAAATCGAGCGCGGTACAGCTTGATAAACACTACTTGGGGGCACGGTACCCTAGCGTTCTTCCAGCAGGCGTGCCCTTCGAATCATACTCATCTGAGGATGGAGAACGAGCTCTGGTAATTGCTGAGGATACATACGACTTTGTTGTTGAACAGTTGAGACTGTACAGGGGAGATAAGTAACAAGTTTATCTGTAAACGGAAAATTGGTGAGAGTACTAAGTTCAGTTACTTGTCTTTATCAAGTACCGAGGCCGCAATTTGTTCGAGTGCACGTCCTTCGATTGGAGGATTAAAGAGTCCACTGCGGACGTCTCGAAAGTAGCGTTCAAGTGGTCTAGATTTTTCAAGTGCTGCGCCCCCAACAATACGAATAGCTAGGTCTGTGATTTGAATTGCAGAATCGATAGAGTTCAGCTTGGTCATCGTAATTTGAGGCAAAAGATCTGGCCGGTCTTCTGAGTTAAATTCCCAGTCTTCAGCGGATGTCATTAAGATATTTTTTGACAATCTACGCAGAGATTCCATTCGGGCCACTTGTTCGCGGACGTGTGGAATTTTGGAAATTGGCGCCGGAGCTCCGGTCGGCTGTCTATTCTTAGCAAAATCAATTGCGTAGTCACATGCGGCAGATGCAACTCCTAAATTAGCTGCGCTAAGGAGTAGAGGAAACCACGCAGCCCCGTCGATGCCATCATTGGACGGAGATTGTGAATTCGCACGCTGAATAAAGTCATCTGCGTTAACTTTTACGTTTTCGAATACTATGTCATGGGATCCTGTTGCTCGCATAGACATTGAGTCCCAAGTTTCAGCAATGGATATTCCGGCAATGTCCATCCTTTGAGCAATTCTTGCCGTATCGTTGCTGCCATCTTCGACTGCAGCAAAAGTAATTGCATAAGTTAGCTGTGGAGCTAGGGTCGACCAAGTTTTACGGCCATTCAGTAGCCATTTTCCATTCCCATCAGGAACCAATGTAGTTGCTGGGCGACCACCTCCGCGCGGCGATCCTAATTCAGGCTCCGAAGCGATGTTATTTAGCAGTGATCCATCGGTAAGCACTGACTCGAACAGTTTTTTTCGAAGATGTTCAGGCCATTTCTTTGCAATTGCTTCAGTTCCAACTGCCATGTGATGCATACCAACACCGAGTGCGGTGGAACCATCTCCGGAGGCAATTGCGTATTGGGCTAGAGTGAGATCTGTAAGGCCGTAACCTGGGCCACCATATGTTTTGGGGACTGCCGACTTGAGATAACCACTGGATCTCATGAGTTCAAAATGTGAATGAGGAAAACTATTATCCCTATCATGTACCGCAGCCGTTTTACTGATTTCGGCTGAGATCATTTGGGCAAGGTCTAGGAGTTTGGCTTGGTTGTCGGTTTTAGGCCACATTTTAATGGAAGAACCGGGTTCTTATTAACGAGTTGAATAGACTCAACTGGCTAATAATAGATTCCGGTCCCAACCCCTCCTCCGGCAGCGATAACTTCACCTGTCACTGCAACAGAAAGTGGAGACGCAAGGAATGTAACAAGCGCGGCTACATCAGAGGCATCAACTAACTTTCGAATACTGTTTTGGTTCGATAACTCATTTTCAATTTCGGCGCGAGTCTTCTTCTTTTCCTCCATTTGTTCACGTATACGCGACTCAGTCGCTTCGGTTCGAGTCAAACCTGGGTGGATACAGCTAACTGTGATTCCAGAAGGCCCAAGCTCATCAGCTAGGTTTTTTGTCAATGCTGCCACAGCTACATT
>CAVODE010000070.1:0-9491 GCA_963694535.1 Dehalococcoidia bacterium
CATATCGTTCGGCGTGGCTAATCTGACTTGCATAACCATAATTTCGTGCAGCTGGCGCAGACCAGGACGTGACGATATTCCAGCCGATTCGACCATTACTAATATGATCGAGTGATGCAAACTGTCTTGCAAGATTAAAGGGTTCTGTATAGGTAGTTGAAGCCGTAGCTATAAGCCCAATGTTGTTAGTAGATACGGCTAGCGCGGCTAGAGATGTCAAAGGCTCTAAGCTAAGCGATGCGCCACCACCTCGAAACGCAAGTTGATCAGCTAAAAAAATTGAATCAAATAAGCCTTCTTCAGCTCGCTGTGAAAGTCCCTGTAGGTAATTGATGTCGGTCAAAGCAAGATCGGATGCATCTGGATGTCGCCACGAAGCTTCATGGTGGCCTCGGCTATTAATGAATAAATTCAGATGTAGTTCACGACTCATAATATTTTCTAACTGGTAAAACCGTGTAATTGTTCATGATCAAATTATGCCTTTAGTCAATTTCAGATAATTCATACTGTCATATATTTTGTGACCTGCCAGAAATGTTATTTGATCACCAGACAGCGAAACATATGTGAGTGGCTTACCCACTTTAGCAACAAAGTGCGTCGGCATTTCTGAAACTATAGAGCAAGTATTCTCATCAGCCTGTGTTGGTTTGTTCTATACCTTTCCGTAGGGTTCGATAACGGGTATCTGATCATCTGTAAGAGGAGCCAGAGGTACTTTCCTATCAAATGCGTCTTGGATGAACGGTGCGAGTTCCTCATTTTTGCTTTGAAGTCGAGCGTTTTCTTCTGCATGAAATTCTGGCATCACTTCTTTTGCGAAAAGATTTAAAGAGTCACATATATCGGAATGTTTATTTTTCCCTCCTTGTTGGATGAAAATTGCTTGATCCACCCCAAGGTCCGCAAACGCACGGAGATTCGATCGTACTTGGTCTGGTGTACCAATTGCACCTCGACTCGCTGTGATGTTTCCCTTTTCGCCCCCACCGGTTAAGTCAGGCGCGACTATTCCACTCCGAACGTCCATATAGTTATCCCATATGTTTGTGCGGCCAGGCTGGTGTTTTCCCTGGACATAATAATGTCCGAGTGCGTATTGGAAGAAACGGAGCCCGTCAATTCCGCGCTCTATAGCAACTTGTTCCTCCTGATGAAGCGAAAAGCCCATCACGAAGGCAATATTTGGATTGACGGCATGGCCAATCGGGATACATTCATTCTTAAAGGTATCGTAATAATCATCTACCCATGGCTTCGCCTCGTCAGCATCGACAAAGCTAAAGGTCAAGGCACCAATACCATGCCGCGCGGCCATCTTTATGGTTTCACGGCTTGAGCAGGCAACCCAAAGTGGCGGATGAGGTTTTTGTAGAGGTTTTGGAACTACATTTCGTGTGGGCATTGAGAAGAATTCGCCGTTATAGCCAGGGTACGGGTCCATAACCATCATATTGGTAACTTGTTCGACCGCTTCCTCCCACTGTGCGCGTTTGGACGTGGGATCTACGTTATAACCCTCCAACTCTGTCCGCGACGCAGATTCACCCGTACCAAATTCAACTCGCCCGTTTGAGAGAAGGTCTAGAGTAGAAATTCGCTCGGCGATTCGTGCCGGAGCATTGTAGCCGGGTGGCATCAACGTTATACCGTGCCCCAGCCGAATTCGGGATGTTCGTTGTGAGGCCGCACCGAGAAATACCTCAGGTGCGGAGGAGTGAGAATACTCTTCCAAAAAATGATGTTCCACTTCCCATGCGTAATCAATACCAAGCTTGTCAGCTAGCTCTACTTGATCGAGTGCTTCGTGGAGGAGCGTTGCTTCGCCGGTTTCTGTCCAAGGTCGCGGATATTGATGTTCATAAAATACGCCGAATTTCATAGTTACCTCTTGCCCGCAAAAAAATGCAACTTCTAATTTGTGCAAAGCATAGCACTGGGCTCCTAAAAGTAGAGACGTGAGATCTCATAAAAAATCACCTTCTATCTTCTCAAGTAAGATGAATTGATTATGTTGTTTGATAGTGAGGGAGAGTTAGTATGCCTTTTTACGAGAGAGAATCTGTTCGCATTTATTATGAGGAGACAGGATCGGGATTTCCCCTTCTTATTATTCCGGGTGGCGGACTTAATTCTTCCTTAGCTTCACTAGTGACCTCCGTTCCTTTTAATCCAATGGATCGGTACAAAGATGATTTTCGATGTATATCCGCTGACCTACGAAATGCAGCATCTGGCCAGTCGAGTGGTCCGCTAGAAGCTGATCGTCCATGGGATGCCTATTCCGATGACCACTTGGGCTTGATGGATGAGCTTGGAATTCACGAGTTTTTAGTTTTAGGTTTTTGCATAGGTGGACCGATGATTCACAATTTAATCAGACTAGCTCCAGACCGAGTCGTTGCCGCGGCACTTATGCAACCCAGTGGTTTTAACCCAAAGTATCCTGACTTGTTTTATCAAAATAATATAAAGAACTGGGGCCCGCCCCTTTGTGAAAAACGGCCTGAAATAACAAGCACTATGGTCCATGACTTTCTGACAAGTATGTACACTGACCGAGGTGACTTTGTTTTCACGGTTTCACGTGATTTCGTTAGTTCTATTCAGACGCCCTTATTGATAGCACCTGACGACGTCCCGGCACATCCGTATGAGGCCGCAATGGAGGTGGCTAATCTCGCCCCTAACTCCGAATTAACAATCTATCCATGGAAAGATTCGCCGTCACACGTAGAACAGGCCGTGTCACATGCGCGTGAGTTTCTAAAGAAGCACCAGCCCACAGATTAAATAGTAAGCATATCTTCTTCAAGATCAGTATTTTTGGCGGTATAGTCGGTCAATTCACTGAGGTTAGATTTTATTTTATTTCTGTTTATTATAGAAGGTTTGTGAGCTTTATCCATCCGACTTGAGCTAGTGATTTGTGAGGACGTCACGCCAGAGCTATTGCTATTTTTTTGAAGTCGTTCTTTGACTGATTGCCAAGGACCTTCCGGACCATCTGCCGGTTTACACACAAGGCATTCTCTGTAGCCATTTTGCCTGGCATCTCCGAGGGTTTTGAAATATCGTCTATGTTCCGGCTTCGTCCGTCTTCCAGGCGGGCAATTTGGTCGACATACGATTCCAGTGGTAATGCATGCGTTGAATAAGAAATTAGCCATCATCGAACTTTCTTTACTCTTCAGACATGAGTGGATAGCTATCTAACGGTCGAAAATCTAGAGTTCATGTGCCTAATGTAAGATGTATTTCAATAGTGCTGAAAAATAGTTATTTTCTACTCTAGTCTGCTCTTTATGACGTGCCGAAAGAAAGCAGGTTTTCAACCGGAGTATAAAGCTCTTCCAAGTAATCAATATCGGCCTGGTCTAATATTATTTTGGTCGAATCAACAAGCTGATCGAGCTGTTCTAATTTCGATACTCCTACGATGGGCGCGGTAATTTCTGATTTGTTAAGAAGCCAGGCTAGAGCGATTTGTGCGGATGATTTTTCATACTTGCTTGCAACTTCACCCACCCTTTCAGCAATGCTGAATACGTGGTCTCCATGGTACAAACTTTCAGTACGTGCTCTGTCTTGGCCTTGGGATCTATCCGTACTTCCTGCCTCAAACCCGCCTTTATAAGCTCCTGCCAATATGCCACGCGCTAACGGTGACCAAGGGGTTAGAGCTACCCCCGACTTTTCACAGTATGGGTTCATTTCACGCTCCTCTTCACGATAGACGAGGTTATAGTGATTTTGCATTGAGACGAACTTTTGCCAACCATGTAGCTCAGCGGTCAGCTGAAGTTCTGTGAATTGCCAAGCAAACATTGAGGACGCACCAAGATATAAGACCTTTCCAGCTTTCACAACGTCATTCAACGCCTCCATAGTTTCTTCGATTGAAACTTCACTTTCCTGCCCACGTATTCCGTGTGGGTGGCGATGGATTACCAGATGATCAATGTAATCGTGACCAAGCCTTTTTAGACTCGCATCAACACCTTCCATAATGTGTTTGCGAGACAATCCAGATTGATTAGCACCTCGACCCATGGGTTGGGCAATTTTTGTTGCCAGCACATAGTTGTCCCGAGGCAGGAGCTCATTCAGCAGTTCGCCTACTACTTCTTCAGAGGCTCCTAACCCATAGACATCCGCGCAGTCAAAGTAGTAGAGCCCGTGTTCTATAGCAGCCTTAAAGATGGGGCGAGCTTCGTCAGTGGTCAGGGTCCAATCACCCTGATGCCCGCGACCTGGTATACCGAAATTCATAGTCCCCAAACATAATTTGGAGACGTTTAATCCACTGGTGCCAAGTTGTACACTGTCAAGCATTTGAACTCCTTAGTTATCACGCGAATTATCCACGTAGCAGGCACCATGTTACAGGCTCGATGACTACTTGGTGTGAATTAGCTTGTTGTCTTGCAATATTGGTTTAACGTTTTTTTTGATCGCGAAATCTCTGTGAGGATAAGATGTAGTTAGCGATTTTTTCGATAGTGTTCCAGTCCTCGTTTGAGGGATGAAATTTCCGATCTAATACCAGTGTCCATCCTTGGAATGCACCGGTTTGACGTTTAATTTTCAGATTGCCAACTCTCTTTGCCAGAGTCTTGATTTCCAAGTCCACGGACAACTCATTTATCAGCCCGAGGCCGTCATCTTCGCCTTTCCAGGTTACATCTTTTATCTTACCAAATAGCGGGAATGATTTTTTTCTAATTGTTTTAATTTCAGTGCGCTGGTGAATTTCTGATGACCGATCGTCTGGGATACCGAACACCATCCACCATCGGGGCGGATTTTTTCCGTCGCCATCTCGCTTTAATACATTTATCCAAGGAATTGAGCTTTCGGCAACATTAATCACACCGAGCGACCGTTGGTGCCAGGAATTTTCGACGCTTTCTCTTTCATGGTCTCGTTCAGCCAGACCGGTTTTGACGCCAATAAAATTAAGGTCCTGATTGAGATTGTCTCGGGTTTTATCTCTAACTTTCTCTTTCATAATGATTACCCTGTTTTTCGTTGAATGCAGTTCCTCTCATAAATATCTATATATAAGTGTAGTGGTTAGATTTTAACTCTTTTACCGAGAGAATTATGTTATAGATCACGGAATAAATAGGGTCTAACGAAAGATAGAGGTAACGGACTATGATTTTCCATATAATCGCTGAGCACGACCACACCACCTGTGGCCGAGTCGAAAATGGCGTGGTAACTAAAACTTGGGAAGAGAGTGCACAAGGTGCAACGTCCTGGGTAGAAGGTAATGACGACGTAACAGTACTTGGTGTTTGGGGTTATCCAGTTCAACATCGTATTTTTGCGGTTGTCGAAGCCGAGACGTTTGAGGCTGTTGAATTGCTTTTCGATTTTCATCTCGCGAAGGGACCAGTTGAGGTTTTACCGGTAAGGGATTTAGTTCAAAATCGAAAAGATCTAGGTTTCTGGGGTCAATAATAATTGAGACCTAATCGAACGAATTGACGAGGGTCGTAATTTCTCTTGGATGTAGTTAGGATCTGCAAAAGTGCAAAAGTGCAAAAGTGCAAAAGTGCAAAAGTGCAAAAGTGCAAAAGTGCACAGGAGCAATTGGAGGATTGTATGACAAGGATATTGAATCCGGTGATTTGGCTATGGATATTTGCTGGCTTAAATCTTTTTGTTGGTGCAGGACAAGGACTAGTTGATGGCCAGTCCGTCGCTGAGATGGGATGGGGTAGCGATAATACAGGCGCACATGACGCATTTTACGAGACAAATATGTCAATCATGATGTGCATATTATCTATTTTAGCGGCCGGAATTGCTCTTTTCACTTCAGGTTTAGCTCGAGCGAGAATGACGACTCTTTTAGGCGTGAGCATGATAGGAACCGTAGTAGTTTGGCTGACGTATGGATCGTCAAACAATTATGACACTGGTGGTCCGATAATAATAGTGCCATTGGCGATTTTTGCTTTGCTTACGCTAAGCGGAATTCTAAGCCTTAAAAGTTCAGAATAATTTATAACTGAGTGTAACCTCGTCGTGAGCTCAATCTAATTTTGGGCCATGACCGTCTGCCTAATAGTTTTTGGTGAGCCCGCGGGTTGCTGGGAGGAGAGAATTATTATGGCTGCAACAGCTGAAGAGGCGCTAAGAGATGCAGTAGACGCGATTGGCGCTAGTAAGCGAAAGAAATATCGGGACACAATTCATCCACCCGTGCACCAGATTGTCGTATCCGACTTTTCAGATCGGAGATTTGATGAGTCCAACATTCCCGAATATATGTCCGATGTTTGGGAGCAGTATCTCCCTGACTGGGTAGGGAGTACCTGTACGCTGAATTCTTTCGAGATAGTTATTCAAGATAGTCTGAAGATTGCATACCTGATAAGTGCGAGTCGACTATTCGCTGACGGATCATTGATGCAGACATTTGATGCAATTTTCACTGTTGGTAACAAGGATGGTGACTGGCGCCTTGTTAGCCGCAATCCATTCAACATAACAAAGGCCTAGTTACATTAAACAGAAACTACATGGTTTGCGTCTCCTTTCACTTTGGTGGATCTTCAGATGGGCCTCATTGGGAGAAGCAATTTGGTCTGTCTATCTCATCGAGCAGAGAGGGTTGAGCTTGGGAACAGTGCTCGCCTTTGAGGCTGCCTGGTGGATATTTATTATTGCACTTGAAATTCCTACTGGCGTAATTACTGACAGATGGGGAAGGAAGCGGTCACTTGTTGCGGGCTCTTTTTTATTCACATTGGGTTTCTTAGTATTTGGATTCTCAGCTAGCCCTGTTCTTTTACTCTCTGCCTATTTGATCTGGGGACTGGGTGACAGCTTTATTTCCGGAACCGATACGGCATTTCTTTTCGAAACGTTGAAAAAACAACGAGTGGCTGAAAAATATGCTCAATATGAAGGATTTCTTAACTCAGGAGCTTTCCTAGTAATCGCGATGACGACGGCACTCGGGCCGATTCTATTGCTTTGGACTCCCTTGTCAGTCCCGTTTATTCTCACTGCCCTTTTCGGACTAGTCCTTATTTGTGTATCAATGTTCCTGATTGAACCAAGTACTCAAGAATTCTCCACAGAAAATTCGAACGCCGTCGGATTTAAATCCACGATTTCCATACTGGCTAGTCCGAGTGTGGCTGGCATCATTTGTCTGAAAGCAATTCCTGAGATGTCACTTGCGATTTTGCTTCTTACCTTGCCTCAGACACTCTCAAATTATGGTTTACCAACTTTTCAATTCGGTTGGTGGATGGCCTTGATTTTTGGACTGATGGGATTTTCGTCCATATGGGCTGGTCGAGCCATACATTTCCTCTCATTACCGAAATGGTTTGGTCTGGCATCTTTCACCTCAGCGACGGCGTTTGTTCTTTCAACGGGAACACATCTGTGGTTGTTCCCAATATGTATTTTGCCAGCATTATTTCTTCCGGTGATTGAGCCACATGTGAATCAGTACCTTGCGGAAAGAACTTTGCAGTCTAATCGAGCGACTATTCTCTCAGTTGCAAACGCCGCGATGTCAGTTGTAATAGCTACTTCAATATTTGGCGGAGCCTGGACAATGGATCAGTTTGGATTCGTGATGGCTATGTGGATTTTTGCTGGAGCAACTCTAGTATTAACCGTAACTGGGTTCACATTGTGGTTTAAAGGCAATCGACACTTAGGTGCGATCTAATATCTCAGGCTAGTGTTGGAACTTTGCAATCTGTCAGCCAATAATTAAACCCTTAGACTCCCAGCATGAGTAAAGAAGAAAAGACTAATGAAGATGAAAAGAAACCTACTCAAAAAAAAAGTGAGTGGGGGTTTAACTATTGGGAAACAGTTACTCAAGATGAATTAAAAACTTGGAAAGAAGCGGCTGAAAAATCTAAGAACTTCAAGAGGGGCAGAGATTTGTAAGGACCAACAGTAAGTGTTGTTTGGCTGGTGATTAGCAGACCGAGGTAGATGAAATATTCAATGAATCCAATCTTTTTCAATCATATTTGAATATGGAAGGTGCACTAGCTAGAGTTCAGGTGAGTCAGGAAATTATTTCCGCTAAAGCAGCCGAGATAATATCCGAAAATCACAAAAAAGATCTCATAAATGAGTCAACTTCCTTGCTGGATCGCAGCCGCACAATTTCTAATCCAGGATTGTTAGTAATGGTGGCTAACATCTCTGTTCTTTTTTTGGCATGCTGAGTAACGGCCCAAAATAGCAGTGAGTCATTGCTCCATATCTTGAGGTGCTTGAAGAAGTTTTCATAATTCGTCCCCCATAAGAGCTCATGTGTATGCCACCGCTGCCACGATCTTCTTACTAGTCTTCCGAGTATGGTGGGTATGGGAAGGTCTAACCATACTATTAGGTTGATGTCTTTCCACACTGTAGCTCGTATGTGATCTCCGTACGAACCAGCGATTACCCAAGAGTCAGACTTGGTAGCCTCAATAATCTTTGCTTGAAATAGTCTTGGGTTGTGTTCACTGAGGCCAACCCAGTTCGGTAAGAAATTAATTTCGTCGAGTTCGACGAAGGGGATATCTGTTTTCTTGGCAATTTCGCGCCCGACTGTGCTCTTCCCAGAACAAGTATTTCCTACCACATAGATTCGTCGTCCGGTGAAGCTAGATTCTTTCTCAGCCATGTCTTAAATAGTAGGGATGCAGATCGGGCGTTGCCACCCCCTCCGGTTTTATTGGGGTACCCCTCTTATACAAAATCTCTGTGAGAAATTGGGTACACTTTCAACATGCTTAAAAAGATGGCGTTTGCCTTTGCGACATTCGTATTTCTAGGAGTAATGCTATTTGTGGGGCTAGTTGGAATTCTTCAGCTTCTCGAAGTTCTGCAAATAATTGATGACAACCCTGCCATGCCTTAGGGCTTACGGTAAGCAAATCTAAGCGATCACATGTTCAAGTGCGTTCGTTAGATTCAAGAAAGCAGCTAAAGCGCCTAAGTAATAAGGCCTTTTGTGGGGCTTCGGCCCCATTCAGGGCATCTGCCACTACACCGAGAACCATCACCTCTTGCTCCCTGTGTTGGGGTACCCCTCTTATACGAAATTTCTGGGAGAAATTGGTTACACTCCCTGCATGATTAAGAGCCTAGACAAAGACGAACTAATAAAATGGATTGGGCGTTTGCGCTCTAATAATCCAATGTCAAAGATTGAGGAGGAGATAAATGAAAGAAAACACGTCTTTTGGGGATAACGGCAGTACGTCAGTCAGTGGAATATTTAGTGAGTCCAATCTATTTCAGTCCTATTTGGATGTTGAGGCGGCACTTGCCCGAGCGCAGGCGAGTCAAGGAATAATTCCAGTCGAGGCCGCTACTGTTATATCTGAAAAAGCAAAACTCGAATTGTTGAATCTCCAAAATATATATGACGGATTGAATAAGACAGGACACCCCTTAGTCCCATTGATTTGGGAGTTAGACAGGATCTGTGGCGAAGAGGCAGG
>CAVODE010000071.1:0-9348 GCA_963694535.1 Dehalococcoidia bacterium
TTTTGGCAATGCTGTGGATCTCGATCCCTGGCGACCTGAAGAACCAAAGGAAGACAGCAATTTCAAATTTAGACTATATATCAATTTGGGAGATATTCAGATGTACTTTAAGGAGTTCGACAAAGCCCTAGCAACTTATGATCGTGCGACAAAAATCGACCCAGACAATTTGGATGTGGCAGGATTTAAAGGCAATGCCGTGGCAGCGCTCGGCAACTTAAGAGAAGGCCTGCAACTGAGACAAGAATCGTTCGGTGTTGTATCTTTCGATATTTCGAAAGGTGTATCGATTATTCATGGGCAGACGAAATGATCAGCATAAATATGGAAGGCTCAAGTCCACATTTTATTGGCAGTTGGAATATTGAACAGAATTCACTATGTGATGAACTAGTCAGTTTTTTTGCAGCGCATGAAGAAAAACAAGAACCGGGTCAGTCTGCCGGAGGAGTGAATCTTGAAGCAAAGAATTCCATCGATATTTCGGTGAACCCGAGAGACCTGGATTTACCTGAGTACAAGCCGGTTAAAGAATATATAAACTGTTTGTATGCTTGCTATGAAGACTATTTAAAGGAATTTCCGTTCTTGGCTTCGACAATGCCGCAAACAGATATTGGCTCCTTCAACATTCAAAAATACTTACCGGGCGGTCACTTCAAACTGCCCCACACCGAGCGGACATCAATACAAAATTCTTTCAGAGTCCTCGCCTTTATGACTTATTTAAATGATGTTGAAGATGGCGGCTCAACAACATTCGTTCATCAAAACATGGAAGTTCAGCCGGAAAGAGGGAAGACTCTGATTTGGCCCGCCGAATGGACCCATGCTCATCTGGGCAATATTGTTAACTCGGGCGAAAAATATATCATTACCGGCTGGATGCATTTCCCCCACGAGTCTAGATAAGATTTACCCAGTCTCCATCTACTCTCATTACTGTTCAAAAATAGGAAATGAAACTAATTTATTGAGATTATTGTAAACAAACCAAATTTGCATAAAAAATAGTCTAAAAGCCTCATGCAGAAAACTCGCTCTACCTACTGGAATCGCGTAGAATTCAAGCAGAATTTTTTAGTAATAATCACGTTCTAGACACCCACTATGTCTACGTTTGAGCTTCAAGATCAGCTACTGTCCAGACACGAAAGAAGAGATGGGGCACAGATTGAGAAGCACAGTAGATGCTTAATTTGAGGAAGATACGATTATAAAGCCCCTGGGTTTACTGACATTGGTCGCTGCACTCACAGCTTGCGAGGGCTTGTACGAAGATGATGGGATTCCTAGAATTCGCACCCAAGCCGATGTTGTTGCCTATAATGCTACTGTCGTTGCTGACAATGACAAGTTAGTCTGCAGCCGTGAACAGGTAATAGGTACGAATATTCCCCAGTTCATTTGTATGACCGTTGCTCAACGCGAGCGAATGCAGGAGGAGGCTCAGCAAGACGCGGGCTTCCTGAACAGAACCCTGAACATTGGAGGAGGGGCGAATACGCCTCAATAATTCGTTTTCAAACCTAAAATAGGTGCTACATGAAGAAGCTGTCACTGGTTTTATTTTTAGTTACTGTTTCCCGACTAGCGTTGGGACAGGCCGCAGATAAATCTGAAATAGAGGAGATCATTGTCATCGGTGAACTTTCCAGATCGGCAGTTAGATCTCAAATTATCCGCGTTGAAACTGATATTTTTAATTTTTACAATGCAAACAATGGCAACAAAAAATTAAATATTGTCTGCCGCCAAGTTGCCCTCACAGGAACCAGAATTCCCCAGCGAGTCTGTGAACCGGTGTTCCTTACAGAGGCACGCAGCCGAGAGATTAATAATTTTAAATATGGCTTTTCGGGTGTTGCCGAACTGCAATCTCTGGAAACGCACGTAAAGATTGAAACGGATGAAATGAACGCAGTTTATGCGGAGCTGATGAAAAAATATTCATCCTTCGCTGAAGCCTTGTTAGTTTTGCAAGACTTAAAAGCCCACCTCGAAGAATTAGGTAGATAGGACTTACAGGCGCTTCTATTTGGTCGTTGCTAAGAACTGGATTTCCTACCCTTAGCACTTGGATTATCCTCGCAATAATCGTTGGCTCTAAGGATTGGAAATAGTGGGTAGAGCGATCTAGGTTTATCCGAATATCTAGCTATTTGAATGGCCAAATTCACTGATCTAGTAGACTGTACAATCAGGTATCAATCTAAATTTTTGCAACAGGCAACAATAAAATAATATGAAAACTGGGAAAACTCGACATTCATCAACAGGTGGTTTCGCCTTTAATCCCACAACGATAATGGGTTGTGTATTGTTTACGGCACTGCCCTATTCTCAGCTAAATGCCCAGGAAAATGTCTGGAGTGGATTGGCTCGCAGCCAATTCGACAGTGCTGCATTGACTCTCCGCATTCCCTGCGTTGTTCTAGAAGATGAGATGGGCAATAGCCTGCCAGGATTCTCACCAGCTTTTGCGCTGAATCTGCTCTTTGTCGGTGATGATGAAGCTAATCAAATTTTTCGCCTACAAGAGCCATTGCAAGAGTTCACGAAGATACCCAATAGTTGCCTGGATACACTTAAAGTTTCCAACGATGGCTCTACCGCCACTTACTCAACTAATTCGGCAGAAGTAGATGTTGATGCGGCGGTATTCTCAAATAGATATTACACGCTAGAGTTACAAGCCAACTTGGGAGGGCAGGGCCCGATTGATTTCTCTGTTCTCAGCGCAGAGTCGAGGGTCTATAAGGCACCCCGGTTCTTGGGAGAAACTTTTTTGATTGTTGTGCCGGCAGTTCCTTTCTTAGCAGATTTTATTTACGATGAGGTCCTGATAAATTCATCTGTAGAGCAAGTTTACGCAGATCTCTCTGTTTTCGAGCCCAGCTTTATCGATGTTAGCTGTTTTTATTTTGATCCCCTAGGGCTATTGGAGCTGGTTGATGTCGTCAATGGCAATTCTCGATACCGACTTAATTCCAGTGTCACTTCCGCTAATAACAATACGAGTTTTACATTGAGATGTAGTGTGGTTAATCGAGATCTCAATCATCATGCAGATGATATCGATATCCTAACCTGGGTTATCCAAATTTAATCAAATGTCCCGAGTCAAAAAAAAACGGCTCCTTCGTAAGAGGGAGCCGTTTTTGTTCTACAAGAGCCTGACTTAGAACTCCATTGTTATCCTGCCATAGAGCATACGGCCACGTGCTGAATAAAGAGTCGACTCCATGCCAGCGAAGTCATTCACTCGCTGTGGCATTCGATCGAACACATTTCGAGCTCCGAACGTCAAGTCTAAAGTAGAACCAGCAAATTCAAGTCCACGGTAGTTGTAAGTAACGTCCGTGGTTGTACTTGCTCGCAGCGTGTCTCTCTCACTGATATCGAACCCCGTGAAGTATGGGAACTGGTTGAAGAATGAACTACCCCAGTTGTATCCATCATACTCAATTTCGTCGATATATTGTGCGTTAACGCCGACACTGTGGTTACCATTAACCCAACTTAATTGTAGGTTAGCCTTTAGTTCTGGCAGAGGTGGCGCTTCACCGAGGAATCGATTTCGCTTGCCCAAAGGCGAGCTCACCGAATCAGTCGCGAACTTCTGGTATTCCCACTTATCGATCTTAGTAGCATTAAAGTTCACATTAATGGAACCAATATCGTTGAAACCTAGTGCATCAAGGTCAAACTGGTATCTAACCTTCAGGTCGTAGGCTTCCACGTTATTCATAGCAGCGTTAGATTGACCGACGGTAACCCGCAGAATCTGCGTCGCATCGTTGGCTGCACGAACAATACGCGGATCCTGTCGTCCTGAGGCAACCCAGCTAGTCAGTTCGGCTACTGTAGGCTCTCGACCGTCGCTTACACCATTAGCATTTGACCAGTTAAAGTAATCCAGAGACAGCAACTGCTGCGGATCGATACTCACGATACGGTCAGAGAAATTAGTCTGGCTCCAGTCCAGATCAATACGCAGGTTATCGATTGGCTCGACTGTAATACCCCAGCTCTGAGTATCAGCAATTTCCGGCGTCAGCAAGCGATTACCTGCTTGGCAACGACGTGCATAGGCGAAAAAAGTGGACATTGGATCATCTATGTTGCTCAAGTTACAGCGTTCCGGTGCGTTCAAGTCGTTCAGACTCGGCGCAATGAACGCTGTGCCCTTGGTACCGCGCAGAGTTAGCCATTCCATAGGGCTATAGACGATACCAAACTTCGGATCGGTTGAGCTCTGGCCGGTTGAATAAGACTCATCGCGGACCGCCATGGTGAGTTCCAGATTATCGAGAATCGGGATTGCCAGCTCGACAAAATAGGCATCGACGGTTCTCGTCTCATTAGCCGGCTGGTCCGCTTGACCGTTATAGAGGTCTCCGCTCTGGTACAGGCTGGAAGGAATCCAATCAAAGCCATTACCACGGCGCTGGAGGCCAACAGCCATGCCAATCGGTCCTCCAGGCAATTCAAAGTTGCCTAGCGACACCTCACCATTAAATACCAAGTCCGCAGTGTAGATCGAAGAATCTGTGCGTCTTCGGAGTAATTGAGTGGGGAATATCGAATCAGCTACTGCCTGCGAGTTAGTGTACGGTCTAAGCACATCAGGATTGACTGCCCATGGGTTGAAACATTCATCTACTGGACCTAGGGTGTCACAATTCAAACCCTGACTGATGGCAGAGAAGCTCTGGTTGTTATCACGGCCCATATTTTTTTCCTGGGACCACATAACCGAGGCCGCACCCCTCCAACCATCTATGAAGGGGACAGCGAAATCCGCATCGAGGGCAATCCGGAAGGAACTTTCTCTATAAAAGCCAGGGAAGCTGCCGTTGCTGTTATGGCCCGCAGAAGACGTCTGTGACTTACCGAAGGGGCGCCAGCCACTAAAGTTAACGTCTTCGTTAAATGGGATGCCACTAGGGTCCAGTTGCACCACTCCGGCGGCATTTCTGTCCGGCAGGGTATCCCCGTTCAAATCGGCTGCAAACAATGGATTACCATTGGCATCCTTTGCGCGGTAAGGGTTACCTGGCAGTTCACCACGAAGCATAGGTAATTCGTCTACGCGTCCACCGGGGTTAGCAGCAGATTCCTGACCTTGATAGGTCATGCTGTTCCAGTTGAGCTGCGCATTCAAGGTCAGGTCGTCGTTGACTTCATAATTGGCATTGGCATAGAACACGGCCTGCTGATTCTTAGGTTGCAATTCCCACCATTGACCAAAGTCCATGTAACAGGTGTTATTCGAGCCCAAACTACCGTTAGGGTTGGATCGAACTCCAGCACCAGAAGCTGTTGCGTCTACTTGATCTGCCATGACGCCGCAACCTAGGTCGCCCTGACGGCTGCTGGCTCCGGTGAGCATGCCACTCGCATCACGCTGTGGCACAGAGTACTGTCCAGGGTTACCCGAAGAAGAGTAGTTGAAACCAGCGTTGTACAGTTCCGATCGATCGCTCCACAGCAGGTTAGAATTATCCCGCCATTGACCGGAAGTTACTATGTCAATTGGCCCGACCTCAGTACCCCATAAGAAACTGTACATCTGTTCCTGATAAGAGTCGCTTGCGTCAGTTTGCATGTTAAAAACTTCAACCTTGAATCCGTCATAGGACTTGATAGGCACGAAGTTAACAACACCAGCCACCGCTTGTGAGCCGTAAAGTGCAGCAGCGCCGTCCACAACAATGTCGAGACGTTGAATGGCGATCTGAGGCAGCATCTGATTTACGTTGCCATCGATAACGCGCTTACCATCTACTAAATTAAGTGTAGCACTGGCACCGAGACCACGGATATTTATCGAGGTTTCAGTACCACCGGAACCCGGAGTGATATTGGACGAAATCGACGAGCCCTGGTTAAAACTCAGGTTGTGGATAACATCCCCCATGTTGGGCGTACCTTGGGCAGCGATGTCTTCGAGTGATAACTGCGTCAATGGGGATGCGGACCGAAAACCTTCGGTTCTACGAATGAACGAGCCGGTTACAATAATTTCCTCCACTGCGTCTTCATCTTGTGCCAGTGCTGTTCCCGCTATGGGTAGCAACGACATTGAAATTGCTGCGCACAATAATTTGCGCTGAAATCCGGGATGCCCGGGTTTTCTGTTGACCTTCATAAATCTCTCCCATGGGTGTAGGTATTTTATTTTTAGCTTTATTGCATCGCATAAGCGAGAGCAATAAATTAGTTAATCATCAAAATCGTACGACCTATACGGCGTTTGTTAACCCCCTGTGTAGGGCTTTCAAACAATAGTGCGCTATTAACTATGGATTAACTACCGGTCTATCCTAAAACCGACAGTACGAGTCGTCAAGAGCTAAAGAATCTAATTTCACAAAATATCATGAGATGTGGGTAAAGATGCAGATTACCGCTCCTTCGTACAAGAAAATGTAACCAAAATTCCCAAGGTAGGTGAAATTTGTCTTTCTTGCAATTAGCAATAGGCCGCCAGCCTACGAGGATTATGGCTCTTGGGCAATCACGCTAGATTATGCAATGTCCCCCTGCTAAAGACTTATGCGAATTATTGGTTGACCGATATACAAGAAAAATGCAGGTAATAATGTAGTTAACTATCCACAAAGTGTCGACAGGCTAACTTGCTTCAAGCGATGATTTCATGATGCTCTCATCGAGAGCACAGCATTTTCCCGCAAGTTACAGAACTTACACAGAAGTTCTAGCACTCCGTGAGCACTAATTGAGGTAGCTCTTATTCTTTTGCTATTCCCATAAGCATTTCTTCATGAGGTGTAAAATTCATAGAACAGCAATCGATAAAATTATCAACAAATTCCAAGTCAGATTGAGCTTTCTCCGCATCCGCAGAAGTTAGGTTTTCTTTGGCTGGAAATAGTCCCATCCCAGAGAGCAAGCAGTTCCAAGACCTATGTGTATAATAAGTTGCAATATCAAGACGCTTCAATTCAGCTTCCAAGTTTTTTACGTTGTACCAGCAATCAAGCATCGCCTTCAAGTTGTTCGAAATATTCTTGTTTTCTCGATTGTCTATCCAGTATTGACTATCACTTCTTGAATTAGTCTTATAATGTAGAACTATGTAGTCTCGAATACCTTCAAAATTCATATTCATGCGTTGGTTAAATTCATCCTTATGTTGGTTGGTGAATCCACCTTCCTCAAATGCTATGGAAAATTGCTCAATCGTGGCATATATAAATTGTATAGCTGTTGCTTCCAATGGTTCTATAAAACCTTGAGAAAGACCAACAGCCACACAATTGTTATGCCAAGACTCTTGCGCTCTGCCAACTTTCATTTTTAGATGACGAGCTTCGATATCACTATCCAAAACCCCCAAATGTGCTCTTAGCTCTTTCTCAGCCTCATCTTGAGTACAATGTTGCGAACTATAAACATACCCGTTGCCAAAACGATTAGTCAGCGGTATCTGCCATGCCCAGCCATTCGTTAGTGCCGTCGACAAAGTTTCTGATGGTATATGTGTATCAATTGTCGTCGGCAGTGCAATTGCAGAATCGTTAAAAAGGTTATCTGCGAAACTAATAAAAGGAACCTTTAAAGTTTTTTCCAGAAGAATTGAAGCGAAACCGGAACAGTCTACGAAAAAATCAGCAGCCAACGTTTGTTCATTACTAAGTTTTAAGGAAGTTATATCACCATTCGAATGTTGTTCAACGCTTTCGACAGTTCCCTGAATGTGATTAACGCCACTTTCTACAGCTTTTTTCCGCAGAAACTTCCCAAGCAATATGGAATCAAAGTGATAGCCATATTGAAAGTGAAATGGAAAGTTTTTTGATGGGATTGGTGCCAATTTTTTCCCTGTCAAACTTGCCATTAAGGAAAAACGATTGGGATTGGCTATGACATCAACCCCTTTTCGACGAAGAGCTGCATTATTGTAAAGATAATTAAATGTTAGTGAATCAAGACCACAGGGGAAAGGGTGAAAATACTCTTCATAACCAGAAACCGTTGACCAATTTTTAAAACTTATGCCATTTTTATAGGTTGCATTGCATTCCGGCATCCACTCAGACTCACTTATATCCAATGAATCCAAAAAAGCTTTTAGCATTGGAGTAGACCCCTCGCCAACTCCAATAATACCGATATCAGCAGATTCAACTAAGGTGATGCTAATCCCAAGGTGCTGCCACTTTTTTTGTAACACGTTGGCCGTCATCCAGCCTGCTGTTCCACCGCCCAGTATCACAATGTTTTTTACTTTTAAATCGTTCATTATTTTTACGCCAATAAATTTTATAGCTTTAATTGAGCGGTTAAGGTTAGTTAGGCCTTACTCTTGAATCTAGGACATTATGAATTTAGATAATCACTGAATCTGTTCAAAGGCAATTGCATCGACTGTCTCCGCCTCCTCTTTTGAGTAATAATTAGGATAAAAGCTATCTCCATCCAAGTCTATGCCCCCTTTGCATGAAATATTATCTTGCTTCCCCCGAAAGCCTCGTAAATCTCCCTGCATTTCCACAATATTGACTACTCTAGCAGATGCTCTGCCTTCTAATTCGGTCAAGTTTGTATTAGGCCGCCGCGTGCCCTACCGTCCTCCTTGGCAGCAGGTATTAGGCGAGTAGGGTAGTTTCTACCGAGTATCGGTTTTGGTTTTATTGGCACATCAGGCCGGGTCCATCTTTATAGTGTAGTCGTACCAATCCACGATTTTCCCATCCCTGATAAAGAACACACCAACGCCGTGCCAAGTCTTGATTGTGAAATCTGAGAAATAGTCAATTCGCTCATTAATTACCATCGGCCCTCGTGCAAAAGTGTCTAGCACCTCGAATCTATCGACGTTGTTAATGATTGTCTGGATGCGGGCTGATACGGCATCACGGCCATCTGCCAGTTCCGTCGTCTCCGTCATCCGGTACGCACTGTCGTCAGCAAAAAAACCCATAATGGCGCCGAGATTATGACTAGGCCAAGTCGCGCAAAATTCGTTGACGAGCTCAACATTAGTCTGCTCATCAGTTGTTAGTTCCGCTGCACTAGCTGAGCGGGTAATAGCAGCGAGAGCCATTGCCCCAGCTCCCGCAGCAATAAAGCCTCGACGATTCATTTCTGGCCCTTTAGTTGACATGATTACTCCTTTGTATTCTCTGTGCTTTCTAAACTTCTTGCAGACAACTCCCTGCGGTACTGACAAGTTGCTTCCCAATCTTTCAAAATTCGAGCATGAAATCTTAGTAACATCGCGTGTAACACCGACGAAACTTGAACCGAGCCTAATCTAATTATATCAAAGCGTTAGACGCTTAGACCAACTCCCCCCGCCTATTGGGCCAGGGAAGT
>CAVODE010000072.1:0-9282 GCA_963694535.1 Dehalococcoidia bacterium
TGCCAATCTATATTGCCGAGGCAATAAAAAAGGCTACTCATGGTACCCCTGGACCTGCATACCTTGATCTGCCAGGTGATATTATTCAGAATTCCTTCGATGAGGACAAAGTTGTCTGGGCACCGAAGGTGCTTTCGCCAAGGAAAACATTATCTGATCCTGCTGACGTCGAAGCCTCGATAGCTGCTATTAAAACAGCAGAGCAACCTTTAGTCATTTTTGGAAAAGGCGTGAATAATGCTGATGCTGCGGCTGAGATGCGAGAATTTGTAGAGCGTACAGGTGTTCCATACTTGGCAATGCCGATGGCCAAGGGAATCATTCCAGATGATCACCCACAGTCAGCTGCTGCAGCTCGATCATTCATACTCCAAAATGCTGATTTGATAGTTTTGGTTGGAGCGCGTTTGAATTGGATGCTGCATTTTGGTTTACCTCCAAGATTCCGAGAGGATGTGCGTGTTATCCAATTAGATTTCAACCCAGAAGAGATTGGCGTGAATGTGGCCACTGAGGTTGCACTGGTTGGAGATGCCAAGCTTACTCTTGGGCAAATGATCGATGTGTTGGACAGAGATCCGTGGCAATTCCCACAAGATTCTGAGTGGCTTAATGAGGTTGGGGCGAAAGTTCGTGAGAATTTAGAGACAGTTGAAGGAATGAAACAAGAGGAGAGTTCTCCACTAGGATATTATCGAGCGCTACGTTCTATTGATGAACGCTTACCCGACGACATCGTATTTGTTTCTGAAGGTGCGAGCACTATGGATATTTCGCGAACTGTGGTTAACCAAATGCAACCTCGCACTAGATTAGATGCCTCATCTTACGGGTCAATGGGACTTGGTCATGGGTTTGCGATTGCAGCGGCAGTTCAATCAGGTAAGCGTGTTATCTGTTTGCAAGGTGATGCGGCGTTTGGCTTTGCAGGAACCGAGTGTGAGGTTGCCGTAAGGCATAACCTGCCGATTACTTGGATTGTCTTTAATAATGGTGGTATCGGTGGAAACGATCCTGAGAATTTTGCAGGAGCTGAGTCTGGTTACTTGCCAGCCGGTGCTATGAACTTTGCTGCTCGATATGACATTATGATGGAAGGCCTAGGCGGGACGGGATTCAATGCAAATAATTCGGAAGAGTTAGATGCGTGTATTGATGCGGCACTCAAGTTAGATGGCCCATCTTTGATAAACGTGCCACTTGCGCCAGATGCTAAGAAGAAGCCACAAAAGTTTGCGTGGTTAACACGAACATAGATATAAATTGCGATTAAACGGGAAAAGTCACCGAGGGTAAAACCTACGGTGGCTTTTTTCGTTTAATCAGAGTTTTAAGAATTCTATTGATCAATCTAGATTATGATATTGGTATAGGAATTAAAGGAGTGAGGTACAACGATGGTCGAACTAAAGGATAGTCCAGATCAGGCGATTTTCCGCGAGGAAGTTCGGTCATTTATTACAGATAATCGCCCACAGAAATCAGAGGATCAAGGCGACGAGTCTGGTTGGTCTAAAGATGCGCGAGAACGAACAAAGGACTGGCGTGGTGCCCTGGTTGCAAATGGCTGGATCGCCCCTGCTTGGCCAAAAGAATACGGTGGCGCAGGTCTTTCAATTAACGAGCAATTCATTCTGAACGAAGAACTAGCAGAAAATGGACTCTCTAACGAAGGAGGATTCGGCGTAATGATGTTGGGTCCAACTTTGATGATCCATGGATCTGATGAACAAAAGACCGAACATCTTCCTAAAATACTGCAAGGAGAGTCTATCTGGTGCCAAGGTTGGTCCGAACCGGGTTCAGGATCCGATCTAGCCTCTCTGCAAACTCGCGCCGTTCGTGATGGCGACGAGTATGTGTTAAATGGTCAGAAAATTTGGACCAGTGGCGCGCAACACGCAAACTGGATGTATATGCTTGCAAGAACAGACGGTGATGCTCCCAAGCATCGAGGAATATCAATGTTGATGTTTCCGATGGATTCGTCAGGTGTGTCGGTTAGGCCATTGACGAACATGGCTGATTCCCAAGGCTTTAATGAGGTATTTTTCGAGGACGTACGTGTCCCCGTTGAGAATCGTTTGGGCGAAGAGAACAGAGGCTGGTACGTTGGGATGACTTTGACGGATTATGAACGGTCGGGCATTGGTAACTCCGTTGGTACTCAACGCAGACTAGAAGGTTTGTTAAAAACCGCTAGTAAATTAGATGCAAATGAGACTGTAGTTGGTAAGTCTAAGAATTGGAGATTGGGCTTCGCCGATCGCTGGATGGAGGCGGATATAGCTCGCCTATTTTCGTACTGCAATAACACGATTCAAATGAATAACATGGTTCCAAATCATGAGGCGTCTATGTCTAAACTTTTTACCACAGAGCTTAATCAAAAGATTGCAGCTACTACCATCAAGCTTTTTGGTTTGTATGGAACGCTTTGGGATGAGAGCAGACCTGAGGCATTGAGTGGACGGGCTGCCAGTGCGTATCTGAGCGCAGTTAGTGCGACTATCGCGGGCGGCACGAGTGAAATTCAAAGAAACATTATTGCGACTCGAGGGTTAGGGTTACCGCGCGGTTAAGAGCGAAAGTTGTTTTGGGGATGATGTATGCCATACAAGGAGATGCCACAATTCGAAACGGGACTCAGGGAGCTGGGCGATGGAATTTACGCATATCTTCAATGGGATGGTGGATGGGGAGTAAGTAACGCAGGATTTGTCGATGGTAGGGATGACGGCCTGCTCGTTATAGATGCTCTAATGGCACCATCGATGACACGGAAATTCATACAAGGTATGCGATCAATATCTGACGCTCCTTTTCGACAATTGATTAATACTCACTCTCATGCGGATCATACCAATGGAAATCAATTCATTGAGGGAGCTCAAATTGTTGCCCATAAGAACTCTCGATTAGAGATGATCCATGCACGAAAGCTAGCCATTGAAGCTGCTTGCAAGAATCCGCCACGAGGTGAGAAACCTGGATGGATTCAAGATGCCTGGTGGGAAGAACTTAAGGAAGTTGATTCGCCACTTCCAGATATTACTTATGATAGGTCGTTGACTTTGCACCACGGAGAACTTTCACTTGAACTTCGACATCAGGGGCCCGCACACACTACAGGTGACTCATTAGTGCTATTTGATGATCAGAAAATTTTATTTTCTGGTGATTTATGTTTCTTTTATTCGACGCCACTCTGCCGAGGTGATATGGAGAATTGGATGGATATCTGTGATTTTTTAATTATGTCAGACACGGAAATGGTAATACCAGGTCACGGGCCTATAGGAGGCAAAGCTGAGATTGCTGACATGCGAGAATATTTCGAAGTAATTCGAAATCAAACTAGACAGATGTTTGACTCTGGTGTAACTGTTCAGAAGGCTATGCAACGTGTAGATGTAGGTGAATTTAAAAAATGGCCTGAATCCGAGCGCAATGCTATGAACGTTTCGCATCTTTATGGTAAGTGGTCTGCGGAATAAGGCTAAATTGAAAGCCTAGATACGAATCCCAGAAAATATTACTTAGTTATAGCCCACCCGCTGCAATCAATCTCGCGACATCAATCAACCTGCAAGAATAACCCCATTCATTGTCGTACCATGTCACTGTTTTAGTGAGATTGCCTCCGTCTACTGCCATCGTAGACGCTGCATCGTGTATAGCTGATCCTGAGTGTTTTTTGAAGTCTGATGATACGAGTTCATTTGATTCGTAATATAGGAACCCCTTTAAATCACTATTGGCAGCTTCTAAAAAAGCATCATTGATATTTTCTGAGGACGGGGATTTGCTAAGTTTTGTGACAAGATCAACGACCGAGACTGTCGGCGTAGGGACCCGATAGGCAAATCCGTCAATTTTCCCCTTCAAGTCCGGAATAATCTCTCCAATTGCACCTGCCGCGCCAGAAGAAGTGGGTATGATATTAAGGGCCGCAGCTCGTGCTCGCCTAAGATCTTTATGAGAATTATCGACAAGGTTTTGGTCACCCGTGTATGCGTGAATTGTCGACATTAATCCGTTTTCTACCCCGAAAGAGTCATTCAGTACTTTCACAGCAAGCACTATGCAGTTTGTGGTGCAGGATCCAGCTGATATGACGTTGTGGTTTGCCGCGTCATATTCTGCTTGATTTGCTCCCATAATTACAGTCCAGTCAACCGATTTGGCAGGCGCAGAAATGATAACTTTTTTAACGCCTTGTTTAAGATGACCCGCAGCTTCATCTCCAGTTTTAAATTGGCCAGTACTTTCTATGACAATATCCACACCTGCTTCGTGCCAAGGAATGGTTTCTGGGGCATTCGCATTAAAAACCTTAACCGTATGATCGCGGATCCTGATAACGTCATCTTCTGTTGAAATTGGATCAGGGAATCTTCCATAGTCTGAGTCGTACGCTAGGAGATGCGCTCTAATCTCTGCTGGTCCGCGATTTATAGCAACTATTTCGATATCATCTAATCCGTGTGAGGACCAGTTTTCCCACCATGATCGAAAAGCAGTTCTACCTGTTCTCCCGAAACCATTTATTCCGACACGTACTGCCATATTTGCCCTCCACGGATATCACCAACATACGAATCTTAGCTTTGAATTGTCTGCTACGCATCTTACTTGCGATCTAAACTGATCATTTCTTTTAAATGTTTGAACTGGATCTTTCAGATAAGAAGTCTTATGGCAGCGTCGGTACTTTGCCGTCTGAAATTCGAGATAATATAACGTTTCCGATTGTCACTATCAGTCCATTCTTTCAGTCGACACTGGTTTTCATCGGATGTCACTTCTCTAGAGTTATCCAAATGTTGAATTATTTCAGTTTTCAAAATGTCGTCCGCTGGAAACTCATGTGTTTGGGAGAGACCAGTCTCAAGTAAGAGCCCAGTCACATTCAAAATCCAACCCAATAGGAGTTGAGCCCAACCGAGGTGGAAGCTTCTATCCGCGAAATGGAGCGGATATTTTTCATGGGATGCCTCATTCGCGACGAAAAGAGATGTTGGCCCAAAGTTCGGGCGTGCGAAATCACTTGAGGCCCTATAAATAATCTTCATGACAGGATCTTCAGCGATCACGGAACCAGCAAAATACCCACCTATACCTATTTCGGTAGATTTAGTTTCTGTGTGACTAGCAAACGCCTCATGGGTCCATCTTTTCCATTCATCAATTTCGTCAACAAGTCCTCGGTGTGCAGCAGCAAGTTCTATAGATTGTCGAATTAAGGGCATTGCCGTTTGATAACTACCTCCTCGAACAAGTCCGGCTGCGTCAGATAGGGTTAGAAGCGACCTGCTCCAGACCGATGCATAACCGGCCATAATCATGCTGCGAGCACTTGGCGTATAGCCCGTTTTAACCAAAGCCGTGGATAGATCTAAGCTTAATTGAATAAGATCCCATTCTTTTTTCATGAGAAATCCAGTTTGTCGCCAAGCATCTTTGGATGTTTCAATTTCGAGATTTGGCTCGGCTGGTAGAGGAAGTCCGTCAGGTACTTTCATACCAGAAACGCGCTGTGGCGAATGTGCTATCGGTAGTTCGTCGTTACCCAAGTGAGGCATAGAAAATCAGCTCCTCTTTTTTGACTGAAAGGGTTCACCACCCAGGTAGACCGCATTTTTACCCAAAGTATCTTCAATGCGTAGGAGTTCATTATATTTTGCTGTTCGCTCACCCCTGGCGGGAGCTCCCGTTTTAATTTGTCCTGATGACGTCGCTATTGCCAGATGAACGATGGTGTGATCCTCGGTTTCTCCCGAACGATGAGATAAAACAGTATTAAACCCATTTTGCTGAGCAGTTTTTATTGTTTCAAGCGTTTCGGTCAATGTTCCAATTTGATTTGGCTTAATTAAAATCGCGTTTCCGGCTTCGAGTTTAATTCCTCGTAGTAGCCGTTCCTGGTTTGTAACAAACAAGTCATCACCAACTAATTGAGTATCCGTACCCAGCCGTTCTGTTAGAATAACCCAACTCGACCAATCATCTTCAGCAAGGCCATCTTCAATTGAGATAATTGGGTAGAGTGACTTCCAGTTAGCCCATAAATCGATCATTTCGGCACCGGTTAGTATTTTGTTTTCACGACTCAATATGTATTTTTCTTCGGGTGAGAATATTTCAGTTGCCGCTGGATCGAGTGCGATTGCAATATCTTTCTCTGGTTTTTTCCCGGCACGATCGATCGCTTCAATCAAGAGATCCATTGCAGCCTGATTACTTTCAAGCATCGGCGCAAAACCTCCTTCATCACCAACAGTGGTTGCTAAGTTTCGTTCACCGAGTATGCGCTTAAGAATTTGATAAATCTCCGCAATCCATTGGATCGCCTGATGAAAACTACTGGCTCCTACAGGTACCAGCATGAATTCCTGAAAATCAGTTGAGTTGCTGGCATGTGCACCTCCGTTAAGCAGATTACACATAGGAGTGGGAAGAACATACGTGGATTGATCATTTAGATATCGATAGAGCGGAGTGTTTTCAGAGTTTGCAGCAGCCCATGCGGTTGCAAGTGAGACTCCAAGCAGTGCATTTGCACCCAGCGCTGATTTGTTAGCAGTCCCATCAAGATCTAAAAGAATCTGATCGATTTCTGCTTGGTCTGAGGCGTCACATCCTTTGATAGCGGGAGCTATCTTGTTTTGAATGTTTTCGACAGCTTGGAGAACGCCTTTCCCGCCATATCTTGAAATGTCTCCATCACGCAGTTCTACCGCTTCATGAGCTCCAGTGGACGCTCCACTTGGAACAATTGCTCTTCCAAGAACCCCGTTGAGTAGACCTATTTCTACTTCTACAGTCGGATTGCCTCGCGAATCAAGTACTTCACGTGCCCTGACGCGATCGATTAGTGATTTCCTAGATCTCACGATATTACTCCTCCACTTGAGTCTATGTTAATTCTTCTTCAGTGCACGTGGGTGTAAATTGTTATAAGACTCCCTGAGCTGGTTATCACTAAGTGCCGTATAAATCTGAGTAGTAGAAAGATTTGCGTGCCCGAGAAGTTCCTGAACCTTTCTTAGATGTATTCCCCCCCGCAGCAGGTGAGTTGCGAATGAATGGCGAAGAGTGTGTGGCGAGATGTGTTTTTTTAGTCCTGCCAATTCAGCGGCATTATGGATGATCGTCCATACCACTTGTCTGCTTAGTTGATTGCCGCGGGAGCTCACGAACAAGTAGTCAATTGATTTATTTTTAACTAGTTGTGGTCGGGAAGTGTTCAAATAATCGATTAATATAAGTTTGGTATCTGCTGGTAGGGGTAACGTGCGATCTTTGTTTCCTTTACCTGTTACCTGAATGGACTGCCTCTCCTCAAGATTAATTGAGTCGAGTCTGAGTGTTGTCGCCTCGGTTACTCGAATTCCGGTGGAATACATTAGGCGGACCAGAGCTCTGTTTCGACCTCCGGTCGGGGTTAATTTGTAGGTTTCAAATATGCTGAGTAGGCGATCAACGTCCTGAGTATTCAGTGCTTTTGGGATCGATTGAGTCTTCTTTAGTGAAGGAAGTTCATTAGCTGGATTTGTATCTATTTCTCCAATATCTAATAAATAATTAAAAAAAGATCTCACGGCAGCCATTCTTCTTGAAACGGTAGCCTTTGCAAAGTTTCGGGCATTTAAATTAGCGAGGTATTTTGAGACTGTGGTGGCATCGGGAACAGTATTGTCCTGTGAGTGCTTAAACACAGATAGAAAAGCAAAGAAGTCATTTATGTCTGTCTTATACGCCGATACCGTATGCCGAGAAAGATTCTGTTCTATCGCCAGAAAATCGATAAAACCAGCGATGGAGTCCGAATGAAGTTGCATTGCGAATAACTTCCAGTTTAGTTAACGAGTAACAACTGAAATTTTACCAGTTCAGAGCTAATCATTCAGTATTAGCCCCAAGGCGAGCAATTCTTTTTCAATGATTTCTTGATTAATTGATCCAGTGTACTGTTTTTCGATCAGTCCGGTACGATCTATGAATAGCGTTTTGGGTAAGCCCCATACTCCATAGGCTTGAGTAACTTCTTTTTTTGGATCTCTCAGAAGTCCAAACGTCAGATTCAGCTTTGACCCAAAATATCTGATTTGTTCGAGACTTTCTCTATCACCGTTAACACCGAGGACTACTAGATCAGTGCCATACTTGATTTGGATTGCCTGAAGCTCTGGTAGTTCGATTTTACATGGGCCACACCACGAGGCCCAAAAATTCAAAATGATTAATTTTCCAACATAGTCAGAAAGCTTTATTTCCTTGCCTGTAAGGGCGTCTACAAGAAGGAAATCTGGCGCGGGTAAACCAATTCGTGCAAGCTCTCCAGGGGTAGTTAACCCATGATTTTGGAGAATTAATTCTTTACTTACAGTTGTCAGCTCTGATGTTGTTTCTAGATTTTTTTTTGGTTGCGTGTCCAAGGTGTACCAAATGAGCCCGCTCAAGATAAGTGCAAGTAACAAAATTAATCCGCTGGCACCGAGAGCGAACATTCTGAATGAATTTTTTGGCTTTATAGTTACCATTTTGATGCCTAGATATTCCTCCTGTACCCAACAGAACCAATCTGGGGCATGTATTTCTAGAGACTTGCGGTTATAGCACGTGCTCTTGGAAGGTCAGTATTTAGTTTTAGCCAATTACGGCCGCGGTCGTGCGACGCATATAGTTTGTCCTCTGCCGTAATGAATACGAGATCCTCCCAATCCCAGGGTCGAGTTACACAAGGGATATGTTCCCATTCGTCATCACCGTCGAGCATCAATCTTGACCATGAAACGCCACCATTGGCAGATCGAAAAACTGCACCGATTTCACCAGGAGCATGCCGGGCTAACGACAAGACTAATGAATCAGGTGCACCCGGCAACACGGCTAGAGAACCCGCAAATGATCGATCTAGCCCACTGAGTGACTGAATCCAGGAATAACCCTCGTCTTCAGATCGATAAATTCCGCTTGATGCAGTTGCGAATAGGCGATCGCGTTGAGTGGGATGAGCATAAATCTTGTGTACTTTCGGATCTAAACCATCAGAGCGTCGTAACCAAGAGCCACCGTTATCTCGAGTGTGCCAACTACCTCCTCCTAGAATACCAATTAAAATACCTTCTTTTGCCTCTGCCACGGATACCGGTCTAGGTTTTTCCCCGGTCGGTGGTGAAAATCTGCCATGCCGAATAACGTGTTTTACGCCTTCGATTTCAGACCAGTCATCACCCTGATTTTCAGACGTGAATAATTTTCCATCAATTGTTCCAG
>CAVODE010000073.1:0-9043 GCA_963694535.1 Dehalococcoidia bacterium
TATCCCCAGCCTCTGCTGCACCAAACAAGGTAGACCTTCCCATCTTGCCAGAGGTTGGATCAATATATATGAGTTCAGAGCTGAGCGAATCTAAACAGCTAACTTTCCCGTTTAAGGCTTCCGAGCAATCTAGGAGCCGCTCCTCTTCCGACATTCTATAGCTGGAATATTCACCGCCTAATCTAAGTAGAATAGGTGTAGGCTCTGCATCTACCTGCTTCCACGCGCCGTCCTCCCATATAAGTTGTGTTCCCGCCAGTTGCTGACAAGTCCAGATTTGTTTCTCTTGCGCCACAGTGAAAGGCGATAGGAGGAGCAGGATTAGTGTCGTTAGTTTTTTCATTCGCAATCCTGATAGTCAGACTCAAAAAACTTTTAAAAAGTAACCTAGCTCTAATCCAAATAAACCCTCCCAAAACCTCTCCAGTTTGGGTTTATAACTGAATAACAAATCAAAGCGATTAAAAGTGTGAAGCTACTTGAACATTTTCATTTTACTTCAAATATTAATCCATCTTTCATTGTGACCGTAGCAAAAAATTCTCTGCCTTGGTATCACGGCTGCTTAATTATTTGTTGATCCGATATTTTAATGAGCTGTTTATGAGTCTAAAAGCCTGCCTATTAAATTGCGGAAGCTGGCTCATGACTGACATCACTAGCATTAAACTCTCTGGTCCATGATGCAAATTCCAACATAATGCCATCGGGATCTTGAAAATAAACGGAGCGAACGAATGTTGATTCAGTGATTGTAGCACTAGCCCCTCTTTCCGAATCATCATGATTCACTATTTGGGTTACCTCAACACCGGCTTCTTCTAGTTTTTTTTGATATTCCTCAATTTTTTCTTCTGGCACATCGAAGGCTATGTGATTCATAGATGCGTGCGCGGACGCTATGGAGCCCTTACCGACTATTGCTGCGGGATGACTAACACCGGGCTGCGCATCTGGAGCATCCGGAAACCAAAAAAAAGCGAGGGAATCTCCTTTGCCAATATCGAAGAAAAAATGCTGCCCCATTCCATTGGGCAGCTCAATGGTCTTGGTCAGCGGCATGCCGAGAATTCCTGAATAAAATTCTACGGTCTTTTTCATATCTTTGCAGACTAAAGCCAAGTGGTTGACGCCGCGTATTTCAAATTGATCGTTTACAGGCATATTCTATCCTTTTTTATTCTATTCTTCATTTTTCAGTCACTAATCCTACTACCATTAACTTTATATTTAAATAAAGTCAATGGCTTTCATTTCTGGTATTGTCATCGGCTAGTTTAATCAATCAGAAAAAGCAGTCTAATAATTTAATAAGGAGAATCCATGCCGCGGCTTAGAGGTGTTTCAAAAAAAAATGCAAATGAAGTTGTAGGGAAATTTTATCAAGCGCTGTTTGGTGATCGCGACCCAGTAGAAGAACCGGGCACAGCGACAGGTACTCCAGGGAATTGGTGGACGGTATTCGCATTGGTTCCGTATATTTTCGAGCATGCTACAAGTCACTTTGGAATGTTTGGTATGTTCGCCGAAAAAAGCATCAGCCAATTGGACCCCATTACGAGAGAGCTCGGCATTCTTCGGGCAGGGTATACACAGGGGAGCCAATTTGTATTTTCTCAACACTGTAAGGTAGCGCGACGCTTTGGTCTAAGTGACGAAAAAATTTCTGCCATCCCTCATTGGCAAGTTTCTTCTCTATTCGATGGAAAAGAGCGCGCTATTCTCGCCTGGGCAGATGCATTGATATTACAAGGCGGTCGATCTTCAGATGAATTGTTCGAAGCCCTGCACTCACACTTGTCCGACGAGGATGTTTTAGAGCTCACTTACCACGTAATGGGATACAATTTACATGCTGTTTGCTGTAAAGCGCTGCGGCTGGAATATGACGATGTTCCGGAACGAATTCGCGAAGTTCCAATC
This sequence comes from Dehalococcoidia bacterium, assembly GCA_963694535.1. Taxonomy (GTDB): domain Bacteria; phylum Chloroflexota; class Dehalococcoidia; order UBA2979; family UBA2979; genus UBA2979. The sequence continues at coordinate 1,924 of CAVODE010000073.1, forward strand.
CCTTCAGATGGCGAGGCGGCAGATTGGGCTGGAGCTGCGTGGAAGGAGTAACAGCTTTTTAATCTAGACACCCGTCTTCGATGTTTTTGGGAATTCGAAAAGGAGGTACTTATTAAACATATTCTGAAAGCCCAGTTAGTTCATTGTACTCATCAAAAGTTAGAAGCTCATTAGCTTGCTGAACTTTACCAGTTTCCGCTAATGCGGAATAGCACTGTTGCAAGGCTCTGGAAACTGATAGTAAAGCAGTGACCGGTCGCAATACTATTTGAAAACCAAGGTCAGCTAGGTCATTCGCTCCAAGTACTGGAGTTTTCCCTCCTTCGACCATATTGGCAACTAGCACAGCATCGGGGAATTCATTCTTGATAGTTGTCATTTCTTCAATCGATTGAGGTGCTTCAATAAATAGGATATCAGCACCAGCCTTTAAAAAGGCCTCACCGCGTCGAAGGGCTTCCTTCAAATCATGAGTCGCCCGACTATCTGTTCGGGCAACGACCAGAAAATGGTCAGAAGTTCTTGTCTTTATTGCCATAGAAATTTTAGCAACGGCTTCGCCTAAATCTACCACTTGTTTGTTTTCCATATGACCACAGCGCTTAGGAATAACTTGATCTTCAAGTTGTATAGCCTGAACGCCAGCTCGTTCATAAGAAGAAACCAAGCGCGCAACATTGTACTCACCCCCATAGCCATTGTCGCCATCTGCTATCACTGCAGTATCACCGACTGAAGATACAATTTGTCCAGCTCTTTCGATCATTTCAGATGCGGTGACAAGGCCAATATCTGGTTTGGCTAACAAAGATCCAGCAACGGCGAACCCAGACATATACAGAGCATCGAATCCTACTTGTTTTGCAATTAACGCAGACAAGGCATCGTATACACCTGGTATTAAAATAGTTTTCTTTGCCTTGAGAAGGTCTTTGAGCATCTTACTTCCTAGTTGCTGTTGTTAGATATGTTGACTTCAGTCTCTTTCTTCAGTTATTTGCCAGCGAAATTTTCAGCTCCGCTTCCAGCGAAAAATTTTCCTGCTCTAGCGCCGCATAAAAAAATGTGATGCCCGAAGCCGGCATCGGTAAAGCCCTATTCTATAGGCATACATATATATTTGAAAATCTGTTGTACCCTGGTCGTATCAACAAAACATTGATACCCCTCCCCTGAAAGCTACTGAAGGCGGCCTTACCTGTAATATTGCTTCCATTTTCAAGACACCGATTACTCTTAATAGCACTGCAGATTTTTCATATTATTTAAGGGGCTGAACGAACCCACATTTTAGCGATTACAGTACTACCCGGCGCAGCGCCGCCTGCGACATACATCTTATCGCCGATGATTGCCCCAGCTGGTGAAGACAAGGGCTCCGGTAATTCTCCAATTTTCTGCCACTCTCCACCCTCAGCCAAACTCAATATGTCTCCATCTCGTGATTTAATTCCTCCGGCAGGAGTGGTATGTCCACCGAGCATATAGATCTGCTCATCGTGCACAAACGTTGCGCCCTCGGCGTGAGAATGTCCTTTCGGCAAGTTTGGCCCACTGCTCCAAGAATCGCTTTGTGGATCATAAATATCGACTCTCGATTGATCCAGCTGCGCGCTGTCATGGTGAAATTGACCTCCAATGGCGTAAATTTTTTCATTTAATACAACGGTAGAAAATTGATTACGTGGAACAGGCATACCGCTGGCATTAGTCCATGTGGCGGATCCTTTGGCCCACTCATCAAGGTCGAGGACCCAATGATCGCTAGAGTCTGTATCTCGATCTGCCATCAATCCACCAAAATAATGCATTTTTCGATCTACTATTGCTAATCCTCCGCCAGCTCTTGATTCTGGTAACAAAGGCGCCGCAGTGTAACGATTCAGATCGACATCATAGCTCCACACTTCAGCAATGGCATGGCCTTTATAGCCGTCTTTAAAGCCCCCAGCAAACCAAACGATACGCCCGTCGAGCACTGCATTCATGTGAGTTATTGCGCTGGGAAGTTCTTGGATGAGCGTCCAACTGCCGTCTTTCGGATTGTATACCTCTGCGCGCTTGCTACTGATCACGCCCAGTGTATAGCCGCCAAAGACATAGAGTTTTCCGTCGAGTACAACTGTGCCTGGCTCCCATTTCCCCACTGGCATATCAGCTAATGGATGCCATTCCGCAGAGCTTTGCGCCTCCACAGAAGTGTTAGCCACAGGTATTGCAAAAATAAAGAGAAGCAAAGCGGCTGTTCCTAAATGCCGAGATGTCTGCAATGTAAGTTTTTGTTGATTCATTGTTGTCTCCGAATCTATGTGATTGCGTCTTAGTATCTAAGATCAAATTGGCGCTAATTCTTGTGCGACCCTTAATTTAGATCCGATCGCCTCCTCAAGATTGACAAGATATTCTCGGTGAGGCTTGAATACTGGTCTGTGAAGCTCCGAGTCAAGAACACAATAACACTTATTGCTTCAGTCAAGAATACTCGCTGAATTCTCTTTGTTGCGCAGCATCAAGGCTGTAATTTGAAGGTATGTAATATTGCGAAGTAAAGGGCTTGCTTGCATGAGGTTATCTATTTATGCGACTCTCAATTGACAGAAGAGCTCAATGATACACCTGATAAAGAGGCCCTTCATCAATGATTCGCGCTAATTAAGTTATCTACTCTGTCAAGCTTACAGACGCTGGTTCGCTCATAGAAGATTCGGAAGTCAAGCTCATAACTCTTGCCTTACATTGGCGAGAAGAAGGCTTGAATTTTATACAATACCTGAGAACCAAACATAGAAATATAAATAAGAATAGGAAGGATGTTATGTCAGCTATCGAGAACTATTTCGCTAAATTTTTAGTAGCTATGATTTTATTGATGGCTTCACTTGGAGTAGCTGCGCAATCCAATGTTCAACAGGTGGTTGCTCATACTGAAGCTCAAGCACTGGCGGGTAAGCAGATTTATGAAATTAATTGTGCGAGCTGCCATGGTATAAATCTTGAAGGTGCCGCTGTCGTACCAAATTTGTCAGGTGAAGATTTTGTCACTCGGTGGAGTGGTGAACCACTCAACCAACTTGCATTAGAACTTCGTAGGATGCCCCCTGGCCCCTCTGCCGGGCTGAATGATGAAGACTACGAAGACATCGCGGCTTATATTCTTTCCTACAATGGGGTGAATCCAGAATCTGAAGCGTTAACGGGTGGAGTTGATTTTCAATCAGGTGAATTGTTGCCAGATATGACAGACGGTCAACAGGTGATTGTCAAAAATATGATTGCTGATGGCGCGGCGGTGATTCTGGAAAAGCTAAGCCCGGTAACAGACGAAATGCTTAACAATCCACCGGATTCAGACTGGCTTCTTTGGCAACGTAGCTATGATAATCAAGGTTTCAGCAGCCTTGATCAGATTGACAAAAAAAATGTAGCGGGGCTTTCACTAGCCTGGCGGTTACCTTTGCAAGAAGGCGTGAATAATCCCGGTCCTATTATCCATGATGGCGTAATGTTCTTTTTTGCCTATCCCGATACAGTTCTGGCTATTGATGCGGCTACTGGCTCGCTTTTGTGGCGTTATGAGCATGATTCGGCTGTGCCTTCAAGTCAGAAAAAGGGAATCGCACTTCATGGAAATAAAGTTTATGTGCCTACATCTGATTTACATGTTTTAGCGCTTAGTGCAAAAACCGGAGAACTCATTTGGGATCATGAAATTGAAACGGAAAATGGGCTAACTGGTTATCATCTGCGTATGGCTCCTTTTGTGGTCGGGGATACTGTCATGCAAGGCATTACTTCTTTGCGAGTATCCAAAGGTGCTTGGGTGCTCGGCCTAGATACCGAGACCGGTGAACAAAAATGGCGATTCAACACTATTCCCAGGCCAGGGGAACCTGGAGGGAATACGTGGAATGGTTTAACCATGGAAGAGAGAAGTGGCGGCTCGGTTTGGAATGCAGGTGCCTACGATAAGGAACTTAACTTGGTCTATTTTGGAGTTGCTCCTACCTACGATACAGGGCCATTGCTGTACCCGGTAAACCGTGACGGTATTACCAACGAAGCACTCTACACAAACGCTACTATTGCACTAAATCCGGATACAGGAGAGTTGGTGTGGCACTACCAACATTTGGCGAATGACCAGTGGGATTTAGATTGGGCATTCGAACGACAAATCGTCAACATTCCCTTCGAAGGCAAAATGCGTAAGGCTGTAGTCAATATTGGCAAGCTCGGTATTCTAGATGCCGTCGACGCAGAAACTGGCCAGTACCTTTTCTCAATGGATATGGGATTGCAGAACGTAGTCTCTGAAATTGATTCGGTGACAGGTTACAAGACTATTAACCCCGACACGATACCTGATCCGGAATCGACAAGGCTAATTTGCTCCAATCACTATGGTGCTAAGAGTTGGCCTCCTTCAGCTTATAATCCAAATACGAAGCGTTTGTTTATTCCCCTGAATGAGGCGTGCATTATAGCCAGTACTGAAGGTTATCAAGTAGTGACCTCTGGCGTGAATTTTACAGCTGCACTTTTTCCAGATAGCAACGGAAGAATGGGAAGAATTCAAGCAGTTGATTTAGGAGAGCAGGAATTCGCCTGGCGTCATAGGCAACCCAGTCCAATAATTAGTTCGATCCTAGCTACTGCCGGTGGATTAGTTTTTGCCGGTGATTTGAATCGTTCCTTCAAAGCTCTTGACGCGGACAACGGTGAAATTCTTTGGGAAACTATATTGGACGATGTGCCAAGTTCGACTATAGTTACTTATGCGGTAGATGGTAAACAGTATCTCGCGTTAGGTGTAGGTCAAACCGGTTACCATGTTAACGACTGGAATCGAATCTATGAGCGCTTTGCAGAGGAAGAAGGCATGCCACGCAATGATACTCCGAAGGGTGGCGCTGCGATTTGGGTTTTTTCATTGCCGTAGTGGAGTTTCCCAGAGTTCACTAGAATGGTATTTAGTGGAGGTGGGGGGAACCAATTAGCCTGAAAGACCTTTTTAACCCTCCGTTTTCACTACATCATATCACTCAAACACTTCGCTTCTATCACGTACAATCTAATAAACTATGTAAAAATAATCAATCAAAATTCTATAACCAAATTAGTAGTCTTCGAATCCTCTCTACATCAAAATCGTCCACCAAAACTACCTACCCGCTCGTCATTAAATAGAAAATTAGGGGGCGGGGGTCGAAAGCTGCGTTAGATGGTGGTGATGTGTCCGGCAATGTCCCATAAATGTCCCATTACTTAGAACCAGACGGTTCGTGCTAAGCAAATATTGTCCTAACTCATTGATTTATATGGTGCCCGGGGCCGGAATCGAACCGGCACGGTGTTTCCACCGAGGGATTTTAAGTCCCTTAATAGATTCTCTGTATGCCCCACTCCCCGCTATATACCCTATTATAGCTGCCTTATAAGACACCATTATACACCGTAGAAGGATTTTATAGGTAGTCCAAAGGTAGTCTAGTTAGGAATTAGACGTATGAGCGCTTGGGGGTGCCCCTCTTTCGAGGCCGGGGGTGCCCTTTGAGTCTTGCGTGACCGTTACGGTAGCCGCCCAGTCTTACTAGAGACGGATTTAGGGATCAAAGCCTTCCAAAAATAGGTGCTGATAAGTTAAGTTTGAGGCGTTTCATTGTACCCTTACCTATCCACGCATTTGTACTTCGCTGGCACCCGGGTGCAAACTCGCTGTTGCGCTAGGCAGGCTATCCATGCGTTTAAACCACGCGTCTAAGTTTGGCAGATCACTATCTAATGGCTGGCCGACATCTTTGCAAAAGTCCATGCAGCAGTACAACACAATGTCAGCAAAGGTAAGTTTATCTCCGGCAATATAATGGCGACCAGCGATTAGGTTGTCCATCCATTCACGGGCATCTCTGGCTTTAGCTTTTAATCCGTCAGCCGCTTCAGGGATGCAGTAAAGACGCTCACGGAACAGATCGATGCCATCGGAATAGCGAAAGCCGTTGTACATGTGTTCGGTAATCGCTAATTCTACGCGACGGATCCATTGACGCGTGTTCGCACGCTCTAAAGGGTTGACACCAATTAGCGGCTTGTCCGGATGAATCTCATCCAAGTATTCGCATATAGCCGTGGTCTCAGCGATCACCGTACCGTCATCGAGTTCCAGGGACGGCATTTGCCCGCCCGGGTTTTTTTTCGTATAGGCTTCGCCACGATTTTCGGCACCCATCAGATCGTGCTCTTCAGTCGGCATCTCGATTCCTTTTTCGATCATCGCCATTCGAACGGCGCGCGGGTTTGGACCGAATGAATTTAGTAATTTCATTTATTACCCCTCATCTTTTAGTTGCGCAGTGCTGATCAGACGTTTATCAGAACGTTCATGATCTCATTGCAAATTGTATATTGGTAATAGGCAGAACCGAAAACTGTTGCGAATAGATACATAACATATGGTTGCTCGCTTTGACAGAATCGTGAGCCAACTCGTTCTAGCCTAAATCTTACCATATTGACAGGCTGCTTCCGGCCATTAGCGGGCGTAGACAATTACCACATACTTTCTAATTCAACTAAATTTCTGTATTAATTCAAAATCGTAGAAATGTGTGTGTCCAATATATGTCTTCAGCAGCCGTCAGGATTTCCCCTGCCCCCTCCACCGCTTCGCGTCGATGTATGCGATTTAGCGGCGGCTTCTCTACTGACCTGATCAAGATGCTCCTCGACGGCTGCTATATTCCGTCTAAGAAAACTGAACTTGGGATCATCCTCTTCCAGTGTTTGCTCTGCAATCTGCAGGCGATAATGGAATACCTTATGTCCTTGACGCAAATGCTCGAGGCTTCTGTTGGTTAAATCATTGTTGAAGGCACTCACATGCCAGGAAGACACTTTCGCCAGCCCAATTTCCAATTCTGTATCTTCAAGGCTGTAGGTCCTGAGTAACAGGTGCAGCATGAATTCATAGTGATTATCGACTGCCGGCCAGTTTTCCAGTGAGGCTTCGTTAGCAATTATGCTGTCCAAGATGGCAAGCTGATTAGGGGCATAGAGGCCATCGTTGATGCGCGTCACCTGCAGCGCTTCTTGCAGTGTTACATTGGCGCCCACATAGTCCTCC
>CAVODE010000074.1:0-8576 GCA_963694535.1 Dehalococcoidia bacterium
GGCGGTGCTCTTGGTGGTGCAATAAATTCGGCAATAGCGAGAAGCCTCGGAAGTGGAGATGTTGCAAGAGCTCAAAGACTTCTCTGGCATGCGATTCTCATCTCGGCAAGTGGGGCAGTTCTTTTTCTCGTCATGTTTCTTCTGGCAGGAAGGCCATTTCTGGCTTGGCTTGGTGGTGAAGGCCAAGTATTGGAGGAATCGCTTTTATATGCAAGAGTTGTCTTCATAGGAGGTATTGCTTTCTGGCTTACGGGATCCCTTCAGTCGGTATTCCGCGGAATGGGGAATATGCGCTTTCCCGCAGCGCTAACTATAGCCAGCTCATGTATTCAGATTATTCTTTCAGGAGGATTGATTCTGGGGTGGTTCGGCCTGCCTAAACTGGGATTAATGGGGGCAGCATTGTCGCCAGTTATCGCTGCATCTTTCATGAGCTTGGTTATGTTGACGAAATTGGCTGGCTCTTCAGTTTCCGTTCAATTGAGATTTGATCGGTGTAAGTTCGAGAAATCACTCTTTCAAGATATTTTTGTAGTTTTTTTGCCTGCATCATTATCACCGGTGACGACCGTTGCGACCGTTCTTGTCTTAACTGGGCTCGTGGCTCAGTTTGGGACAACGGCCTTAGCAGGCTATGGAATAGGATCGAGGGTCGAGTTTTTGATGATTCCTTTAGTCTTTGGAATTGGAACATCGATGACGGCTATGGTAGGTACTAATAAAGGTGCAAAAAATATTGTTCGATCTGAGAAAATTGGTTGGACCGGAGGCTCGTTGGCATTGTGCCTCTCTGGGATCGTAGGGATTCTGCTGGCTGTTTTTCCTGATGTTTGGATTAAATATCTGACCGATGATCAGGCAATCCTTCGAGAGGCAAAGCAGTATATTCAGATTCTTGGATTTTTCTATGGGTTTCAAGGATTGGGCCTGTCTCTTTACTTTGCGTCGCAGGGCGCGAGCGCGATGAAATGGCCGGTCGTGGCTACGATGACGCGATTTTTAATAGTATGTGTCGGTGGCTTATTCGTGACTTATTCAGTCTTTGACACTATTCAAGCAGTATATATTTTTGCGGCCTTGGCGATGGCAAGTTTCGGAACTATTAATGCCGTGGCCTTAAAAATGGGGGCTTGGCGACATTAGTACTGTGTTGACTGAACAATCCAGTCTAAAACCAGATCAACTTTAATGCGGTCTTTCATCCAGGATTATTATTTAGATCAGTCTTTGATCCCGAGCAGCTTGTTCAATTATTTCCCAACCTTGCGGAGTACCTCGAACAATGCTCGAGCACGCTTCTTCCTGCAATATAACTCTACCTGTCGGGTCAGCAGCACTTATTTTCTCGAATCCGTCCTGTAGTCTTTCAAGTAACGTGAGATCAATATCTGGTTGAGCTGTAAAACAACAGTGACTGTATCCCTCACTTGTCCAGATGATACGTATATCATCTGCTTGGATTGTTTCATCAGAAATGAGCTTGTTTAATGTGGGGCCACTTATTGCGCCCGCGTCATAGCTCCCGGATAAGACTTGTTCTAGGACTTCAAGTTCACCGGAAACGGCTGTTGGAGGTCTCTCTTCTAAAAATGTAAGTGAGTGCAGGTCGTTATCAGGATCTAATTCAGATTGTTTCAGAAAATAATACGCGAGTAGGCCGGTTTCTACGGATCCTCGACTGCCAAACGCAAAAGTTCTCTCGGCAAGATCTTTGACGGTGTATATGCTTGAACTGGCAGAGACGAAAAAGTGGGTAACCACGTTGAAGTCTACATCGCGCATCGCTACTACCTGACAAGGTGTTTCTATTGAATTCTTAATTCGCACATAATTTAGTGGTCCGTTCCACGCGAGATCTATTTCACCTTGAACAAAGGCTTCTACGACAGCCATGTCATCCGAGTACAGGACCCATTCAATATCTATACCTAGTTTGCTGAAATGCGTTTCAATCGCTTGAAAAGCAGTCAGATGGGAGGGAGTTGCTGTACCGCCGAGTTTCAACACTGATTCTTCCTTCCGCTTCAAGACTTATTAAAACATACATCCTGAGGGCTTGTATTTCGGGTCCACGCGTAGAGATTTAGTTAAGTAGTTTCATGCGCTGGTAGAGTATGGCGATGGATACTTTTGATTGGTTTGATCCTGAAGATGACTCTCTCTGGATACCGTATGGCAGTGTTCCAACATACTGCGGCGCCCCAGTCATGCCCCGCCAAATTTATGGTGTCGTAATTAAAATGGTCAGCAAGTAAGACAATGTCGCTCGTTAATTGGTCTAATTCATAGTGCTTTATTCCGGTGGGCTTTTCGCTCAGGTTATAACCACGCTGATCCGGTGTAATGACTCTGAATCCATTTTGTGCAAGAAATTTTATTTGATACTCCCAGCAACACCAGACGTCTGGGAAACCATGCAAGAGGAACACGAGAGTCCCATCAGGGGGGCCTGATGCGGCAATATGTAATCGCACGTTATTGACCCTTACTTCAGAATGTTCAATTGTGAACGTGGCGTCATGTGTTTTTTTTGTGCATGAGTTTAGCTGGCCAGTAATTAATTTCTACTTCATTTGGTATGGTTATTCTAGTTGAGCACTTGGTGGCTTAGGCATCTGAGTAGTTCGGACTGGAGATTAGGACGAATAGCATCGTGCAAGGTGCATCGGAGATATTTCGCCATGCATGTGGTGTGGCCTGTTGCACGACAATATCTCCAACATTCAAATCAACACTCCCGTCATCGAGCTCAAGCGTTATTTGACCGGATAGGACGATGCCATAGTCGATAGTGGCTGTTGTGTGCATTCCTGGATTATCAGAATCCATGGAGTCTCCAGTATTAAACTTGCTTGCTGCGCTCGCTAAGATGGCAGGATCTTTTGTTTGAAGTGAATCAGGTATGAAGGTGAAAACTCGCACACATGATCCACCTAGTGGCGGCGATAGATTAAATTGCTGTGCTGAGGCTGGGTCATGTTGATAACTGGTTTCAGGTTGGCTTGGATCGTCTATCCAAATTTCCTCATTAACGGCACGACCTAAATCTAGGTATCCTGGAGTTTCTCCGTCATGTTTAAAATATGACTTGCCATTTTGATCTAAAGCCGTCACAATCCGTCTCGTGCTCATGTTCAATTCTCCTATTAGTTTGTAATCGCACTGGTTAGATCAATACTAACCTTGTACTACGCAGTTTTAATCACCTGGCTTTGAATGCAAAGCACCTAAGCGAATATTGCCTCAATATGGAATAAGTCAGCCAATTGAGATTTGTTTAGTCGGGGGTCTTGCGATGAATGTTTCGGTTGAGGGGATTGCATCTTTTAGTGGACGCAGACCTTGGTTGATTGTTTTCTCCTGGCTTCTTGTTCTCGTGGCAGCAGGATTTTCACTGACCAGCCTTCTGCCTAGCGCGTTGCAAGGTGGACAAGGCCCAACACGGACACTTGAATATCAGAAAGCGCAGAATCTTGTTGATGAAAGATTTGGATCGATTGATGGTGTGGCTCAGGCTGGTGAATCTGAAGGCACAATGTCAGAGCTCATTCTCTTTGTGGGTAAAACCATTGGGCCAGGTGACGCTCAGTTTGACAGCAATGTTTCGAACTTCGCCGAAGATCTTGCAGATGCAGAATCTGCGGCTGGCGTTCAAATTCTTTCAACTGCTTGGTCTAACTACCCAGCGCAGCCATCTCAGGACGGTACGTCGCTTTTAGTATTCGCGTCGATTCTGCAAGAATCTGAAACGCACATAGGGTCATTGCTGCATGTAGCAGAAGAAGCCAGATCTGATGACTTTGATGTCTACTTTATTGGTAATGCAAGCATTAATCACACCTTTGGTGAACTGGCGGAGAGTGATTTACAGACTGGTGAATCAATAGGAATCGCGGTCGCGCTCATAATTTTGGCTCTAGTATTCGGATCTGTGGTTGCTGCATTTATCCCAATTATTTTAGCGATAGTAGCGATCTTCGCGGCACTTGGGGTGGCAGGAGTCGTCGGACAAATTTATGATTTAAATGAATTTGTCCCGAATATTATGACAATGATGGGATTAGCTGTAGGTATTGACTACTCGCTTTTCATACTTTCGCGATACAGGGAAGAACGTAACCGCGGGCTAACCAAACAGCAGGCGATAGAGGCTTCAAGTGGTTCGGCTGGGCGTGCAGTGGTATTCAGCGGATTTACTGTGGTTCTGGCCCTTCTTGGGATGCTTATTATCCCCGAGCGTACGTTCCAAGTTTTTGGTTTGGGGGCGATCATGGTCGTTTTCGTAGCTGTCATAGTTGGAATGACCTTACTTCCTGCATTGATTGGAATTCTTGGCGATAGGGTTTGGGCGGTACGAGCGCCAGTACGGTTGACTCTCGGACTGTTTATTCTTGGTTCGGTTGTAGCAGCTCTTACAATCGGGATCGGTCCACAATTACTAGCCGTTTCGGCACTTGTGATGATAATTTTGAGTGTACTTACGGTTCTTCGGAAAGTCACAGGCTCAACCCGATCCTTTGGTTTAGGGGAGGAAATGTCTAAAGACACGTCTGATGAGGGTGGTTTCTGGAATGCGATCACGATTCGGGTGATGAATCGTCCTTGGGTGAGTATGGCGATAGCAACTACTTTCTTAGTTGTACTGGGGTCATTCTACTTCCAGCTAGAAAAAGGCACGGGTGGAATTTCTGCTTTGCCAGATGATGAACCAGCTAAGCAAGGATTTGAATTACTTGATGCTAAGTACGGGTTTGGGTCCAATGCACCAGCTCTTGTCGCTATTGACGGTGATATTGGCTCAACTGAATTTGCAGAGGCTATTAGTAAGCTTGAGCAGGCCATAGTGGATGACTCAGGCCTTCTGATGTTGTATCCAGATGATGACAACCCGAACAGGCAACCTCCGGTTCGACTGGAACCAAGCGTCGGTCTTGCCTCTCTGAGTGCGGTGTTGCCAGGTGATCCATCGGACCAGACGGCATTGAATACGGTGCGAAGATTGCGAAACGAACTCATTCCAAACGCATTTTCAGATATCCCTAGGGAGTCATATTCAATTTATGTGGGAGGTAGCTCCGCTGAGGTTGTTGATTCCGTAAAGATTACTGATCAATACCTTCCTATTGTGTTTGCAACAGTGCTCAGCCTGAGTTTCATTTTGTTGCTATTTGCTTTCCGTTCTATCACAATTAGCTTTGCTTCAATTATTATGAATTTGTTATCGGTGGGTGCCTCATATGGGCTAGTAGTTCTTGTTTTCCAAAAGGGCTTTTTAATCGACTTATTCGGTTTCAAGCAGGTTGATCAGGTTGAGTTTTGGCTCCCTTTATTCATGTTCAGTATTCTCTTTGGATTATCGATGGACTATCACGTGTTTATGTTGAGTCGAATAAAAGAGCACTATGACGTCACAGGCTTGGCTACTGAATCGGTGGCGTTTGGGTTGCGTACGACTGCAAGCATTATCACCGGAGCAGCGCTGATTATGGTGGCAGTATTTGGTGGATTTGCACTTGGCGACATCACCTTCTTTCAATCTATGGGATTTGGCCTTGGTGCTGCGGTTCTTCTTGATGCAACTGTAGTCCGTTCAGTATTGGTGCCCAGTGTCATGCAGATACTGGGCAGACATGCGTGGTACCTGCCTACCTGGCTCGAGTGGATTCCGAACATTTCGATTGAGGGTAAATTAGATTCAACTACTGTCAGTTCTGACTAATTTTGTTTGCTGATAATTCAGTAGTAAATACGTTGTTGTGAGTTTGATTAGTTACTCGAGCGAATATGTCTCTATTGTGAATTCATATTCATTTTCGGAGTCAGATTCATGGAATGATGAGTCGGTAATTTTCCATTTAGTCAAGTCAAGCTTTGGGTAAAACACATCGCCCACGATGTAACAATTAACTCTAGTGATCACTAATTTGTTGACGATGTCGAGAGTCTGGTTGAATACCTCACCACCTCCTATTATTACGATTTCATTCTCCAAATCGTTCCGAATATTCCACGATTCGGCAAAATTCAAAGCATCCTTAAGGCTGGAAGCTACATGAACTTCCTCAGATGACTTTATCTTTGAAGAAATCACAATATTTTTTCTGTTTGGTAACGCATACCCGATCGCCAGGAATGTATTTTTTCCCATAACGACCGTTTTATTTTGGGTATAGGTACTGAAGTGTTTGAGGTCTGCTTTTAGAGTCCAAGGAAGATTGTTATCTACACCGATAACAGAATTGTTTGAGAGTGCAACCAGATGCGAAATTATGCGAACTGTTTCTACTTGTTTCACTGCGGTCCCCGCTATCTTGCCTTAACAGCTAATCAGATTAAAAAGGTGTGAGTTAACTTTATGTACCTATTTCAACTCATTCAAATCATTGCTAAGTTAGGCTGCCATTCTTAGAGGAAACCCCAGTCATATCAAGAAATCACAAGCTTTAGATCTATCTACGAATACAGGAACGTCTAACTACGGGGAGGTAGGTCAATGCGACATGTATTCACTGATCAGATTGTGCAAGAGATATAATTTCATATAAAAAGCGTACATTTTCAGTAGTTGCCGCCATTACCTGAGATACAAAATCGATATTATTTTTTTTGTCGAGATCAATAGGAATTGCCCGCTGAATCTTCAGTTGGGTAGGGTTCCGAGCCATGAGCCAAAAGTTTGAGTCGTAGGTCGCTATTTGTGCCCCGCTCACCCATGTCAGCTCTGATTGGATGTCTTCTTCAAAAAAACCGAGTCCGTTATTCAGGTAAACAATTACTCCTGGACACATTCCTGCCTTAGGGTAGCTGCCAGTTTGATCCACGAGGTCTACATATCCATCGTTATTCATATCTCTCGCATACAGCAGGCCTTCGCCATGTTGCTCACAGCTTGCATTAACCAATGGGTCCTGATAATTTTCGGCACGGTTTTGATACCCCAATCGGTTAAGTGATTCATCGATGAAATTGCCTTGTCCATCATTAATTAATAACTGAATGTGACGCCCTACGTAATAGGGGTTTGCTCGAGTTGAAGCTAGAGCAATGTCCAAATCACCATCGTAGTCAATATCAGAAGCCACCGCGTAATTGAATTTGGTACTTCCACGGCCAAAAAAACCTTCAGGCAGTGTTTTTACCTTCCAGTCACCGATCTTGTCCGTCCCGTTACTCAGTAAAATTTCGGCATGTGGAGCATCCTGTGAAGATTCGTTATCAGCCCAAAATGCGATCACGTCGTCAAAGCCGTCGCTATTGAAATCATCTACGAGCGACGACATCAGATAAGAATATTTTTGCCAATTATGTTGCCATTCATTTGGAAGATTGTTAGAGATGTCGCCAAATGCCTTACCACCATGATTTAGGAAAAGTTGTCGACCGGAGAATATGTCGATATAGCCGTCTTGATTAATATCTCCCGCTGACGCGTCGTGGGCGAAATTTTCAAATCGATTTTCTATCAAGTTCGAGGCATCAGTCATGCTGCCACTGGGATTAGAGAGCAGGAGTACGTGTGGTTCATGTTCTTTGATATAGCCACCACCCGGGATTCGTTCGAGCAATATCATCGATCCAGAGAAAATATCATCGATCCCATCGTTATTAAAGTCTGCAACGACAATTCGATATGACATATGTCTGCTCGGCGGTGCACCGTCTTCATAAATGGTGTTGTCTTTAAATAATCGACCGGTACCGTCGTTCAAGTAAATCTGGACGGTACTATCAGTTTTTTCGCTAAGTAATGTATGAGGAAAAACTGCCCAACTCACTACTAGGTCTTCCCAGCCGTCACCATTGAAGTCGCCTGTCTGGGAGTTGTGCATATCTGACGTGAATAGACCGTCGCGATCTGAACAGTCAGTAGGTTTTGGATAGCAAAGTATCTGCGTATATGGTTCATTTGTTTGAATAGAATCAAAACCAAAATTGAACACTGCATAATCTTTCGTGCGATGTTTCTCGATATTGCGGCGACTGAGTTCTCTATACGCATCGAATTCATGATCGTAGGTTTTGACTTTTAAAGTGGTCTCTTTGGTAGCTGACTCTCCATCGATGCTGGTCACTGTAATGGCAAACGTTATTTCTTTATCCCAATTCACTATTGGTGACAGTATTTGGATAGAATTTTCATTGACGTCTAAAGCTTGCAGACCTCCGCCACTTATTTCTATCTTTGATGTAGGTCTATTTGAATTTATTTCTAGAGTGAACACTGAGTAATCAAGAGTTTCTTTAGGATGCTCAAACGAAAACTCTAGGAGATTTGCTTTTTTGGTATCTGTTGTCACGGTCGAAGAGGTCACAACTCTGATATCACTCGAAGATTTATCGTTGATTGCCTTAGGGGCCGTATTGGAGCACGCTATTGCTGTAAAAATTAGCAACATGACGGGACATAAATACTTTATGAGTACTGTTGAAATAGGTCTTGTTTGCAAAAGAGACACCAGACACTAGTAAATCACAGCTCAAATATTTCGCTTATTTGTAATGATATGTCTCATATGAAATAAAGTCAGTTCCAAGTAACCAGCGATAGTTTGATGGTATTTCGCTTTCCATGCACT
>CAVODE010000075.1:0-8392 GCA_963694535.1 Dehalococcoidia bacterium
GTCGGGCTCATAACCCGAAGGTCGGGGGTTCGAATCCCTCTCCCGCTACCAAACTTAATCAACAAGTACTCTTTCCCCTTTGTTTATAAGGGCAAACGAGAGACCTCCAACCTGCGGCGGATGGAGGTCTTTCTCTTTATTTGGGGAATAGGTGGCAATTCTCAAAGTTTCTTTAGTAATCGATGCCTATTCGCTCGAGCCTTAAAGCTAGATTTTTGGGAAAGCTTGGCGGTCTAGCTATACCTCTGGCTCCATATGAGGGAAAAGACGTACGAATAGTACGAATAGAAGTACCTTAGTAGGATAATTAACGAAACTCAGGTGCGACTTCTTCTGCAAATAGTTTCATCGACTGACTTGATAGTTTCGGGTCCATACGACCGAAGTGAAACACACAATTGATTTGGTCAATTTCGGCAACTGACTGAAACGCTTTAATTTTCTTAATTACGGTGTCTGGGCTACCTGAAAGCGTTCTGTCCGTGAATAACTCGTCGAGTCCAGGTTCATCCTCATAGGGAAGCGGAGTTGACACACCAGAGATCACCTGCGCTTGTCCACTTTTAAGAGTTCTCGCCTGTCGGTTTTGATATCGAAAGTGGGTCATCTGCTCTTGAGCGATTTCGTCTGAATCCATGACACATACTTGAGCCTGGACACCGAGCATCTTTGGAGCACTAGGATATCGTTCCAGAGCGTCCTGATAATTGCTCCATACCTCTACCAACGTATCAATCGTCTGGCCAGAGGTGGTCGTGAACGCATTTAATCCAAATTTCGCCGCAATGTCAAAAGACTCTTGCGAGTGGGCTGCAAGCCAAATCGGTGGTGTGGGTTGCTGTTTCGGAGCTGGAAGAATAGTGGTCTCAGGTATATCAAAATAGTTGCCTTGCCAGGAAAATGTTTGCTGTGTCAGCGCCATTAATAAAATCTCTAATGTCTCATCAGTACGTTCACGAGCGTCATCCAAGGTCAGGCCAAACCGCTTAAATTCAAACGGCTGGTAACCTCTCGCCACTCCTACTTCAAGACGTCCATCTGTGAGGTGGTCTGTGAGTGCGATATCTTCAGCGACCCGAAGTGGGTTCCAAAACGGCAGTACCAGAACCGCGGTTCCAATTCGAATAGAGTCAGTGAGCGTCGCGGCCTTGGTAGCCATTAATAAGGGGTTCGGAATATATCCGTAGTTAGAAAAATGATGTTCAGCAAACCACAACGAATCAAAATTCAATGTTTCGGCTGAAACTATATATTCTGAAGCCCGATCATACACAACTTTCGGGTCTTCAGACTCTGCCGAGGTAGCTAAAAAAAATGCTCCGAAATTCATTTCGCTCTCTTCATTATTTAAAAAATGCAAGCCTGCCGTCGATGTCAATTCTCCATCCGTGGCTGACCCGCCACGACAGATAAGGATAGCCCATCCTGAGTTGTTTCTAAAATCTCCAGTTGATTTGTTAACTTGACGAGTTATGTTAACATCGGCTCGACAAATCAAGTAACTTGTCTATATCTAGAGGTGTTTTAGTAAGGAGACGGTATGCCATTACAGATACAAACTTTTGAGGCTAGAGATTTCGAAGGTGGAAATTCGGCAGATGGAGGTCTAGCTGCCTTACAACTATGCCGAACACTGCGAGGCACAAATGGGGTAGCCAATGCGACCTATTGGCTCGAAGGTGGCTGGGGCCAATTCGTCGTAGTAACTCAGATTCAGGCAGGCATAAACCCTGTTCAGGTTTTCACAGATCCCTCAGTAGCAAAAGCTACGCAGGACCTGTCCAGGATATGTAGGACAAAGACAACTCAGTTGTTCCATGATCCTCAGACGGGTTCAGATGTCTTAGAAGGTGCTAATAGCTAGATTCTATGAAAGGTAAAATAATATGATTTTCCATGTAATCGGTGAACATGATCACACCACCTGTGGCCGAGTCGAGAATGGGGTGGTAACTAAAGGAAAGCCTGAAACTCTTGCATGGGTAGAAGGTAATGATGACGTAACGGTGCTAGGCGTTTGGGGTTATCCAGTTTCACACCGCATCTTCGCTGTTGTTGAAGCTGAGACGTTTGAGGCTGTAACGGAACTCTTTGAGTTCCACCTCGCATGGGGACCTTGTGAGGTTTTACCAGTTCGCGATTTGGTGCAAGCTCGCAAGGACTCAGGTTTTTGGGGTCAAACGTAACTTTGACGTAATCAATTTTGTATACGACTTTTATCTATGAGGGGTCCCCTCTCATACATACGGACTTTACTTAGTCGAGATGAAACCAAGGGGTTAGCTAAGGTCATATACCTATAGAATGTGAGCACAAATGCCCGTCGTTAAGCTTAAATCCGCGGAGAAATTCTGTGTCGAAACTCTAAATTTTTATGGAGTATCGAAATCCCACGCTGAAATTATTAGTGAGGTAATCCTCGATAGTGAGCTTCGCGGATATGCCGATCATGGCTTGTCATTCTTGAAAAATATCATCATCGAATTTGGCTTCATAAATAAAACTATGAACCCAACGCCGGAAATTAAAGTAATCAAAGATGACGGCTCAACACTGTTACTGGACGGCGATGGGGGATGTGGCGCTATTGCCTCGCGAATAGCTATGGATCTATGCATTGAGCGCGCACAAACTCACGGGATCGTCGCTGCAGGAATAAAAAATTCAGGGAATATTATTGCCCCAGCTATGTTCGCGCTTGATGCCGCGGCGCAAGGATTATTTGGCTACTGTACAAGCAATATCGTAGGGCTAATGGCTCCGTTTGGTGGTGCAAGTCGAACTTTTGGAACAAATCCGACAGCGTATGCATTTCCTACCAGCAACCCTGATGTGCCGTTTCTTTTTGATATGTCGGCCTCGACTGTAGCTGCAGCAAAAGTAATGATGGCTGCAGCTGCAGGAGATGAGATTGAAGAAGGTCTAATTCAAGACTATGAAGGAAACCCAAGTGTTGACCCGTTCGATTTTCTTGGCCAACCTGAATCAAATCCTGATGCCAGTGAACTGGGTACGATTTTGCCATCAGGAGGAGTGAAAGGCTATGGACTCGCGATGGTGGCTGATATTTTATCGGGAGTACTTACGGGTGCAAGCTACGGTCGAAATCTTCAAATTGATTCGGCCAGCACCGACCGACCTGGTCAATTCATGTTGGTATTTGATATCGAGCGCTTTCTGCCGCTCTTCGACTTTCAAGACCGCTTAGATGACCAAATTAGCGGAATAAAGGGAGGAAGAAAAAAGGTAGGTGTCGACGAAATCTTAATCCCAGGAGAACGAGGCCTTCGGCTTAAAGCAGACGCAAAATCTAAAGGCATACTAACGATAAGTGATCAGACACATAAATCTATGTGCGAGCTAGCTAGTATGACAGGTTGCAAAGTTCCAGTATTAGTCTGAGATATTAGGTCACTCCAGTAAGAAGTCGGGGAGGGGCGAGTCCCTCATCGCACCAGCGGCAATGCTCCGTTAGTGCCCTTCGGGGACCGTCAAGTTACGGACAATCCCCGCTATCGGGTTGTTGGCGGCGGCGGCGGTAAGGTGGTCAGCGATCGCGAGGAGCACCTCGCCAAGGACGGTTTCGCCGAAGATCCATCCGTTGAACGCTTCGTGATTAGGGGGTGTGTCGCCTGGCTGGGCGGCGATGGCCTCGTGGTAGAAGCTGCGGAGATCATCGGCGAGGTGGCGGAGCAGAAATGGCATGGGGTGTGCCCACTCAATGTCGGTGTCCGGCTGGTCGGTGACATTTCCCGATTCGGCGATGGTGGCCAGAACTGTGGCCACGTTGTCGACCTGGTCCGGTTCGGCCCCGGAGAGCCCAAAGAGAGTGCGTCCTCGACGGCGTCGGGTCTCGGCCGCCCACGGTCGCAGACGGCCCACTTCCGCCAGAAGTTGCCCGCCCAGGGAGTCGTCAGGGTCCACTTCAAGGGTCAGCGGACACGCCCAGGTCTCGGGGCCAGCGCTTGGTGCGTCAGTCGGGTAGTCCTCGATCGTGGGTTTTGTTGCGGTGGAGAGCATGCCGAGCGTGGCTCGCAGCACATCGAGTTGGAAATCGGCGTCTCCCGGTATGCCAAGTGGTCGTCCGAGTGGGAACGAAACCCACAACGCTCGGGGCGGTCGCACCTGTTCGGTCTGTTCACGAATGAGGCTGATTGAGGCCGTGGCTACACCGGCGCGCTCGATGAAGTGGGCGAGGGCGCCGACGGCGCCCGAACAGAGTGGTCAAATGGGAACGAGGAGTGCTACATCGACTCCGTCCGCGGCAAGAAGACGGCCTACTTCGGTGCCGGCCTCTTCGAACATCTGCGGCTGCGGGTGCCCGCCCATGAAGGTGTAATGCCAGCTAGAAACAGCACCGATCTCGCCGCGGGCGGAAAGATCCTCGAGCCGGTCGAGTGGCATCGCCACGTTCGGGTCGTCGGCCAGCCCGCTGCGATCGAAGTTCGCACTGACGTGTGAAATGACGATGTCAGCCCAATCTACGCCCCGTGGGATCAGGCGATAGTCGACGGCACCTAGGGTGAATGGTGGATCGTCACGCCGATGCATTCCGCAGGTGGAGACCAGTGCGACGGTCGAGTCAGTCAAGGGTCGCGGCGTGAGCCACTGTTCGCACTCGAACTCGGGCATCGCATCAGCTCGGGCGCGCAGATGGTCGGCTTCGCTTGGATGAAGGTCGGATAAACGAACCATGAGCACACTCCCCATCTTCTGCGCTATCAAGGTATCAACTGATCGCGGGCTGGTAAAGACCTTTCTGCAGTTTTTGGCCGTGACCACTGCCCAACACACGTAGAGAAGATCGGACCTTTGGCCTGCTCCCCGTCGTGTCTACTCGGCAAACACGGGTCATCCCCTACGGAGCCTTGCGGAAAGCTTCGGACGTACCAGAAGGTTGGGGGAACTAATTCCTCTCCCGACACCAAACCTAATCAACAACTATTCTTTTCTCTTTGTTTACGAGGTCTCTTTCTTTAAGACACTTTTGCTACCAATTTCTAAAGACCTTTATTAATTGATACCCGTACGTAGAGTTACCCGACGCGAATAGAACCGTTTCTTATTACTATTTTATGATGACAAGCTCAGCCAAAGAACACAAGACTTCGCAACAAACTAGAAGGCTTAGAGCAGTAATGATTAAAGGTGCGACCGATATGTTGCCCCTCAGCCTAGCTGTTTTGCCGTGGGGTGTTTTGTTCGGATCGCTGGCCATACAAAGAGGCTTCAGCTGGATAGAAGGCCAGCTTTTCAGTGCGGTTATTTTTGCTGGTGCGGTTCAAATTGTTACGATTGAGCTGATGGCGGAGAATACCCGGTACATCACTATATTATTTATGGCCTTAGTGATTAGTTCCCGTCATTTTTTATACGGCTTAACATTGCGGGAAAAACTAAGTAAACAATCGTTAAAGTGGCGTATTGGGTTGGGATTTCTTCTGACAGATGAGTTGTTTTCACTGTCTGGCCACAGAAAATCCTACGCGAGTAAATACAGACTTTATTATGCACTAGGTGCGGGTGGAAGCTTTTATCTTGCTTGGAATATTTGGACTGCAATAGGTATTATCGCCGGGGTCTCACTACCTGACTTAACTAATCTTGGGCTTGATTTTGCTGTCGCAGCGACGTTTATTGCGTTAGTGATTCCTGAGATCAGGACTGTGCCCGTTTTAGTCTGTGTTCTTGTTTCAGCAATATCGTCGTTACTGTTTTCATTTTATGGTTTTGAACTAAGTCTTGTAGCGGCAGCAAGCGTCGGGATGCTGTGCGGCTATGGGGTGCAGAGAGTGAGATCATGAACATTACTTTAGTGACTATATTACTGCTAGCATCGATTACTTTTATGACACGTTATTTGTTTTTGGAAGAGAAGTTACCACTTCGGCTTGGGCCCAATATCAGTCAGCTATTGAGCTTCAGTGGGCCAGCAGTACTAACGGCTATTTTTATTCCTATTCTTTTTTTCAATAATAATGAGATTGATATTTCAGTGTCTAACGCCTACCTCTGGGGGGGAGTTGGATCCATTATTACGGCCTATAAAACCAAAAATATCTACTGGACTATAGGGTTTGGCGGCATCGTTTTTATAGGAGTTAGTAGTTATTTTTAACTGGCACAGCAATAAATATAGGGTGTATGTCCTATCTAGCCGGGAGATGTCTTGCTATCCACTACCAATTTGCTACGAAATTCTTAGAAAACCTTTAGTAATTGATACATATCCACTGAGGGCTTAAAAGCTGAATTTCAGTTGGGCAAACCGCGAAGGTGATTTCTTAGCATGTGTTCGTCTGGAACTATTCCTTGTGAGAATAGTTTGCCATTGACCAGAACCACTGGCGGATGCCATCCCCCATGGATTAATACTCCGGGAAGATTTTCAAGCCAAGGCTTGACCTCGACTTCAACATATTTAAAGTCAGTAGCAATCTTTTCTATGAGCTTGTGGGTTAAATCACACTCTTCGCACCAGCTGTTCGGGATATTGAAAAAGAATTGTTTTCCAGCTATTGGAAATAATGTAATCGTGGCTTTACTCATGCGGGACATGTACCCAACCCAGTAAGAATGTTTTTATGCTTAGATGAGGAATAAATACAAGATACCTTTCTAGATTTTTTTTGCAATTTCCATACTTCCTCCGCGGCCCATTGGTCGGCCCATTCGCGAGTGAGGTATTCAAATCTAGTTTTCGCGTCATCACCTGGTCTTAGTTCGAGGAGATCCTCTACTTCTAGATCATTGGCACGAAAAAGCTTAATCCAGTTCCCATGACTCAAGTGAAATTCCACACCATTGTCTTCCGGATCGTTAGGCCATTCAACTCGATGTAAATCGAACTGTGATCTAATCAGTAAATTGCTAATACTGCTCTCTGGCTGATCTGGCAAGCAGAGTATCGAAAGGAAAGAATTAGTTAGGAAAATCAACTTTCCACCGGGTTTGAGGATTCGACTCGCTTCGGGAATCCACGCGTAAGGGTCGCTCCACAAACATGCTCCATACTCCGATATCACCAAGTCGAAGGTTCCAGATTGAAAAGGAGTTTTTTCGGCTGTTGCTAGTACCAAGGGGAAGGAAACATCGAATTCTATTTGGTTGGCGGCCGCATTTGCAAGCTGTCGAGGTGTAGCGTCAAGTCCGACTGGGTGAGCCCCGGCTGAGTGAAGCCACGCCGAAACATACGCCGTTCCACATCCGAGCTCAAGCGTATTTAGACCTTTAATATTTTCAGGAAGAATCGAAGCTTTAGACTCTGGAATCGACCAAACTCCCCAATGTGGTTCGCTGGATTTCCAACCTTCTCGTCCCGGAGCACTGAATTCCGCCGCGAGCGTATTCCATTGAACTTGGTTACGTTTAATGTAACTGAGCTCAATGTCTGAATATTCCTTTAACTGATCTTCATTCGCCATTTTTCACATAGTAGCAGAAGCATTCTCGTTACCTTGATTTCAGCATGCTCAAAATCGGTAATGATCGATGAATTTTAGCTACGGCATCCCAGTTACCCAAACAGTCTGTACCATAGAGTTGGATGCACGGGCATAGATCTTGCAGAAATCGTGCTCGTGCATCTATCTGAAAATATGATCATTCAAAGACCTCTTCTCGGACAATTCAGAGGGGAAACTCGGGTAACCCCTTAATATCTCTTCTAAAGGAGAAGGTTTATGACTGTAATAGGGGATTTTTCTGAGACGGATATTACGATAGATCTTGATGGATTTGTGGCCACGATTGAGATTCATCGACCACCTCATAATTACTTTAATCAGGCGATGGTGACGGCAATAGCAGATGCCTACGAGTTTTTAGCACTTGAGACGAATTGCAGAGTGATTTTACTTGCGTCGGAGGGAAAGTCATTCTGTGCTGGATCGTCGGTTGTAAACACTGGGCGACTTACGACGGAAGAACCACAGGAGGTATCGTCCGGAACGATTCATGGCAGGAGCCATATTTATGAGCAGGGCACCCGTATGATGCAGGGCGAACTACCAGTTGTTGCTGCGATTCAGGGAGCCGCAATTGGTGGAGGATTAGGCCTCGCATTAACAGCAGATTTCCGAGTGGCGGCTCCGGAGGCTAGATTCAGTGCTAATTTTGCACGACTAGGTTTCCATCATGGATTTGGGCTCACAGTGACTTTGCCAGAATTAGTGGGTAATCAGGCGGCGATGAATCTTCTTTTAACGGGGCGCCGAGTTAAGGCTGACGAAGCGCTGGCGCTCGGGTTATGTGACGAAATAGTAAAGATCGGTGAGCTAAGGGATAGAGCTCGCTCGCTAGCAGACGAAATCGCTTCATCAGGCCCGCTTTCAGTCCGCGCTATAAGGCGAACTATGCGACAGGGTCTCGTTGATCGATTTAGATCTGCCGT
>CAVODE010000076.1:0-8390 GCA_963694535.1 Dehalococcoidia bacterium
ATGTTCTTTTGGTTGAAGCTCCCACAGGAACTGTACAGGGCTCAGCCGGAAGCCCAGGCTCGAAAGATGCTCAAGAACGACGACGTGCATATAATCCTTTATCACGAAATAAAAGATCGATAACCGTTAATCTAAAGACTGATGCCGGTCGGCAAATAGTGCATGAATTAGCAAAAGATGCTGACGTCTTCCTCGAGGGCTTCAGACCCGGAGTCACAGATCGTCTAGGTGTAGGCTATGACGCCATCTCGCGAGTAAATCCCCGCATCGTGTACGCGTCCCTCTCAGGTTTTGGGCAAACTGGTCCTTACTCTGACATGGTTGGCCATGACATCAATTATATATCGGTCGGAGGCGCACTTGCGATGATCGGGCGAGAAGGACAGCCTCTGTCCATTCCGCAAAATGTAATTGCTGATTTTGCTGGCGGTGGACTAATGACCGCATTCGCAATCACAAGTGCCCTTCTAGCTCGACAAAACACTAATCGCGGCCAATATCTTGATATGTCTATGTCGGATAATGTACTGTATCTACTAGCTAGTCAAAGCGGAGGCGTGCTAGCCGGCGGAGCTTCCCCTGTGCCAGGTATGCCAGGATTAGGTGGTGGGTCTCCTCATTACAACGTATACGAGTGTGCCGACGGTAAATATATATCTCTTGGTTCGCTTGAGCCTAGATTCTGGGAGAATCTCTGCAAAATATCAGGGCGCGAGGATTTGATCGAATCAGAAGCTGACACAAGCAAACATGATGAATTCGCCGCCCATTTAAGAGATATGTTTATTACAAAAGACCGTGATACTTGGTTCGCTGAACTAAAAGATATTGAACTTTGTATTGCTCCTGTTCTGAATATTGAAGAAGCCCTGCACGATCCCCACCAGCAGTTCAGGCAAATGACGGTCCAAGTTGAAGATGACGTGATTGGAACAGTGGAGCAAGTTGGCATAGGACCGAAGTTCTCTGACACACCTGGAGAAGTTAGAACAACAGCGCCGACACCTGGAAAACACACAGAACAGGTACTTACTGATTTGGGATACGATTCCAGCAAGATCACCTCACTGCGAGACCAAGGAATTGTTGCTTAATTGATAGCAGAGCAAAAAGAGTGGGAGGACAGGTCCTCCCACTCTTTTAACCATCTCTGATTACTTATTTAGTTAAAGCTCGATTCGCATATGTGCGAGCTAACCATTCAAAGGTGCATCAGATGCATTGAATTCATCCACAGTCTGACGTCCATTCCACATTGGGGTAGCTCCTTCGAGACTCGTGATTTGTCCCCAATTTTCCTCTACCCACTCAGCGCTTGGCAATGAATCAGTACCATGCTCGATGCCTGGGGCCTTGACAACTACCGCGCGATTAAAGTTACCAGCTCCGGCCTCAATCATCATACCGCTATCTTTATTTTCTTCTGAACACATGTAAACAACAGCCGGAGTAACAAACTCTGGCTTCATCTGCTCAAGTCGTTCTTCGTCCATGACTGTCGCAGTTAAACGCGTTCCGGCACCAGGCATAAGGCTGTTAACCGTAACGTTATACTTCAAGCCTTCCTGCTTCAAAACGTTCATCAAACCAAGGTTAGCTGACTTGGCGGCTCCGTAATTCGCCTGACCAAAGTTGCCCCAGATACCACTCGAAGAAGACGTCAAGACCACGCGTCCATAACCCTGTTGCCTGAACACCGGCCATACATGGTGAAGAACGGCATAAGTACCCTTCATATGAACATCCATGATAATGTCCCAATCCTGTTCAGTTATGTTATGCATAGCCTTGTCACGCAGAATTCCGGCGTTTGTGATGACGATATCAACTCGCCCCCAAGCTTCCATGCATTGACGGACCATTTCAAGTCCATTCTCATAGTCAGAAACAGATCCTAAGTTCGCGATTGCTTCGCCGCCGGCAGCCTTGATCTCGTCAACGACTATTTGTGCGGCAGCAGCATCGTCACCACTACCAAAAATATCTCCACCCAAGTCATTAACAAGGATTTTTGCTCCCCTACTAGCAAGCTCGAGTGCGTATGAACGCCCTAACCCATTACCTGCCCCAGTGACAATGGCAACCCGTCCCGTAAAATCTAAAGTCATAATTCCCTCCACATATTCTTTTGATCCACAAATTAAATGAAACTTACAAGGCAGCATCGCATGGTTGAGCGAAAAGCGCGACCCAAAAACAAGTAATACAATCTATATCATGCTAATTTTTATTGCTGTTGCGACCGGAGGTGCGATTGGCGCCACACTTCGTTACTCACTAATCCGGATTCTTAGTGGGCCGTTGATAATCTCTGGACTTCCAACGCTCGTCGTGAATGTCCTTGGCACCTTGTTGTTGGGTATTTTTTTTGGCTACGTGGAATCACGAACAGCAGTCCCGAAATATTTAGTAACGCTTGTCGCAGTGGGTGTGCTTGGCGGATTTACAACATTTTCGTCCTATATGTATGAAGTAGTTCTTCACAAGGAATTAGATGACATGCTCTGGAGTGGATTGATATTACTCGCTACACTCGGGTTAGGTTTACTAGCAATAATGATTGGGCTTGCGGTAGGACGGAATGTGTAGATAGTCAGACATTATTTTTTACATTTGGTAACCCCTACCCGTGGTTCAATTTCGACAAGTTTGGAAATACTAAATCATGAAAAGATTAATCGTATTCATCGGTCTCTTGATAACCCTGGGGGCTTATTTGGCCTCTACTCTAAAAGCTTCCGAAGTTGAGGCCAATGAGCCCGCGCCAGCTAAAAAA
Source organism: Dehalococcoidia bacterium (assembly GCA_963694535.1). Taxonomy (GTDB): domain Bacteria; phylum Chloroflexota; class Dehalococcoidia; order UBA2979; family UBA2979; genus UBA2979. Next base: position 2,777 of record CAVODE010000076.1, read on the forward strand.
AGTACACCTGAAAATACCAAAGTCAATAACAATAATGATTCAATTACCGAAGTTTCAGAATCGCTTAACCATTCCATTAATGCAAACTGGCCTCCGATACACATGGCAGTCGATCAAGGCGATAGAGAGAGCTTATTAGAATTATTAGAAGCAGGAGCTGATACAGAATCAACGGTTGAGGGCGGATTTACAGCTCTCTACCAAGCGGTAGACAGAAAACGGCCTGACTTAATAGGTCCGTTGTTAAGCTATGGAGCGAGCCCGTCTACACCTGCAGCATCCGGTTGGACTCCCCTGCACTGTGCTGCGATTGACGCCCCAGTAGAAATAATCACAGCGTTCGTTGAAGCCGGAGCAGATCTTGATCTGAAAAATGACAATGGTCACACACCACTACACATAGCAACCGTAAATAAAAATGCGGACGCTATAAAAGCATTGCTTGACGCTGGATCAGACAGAACAGTCCAAGATAATGAGGGCCTTACACCTGAAGCTCTTGCAGAATCCGAATCAATTCAATCACTATTTCTTGAGTGATGAGCCCAAATAGGTCATATCCAGCGTCTCATGTTACACACTTAATAGAATTCCTATCGCAACAGGTGCCCCAAGAGAGCTATAGAGCAACAAAAATTTACTAAGCCGTTGTTTTGACTCAGGATCAGTAACTTGGCGAATTTTCGCGGTCAGAACAATAAGGCCAATCACATGAAGAACTAGAAGCGAAAGAAATACTGAAATCATCGAAAAACTCCTCGGAGCGCAGTTTAGTGTGGAATGAGTCGAAAATGTTAAGTTTCATGACACATTCGGCAACAGACGGATATAAAAGGTAAACAACCTTGTTATCCCTTATAGTTATGGAGCTCAGTATAGAACACTAAGAGGTTTCTTTGAAAATACGATTGTTGTCTCTACTATTACCTTTGTCGCTTCAGCGGCCCTCCGTTGCATAGAGCAAACGGGAGGGCCTACCTCGTATTTTTTACAATTTATACTAAGACTAAAGGTTAAAAGACAATGACTAATAACGATAACGATAACGTGTATGTTGTCGATACAACTCTTCGAGATGGCGAACAATCTAGCGACGATTATCAGCCATTGGTATTAGAAAAAAAATGGCAAGACAACTGGGATAAGCAGGGTCTTTATTTAACACCCGATACTGATACCAATAGGCCCAATCGATATCACGCCACGATGCTTCCGTACCCATCCGGGGATCTTCACATCGGTCATTGGTGGGCTATGGCGCCTTCGGACATGCTCGCAAGGTTTTATAGAATGAAGGGATACAATGTTCTTTTTCCCATGGGCTTCGATGCATTCGGCCTGCCGGCTGAAAATGCGGCAATCCAGAGAGGTATCCACCCCCAGGAATGGACCACGGCTAATATCGAGCGGATGCGTGGACAACTAAAACGCATGGGAGCCATGTTTGATTGGTCTCGTGAGATAAATACTTCGTCACCAGACTATTATCGATGGACCCAGTGGTGGTTTCTCCAACTCTTTAAGAATGGCTTGGCATACAGAACCGAAACATTGGCAAACTGGTGTCCAAAATGCCAAACAACCCTAGCAAACGAACAAGTAGTGAGAGAAGGCGTTTGCGAGCGTTGTGAATCACCCGTCTCACAAAAGTCAATGCCACAGTGGCTATTCAAAATTACTGAATACGCTGAGGAACTATTGGATTTTAGTGATATGGATTGGCCAAATTCTGTACTTCGGATGCAAGAAAATTGGATAGGAAAATCAGAAGGCGCCGAGATTATATTTGATATCGATAGCCCGAATATAAGTGAATCTCTTTCCGTTTTCACAACGAGACCAGACACTCTCTACGGAGTTACCTTTATGGTTCTGGCACCAGAACACCCTCTCGTGAATAAGTTAGTCACTCCAGAATTTAGCGAACAGATAAAACTTTATCAAGAGGATTCAGCACGTGTGAGTGAAATAGAAAGACAGTCAACAGTGCGCGAAAAAACTGGAGTATTCACCGGTGCGTACTGCTTTAATCCCATGAACAATGAAAAAGTTCCGATTTGGATTGCTGATTACGTGCTGGCAACATATGGGACTGGAGCAATTATGGCTGTGCCCGCGCACGACCAGCGGGACTTTGAGTTTGCGAAGAAATACGAACTACCGATTAGAGTTGTGATTGCGCCAGAGAACTGGTCTGAAAATCAGGAGCTAGAAGAGGCATATACAGGTAAAGGTGACTTGGTGAATTCTCAGGAATTCACATCTCTTGACGCGAGTGACGCGATTACAAAAGTTATTCAGCATGTTGAAAGAAATAATTTCGGTAACAAAAAAACACAGTTTCGTATACGTGACTGGTTGATATCTCGACAGCGCTATTGGGGAGCTCCTATCCCAATAATTCATTGTTCAGATTGTGGCACTGTTCCGGTGAGTGAGGATGAACTTCCCATTAAATTACCCACCGCGGTCGAGTTTCTACCTACAGGTCAAAGCCCCTTGGCATTAGCCGAAGAATTCGTAAACGTGCGCTGCCCTGAATGTGGTGCATCAGCTAAACGTGAAACCGATACAATGGATACTTTCATGTGCTCCTCCTGGTATGTCTACCGGTATACGGATCCAGCCAATATGAACTCACCTGTTGGACCCATCGCAACAGAGAATTGGCCCGCTGTTGATCAGTACACTGGCGGAGCCGAGCATGCTGTTATGCACCTACTGTATGCGAGATTTTTCCATAAATTTGGACGAGATATTGGCGTTCTGAGAGGGAATGAGCCCTTCCTAAATTACTTTGCCCAGGGCCAAGTACTTGGTACAGATGGGCAACGAATGTCTAAAAGCCGAGGCAATGTTGTCGCGCCTGATGAGATCGTCGATCAGTGGGGAAGTGATGCGTTCAGAGCACACCTCGCATTTATGGGCCCTTGGGAAAACGGCGGACCCTACTCAGAAGGAATTATCGGAATCTCACGATGGTTGAACCGAATCTGGATTTTAGTTAACTCAGGCTATAGTCAAAAAAATATACCTGGCCACGATGAGCAACTTCTTCGCTTGGTGAACCAGAGCATTCAGCGTGTTACACGCGATTTAGGTGAGAAATCATTTAATACCGCTATTGCTGCTCTAATGGAGTTGACTAATGCACTTTCAGCCAGTCTGGAAAGCGGAAATGTCACAGATAAAAACTGGGCATTCGCAACAAAAACTTTATTACTTCTTTTAGCGCCTATCGCGCCACACATCTCAGAAGAATTATGGCAGCGATCGGGGGCGGAAAACTCAATCCATCTCGAAAGTTGGCCCATCCTAGACAAGTCAGCTTTAATAGTCAGCGAGATAGAAATTCCAGTTCAAATCAACGGTAAACTGAAGGCAAAAATTATGGTCCCGTCAGGTGCAACTGAAGACGTTGTTATAGAACTTGCAAAAGCTACCGATCAGATAGGAAAATTATTGTCAGTCGAGCCCGTCAAAAGAATAATCTATGTTAAAAATCGTTTACTAAATATAGTTCTCTAGCTATCCGATTTTGTGTACTCATCATAAGGCTGAAGTAATTCATCTGAAATAAATGGAAGTTGTTTATCTTCTTCATAATTTTGTCGATCTTTAACCCCAACCGATGAATCGCCGACAGTTGGCTTCACAACTTGCAATGATGGCAGGGTTTGTTTTTGCTCACTTTCTTGGGATAAGAATTTGCTCGATAAATTGGCACTCGGAAAGGCACCCACCAACTGGGGTTCTAACTCTTCATCTACGGGTCCAGAAAGCACGTCTACCGCTATTTCATTAACCAAGTCGCCGGCGACCTTAAGATTATCAGTGTCAAGATGTTCACTAATTTCCCCAGCTTGGTTCTTGATGATCTCTGATAATTTAATAAGTGTTTCAATGGCCTCAGTTTGAACTTGCGTAACGTGATCTAGGTGTGCCTGACTGCTGTGTTGAATCTTCTCCTGCAGATCCAAAATTTGTCTAACTTTATTATCCTCCGATAAAATTTCAGTTGCCTCGCCTTCAGCCGCAGTAACAATTTCACCGGCCATACTTCGAGCATTCTCAATAATTATCTCTGCTTGGGCGCTACTTTGCGATAAGATTTCTTCTGACTTCAACCGTGATTCAGCCGCTATTTGTTCTGCAAAAGCCTCAATTTCCAAACGAGAGTTAGCGTTTTTTGATGCTTTTGTAACGGCGACATCAATTAGCTCTAGCAAATCTGAACGTTCAACCCATATTCTTCCGCGAACCTGTGTTTTTCCTTCAAGCAATTCGTGTATTGCTGCCAATGCATCAATTAACTCCACTGGATCCTCCTTCTAATGAATTATTGTCTATTTTTTATTAAATTTCTCTTTGATGGCGATCGCCACTTCTTCTGTAACAAAATCGCTCACGTCTCGTCCGAATCCTGCTAACTCTCGAATTCGAGTACTTGAAACAAATAACGTTTCCAATGACGTCATTAAATAAATTGACTCTACGTCAGGAGCCATATGCCTATTCATCAAAGCCATATCAAACTCATATCCAAAATCACCAGTTCTCAATCCTCTGACAATCGCTGTTGCGCCCACTGTTCTTGCAGAATCCACAGTCAAACCTTCGATCGGCGTAACACGCAGATTTGTCAGCTTCTTTTCATCTATAGCGTTCTGAAAAAACGCCATCCGTTCGTCGAGCGTGAAAATTGTGCTTCGCGAATAGGCAACTCCTATAACCACCTCGTCGAACAAGCTTGACGCACGACTAGCTATGTCAATATGCCCCTTAGTGACTGGATCAAATCTTCCTGGATATAACGCTGTAACCATAATTTTTCTCTCACTCCTTATTTATGCTCTGCTCTGCCAGCAATAAATCGCCACTGCTCCGCGTCCTTGCTGCCTATTTTTATACAATGGAATGTCACAAATTGAATCGGGTACAGACTGATCAGCTGCATGCTCCAGCACCAATATCGCTTGATCAGCTAAAAAATCTTTGAGTTTATCAGTAAGAGTTTCCTGAACGTTTGGCTCAAGGTATGGAGGGTCCGCAAACACAAGTGTGAAAGAATCTTGTGGGTTAGGTAACCATTTTTCAACTGGCATGTGTTGGACCAAAGCACGGCTTGAAAATTGCAAACTGGTTATATTAGTTCTAATCGCATCAACAGCTGCTCGATTTCTTTCAACGAACACGGCTGACCCAGTCGATCGGGATAATGCTTCAATACCAAGCGCACCGCTACCCGCATATAAATCAAGAATCTCATCAAAATCAGCCTCAATTGATTCCAATATAGAAAAGAGAGCTTCCCGTAATCGAAGCGAAGTCGGACGAATACCGGGTGAACCAGCTACGGACAGTCGTCTGCCTCCTGCACTTCCTGAGAGTACTCGAGGGCTTCGAGAAGTCGGCTTGTTAGTTTTAATCATTTAGGCTCTCGACTCGCTTTCTAGTTCAGTGCGGGGCCTGGTGGTCCGGGTGGTGGTGTCGCGGTAGCTGTTGGCGTGACGGTAGCTGTTGGCGTGACGGTAGCTGTTGGCGTGACGGTAGCTGTTGGCGTGACGGTAGCTGTTGGCGTGACGGTAGCTGTTGGCGTGACGGTAGCTGTTGG
>CAVODE010000077.1:0-8297 GCA_963694535.1 Dehalococcoidia bacterium
CCGCTGTTTCAAGAGGCGAGCGGCGAACACCAAAATAGCTGCAGAGTTTGGTCGCTAGGCATTCAATAAGTTCATCAAACTCCACTTTAAGACCTAATGTTTCAGTTGATGTCACGCCATAATTTCGGATTCCACAAGGGATAATTGAGTTATACCAATCAAGATCAGTGCTCACGTTAATAGCAAATCCGTGTTGTGATATCCCGTTGCGCAGTCGGACTCCAAGGGCCGCTATTTTATTTTCTCCAATCCAAACTCCAGGCAGATTTGCTATACGCTTCGGATTTAAGCCGATTGTACGAAGCGCATCAATGATGACGGATTCGAGAGCTCGTATGTAATCGCCGATTCTCATTTGTCTGTTATTTAGATCGAACACCGGATAGCAAACGATTTGGCCGGGGCCGTGAAAGGTGATATCGCCGCCCCTACTGCTTTGAACTAAGGGGGCAGCTAGCTGATTTTCGGGTCTTATCAGGTTGTTTCGATTTGCGCGAGCTCCGAGAGTGTATACCGGATTATGCTCAAAGAATCCAACTTGTTCGATCTGACTTGTTGAGTCTTTTCGTGCCTCTAAGACAGACAGGTAAGCGTTATGTAGCCAATCAAGACCTGCAGCATATTCGACTTGGTGCTGAACTGTAATTTGAGCTGTGCGCATGGCATAAGAGTACGGCATTTCAGCAGATGTGTTTTTAAGCATGATCTACACTAGGTTACTTAGTTAACAAAAAAGTTTTGACAAACGGCGTATGATTCCGAATATAAGGGAGCAATATGTCGGATTTAGTTGACGCTAATGATCAAGTGGCGCGTCGTCTTGAGACCGAGGACTGGCTTAGCTCACTACGCGACGTGCAGCGGGAACAGGGTGGCGAGCGAGCGTCGGAAATCCTGAGCCGTTTGCAAGTAGAGGCACAACGATCAGGAATCCACTTACCGGTCACATCTCAGACTCCGTATGTGAACACCATTTCCCACCATCACCAACCCTTGTTTCCAGGTAACCGACTCTTAGAAAGACGAATAAAGAGTCTTATTCGTTGGAATGCTATGGCAATGGTGGTTGAAGCTAACCAGGCCTCTGAGGGTATTGGTGGACATATTTCAACGTACGCATCAGCGGCCACGTTATTGGAGATTGGCTTCAATCACTTTTTTAAAGGAGCAGAGCACAAAGATGGAGCAGATCTTATTTACTTCCAAGGTCATGCGTCTCCTGGGATATATGCACGGTCTTATTTAGAGGGTCGACTTAAGCCAGACAAGCTCCATAATTTCAGACGTGAATTGAAGGGAGGGCTGCCGTCATATCCACATCCTCGATTGATGCCAGACTATTGGCAATTCCCGACAGTATCGATGGGGTTAGGGCCTCTTTCAGCGATCTATCAAGCTAGATTTACACGCTATTTAGAAGGGCGAGGCCTAATTGCTGAGTCCGAACAAAAAGTATGGGCTTTTTTGGGCGATGGGGAAGTTGATGAACCAGAGTCACTTGGTGCCATTTCATTAGCAGCTAGGGAAAATCTGGATAACTTAATTTTCGTAGTTAACTGTAATTTACAGCGACTTGATGGGCCTGTTAGAGGGAATGGACAGATTATTCAGGAGTTGGAAGCAGTTTTTCGTGGGGTCGGTTGGAACGTGATTAAAGTGCTTTGGGGTCAAGAGTGGGATGCGCTACTGGACCAGGATTCTGAAGGCTTGTTAGTCCAACGTATGGGGGAAATCGTTGATGGTGAGTATCAGAAATATACCGTTGCTGGAGGGGCTTACATTCGAGAACATTTTTATGGGGTCGATCCACGCCTATTGAGAATGGTTGCACATTTATCTGATGATGAACTCTGGCGAATGCGTCTAGGTGGCCATGACCCTGACAAGGTATTCGCCGCTTATCAGTCGGCAGTGAATCACTCTGGTACTCCAACCGTGATTCTTGCTCGCACAATAAAAGGCTATGGTCTTGGGGAGTCTGGTGAGGGACGAAATATAACTCATCAGCAGAAGCGTCTGAACGAAAAAGAGCTTCTAGATTTTAGAGATCGTTTTGAAATACCGCTGTCTGATGCTGAGGTTGTTGGAGCTCCACTCTACCGACCGGCAAATAATTCTCCAGAAATAACCTACTTGACTGATAGGCGAAAAAAATTAGGAGGATATATACCCCGAAGAATAGTGAACCGTTCGTTAAATGCGAAAATTCCAGAGGGATTGTTCGATGATTTCTATCTAGGTTCTGGGGAACGAGAAGCTTCCACCACAATGGTATTCGTCCGGATGCTTGCTGCTTTAATGGGTAATGACCTATTGGGCAGTAGCATCGTACCAATTGTTCCTGATGAAGCTCGAACATTTGGCCTAGATAGTTTCTTTAGAGAGTTTGGCATATACGCACCGAAAGGCCAGTTATATGAACCTGTTGATGCGGGAGGGTTACTGTTTTACAAGGAAAGTAAAACAGGACAAATTTTGCAAGAAGGTATTTCTGAAGCAGGAGCACTCGCATCATTTTTAGCTGCGGGAACGTCAGAAATGACTCACGCGGTTACAACTATCCCGTTTTTTATTTTTTACTCGATGTTTGGTTTGCAACGAGTTGGAGACTTAGTCATGGCTGCTGCCGATGCTCGAGCTAAAGGCTTCTTGATTGGTGCGACTTCCGGGCGGACAACACTCAATGGTGAGGGACTGCAACATCAGGATGGTCATAGTCAGGTTCTTGCCTCAACTATTCCGTCGTTAATTTCTTATGACCCAGCTTTTGCTTATGAGATTGCTATTATTTTGGCGGATGGTATTAGACGGATGTATGACGAAGGCGATGACGTCTTTTACTATCTCACCGTCTGTAATGAAAATTATGTTCAACCACCTGTTCCTGACGGAGATTTCGATAAAGTCAGGGAGGGTGTCCTAAGAGGTATATACCGTTTCAAACAATCCGATTCACAAACCGATCAGCCTGACATTAACTTGTTTGGGAGCGGTGCGATCCTCAATGAGACGCTTGCTGCTCAAAAGACGTTGCTGAATTACGGGATTCAGGCTGATGTATGGTCAGTTACTTCTTACAACGAATTGAGACGTGATGCACAATCTATCGAACGGTCAAATCGGCTACACCCAGAATTCGCACCTCAGAAATCATTTTTAGAGCGAAGTTTAGGAGACTCACCTGCGCCAGTTATTGCTGTATCTGACTATTTGAAATCACTACCTGATTCAGTAGCAAAGTATGTGAATGCTCCCTTCACTTCACTGGGTACGGATGGTTTTGGACGGAGTTCAACGCGAGAGGAGCTCAGAGATTTCTTCGAGGTCTCTGCGGATCACATTGTTTTCTCTGCCCTATCCCAATTGCTCAGAGATGAACGAATTTTAGTGTCAGAGTTTCAAAAATATGTTAATGAATTGAACGTTGATATTAGTCAACTCGATCCAGCAACCGTTGATTGAAAGTTAGGTAGCGAGGAATTGATGAGCGAAATTAGGTTACCAGAGTTGGGTGAGGATATTCTCGACGCTGATGTGCTAAAGATTTTAGTTAACGTCGGAGATTACGTGCGAGAAAATGACTCGGTTCTTGAAATTGAGACTGAGAAAGCCACGTTGGATGTTCCCTCTGAAATTGAAGGCTACGTCACTGAGATTATGGTATCTAGCGGTCAGGTAATCGAGGTAGGACAACTTTTGTTCGTGTTGAGTGAGGAGTCTAAGTCAAAAGTAGTTCCGTCAAAGATTCCAGACGCTGACTCAACTAGAGAGAGTTCAGAAGCACAAGTTGTTGAACCTGTGCCCACCGACCTTGATCAAAATCCAGGTTTAGTAACTGAGGAGATTCCTGAACCAATTGAGGTGCCGTCAGTGTCTCCTGATGTACTTGTAGAGCCTGGATTATCCACTAGCTTTGGGCCATCAGCAGCCCCTTCAGTAAGAAAATTTGCTCGTGAGTTAGGAGTTGGACTGGATTCGGTGGCTGGTTCGGGTGATAGTGACAGAGTCACCGAAGACGATATAAAATCAGTGGTCCGAGCACGGTCTCTTAATGTGGATTCCCGACCCTTGAACGAAACAAAAAACCTACCTGATTTCAGTGTTTTTGGTGATGTAACACGGGTACCAATGAGCCGTTTGAGGCGAACCATCAGCAGAAATATGTCTGTGAGTTGGACTACGATTCCCCATGTCACTCTTCAGCATTCAATTGATATTACTGAAATGGAAAATATCCGACAGAAATATAAGACGCAGGCGAAGGATGCTGGAGGACAGCTAACGATTACCGTCTTTATGCTGAAAATTGTGGCTGCCGCACTCAAGGCAAACCCGTTGTTAAATTGCAGCGTCGATCTAGAGAGCGAAGAAATAATTTATAAGAATTATGTGCATATCGGAGTGGCGATAGACACGGATCGAGGCTTGGTCGTCCCGGTTATTCGTGATGCAGATAAAAAAAGCATTATCGACCTTTCAGTGGAACTTACAGGCCTTAGCGCGCGGGCTCGAAAAAACGAGCTTTCTCTTGATGATTTTCAAGGTGGCACCTTCACCATCACTAATCTTGGTGGCTTTGGCACTGGATTTTTCTCTCCGGTTATCAACTACCCTGAGGTAGCCGTGCTCGGAGTTGGAAGAAGTCGGCAGGTACCAGCGCTACAGGATGACGGCACTTGGGTTACCGGTCTTGAAATTCCACTATCTCTTGGACATGATCATCGAATTGTCGACGGTGCTGATGGCGCCCGATTTATGCAATGGATAGAACAAGCAATTCAAAACCCAATGATGCTGACGATGGGGAGGTAATTTATGTCTAGTTTGTCTCCTCATATTGTAATTTTGGGCGCCGGTCCGGGCGGATATCCTGCAGCATTTTTAGCAAGTGAAATGGGCATGAAAGTCACTTTAGTTGATTTAGAATCCCAGCCAGGTGGTGTCTGCCTTCATTACGGTTGTATTCCATCCAAAGCATTGCTGCACGCTGCGCATAGCCTCCATGTGGCTCACGAAGCTGCATCATTTGGTATTCATTTTCCAACTCCTGAGATTAATCTCGATAAATTACGAGGTTGGAAGGATAGTGTCATTAGCAGGCTCACGAGAGGACTTTCTCAGATTGCCAAGGCACGTGATGTGACCTTTGTACAGGGACGTGGTCGATTTCTCGACGATCAAACCTTACGTGTTGTTGCGAGTGATGAATTGACAGACATTAAGTTTGATTATGCGGTTGTGGCAACTGGGTCTAGGCCTGCACTGCTTGAGAACCTCCGTCTCGAGTCAGACTATATTTGGAATTCAACAGAGGCACTCTCTATACCAGAGATACCGGATTCGCTTTTAGTTATCGGTGGAGGATATGTTGGTTTAGAAATGTCCGGCGTGTATGGAGCGCTAGGGTCACGTATCACTATTGTCGAAGCAGCTAACGCATTACTTCCAGGAGTTGACTCTGATTTGGTGGATGTGATGGCTCTCCAGTTAGAAGATTATGTGGAGAATATTTGGTTGAATACCACCGTATCTAAACTAGTCGAAACTACAGATGGAATTATCGCAACCTTGTCTGGTCCGGATGCAGATCTTGTTGAGATTCCATTTGATCGGGTGCTTATGTCTGTAGGCCGAGAGCCAAATGTAGAGAATTTAGGCCTGCGGGAATTAGAGATTGAGCTTACTGATTCGGGCTTCGTTAAAACGGACAAGCAAAAACGCACAAGTGTTTCGAATATCTTTGCGGTTGGTGATGTTACGGGGGGAGTGATGCTCGCTCACAAAGCGAGTCATGAAGCTCGAGTAGCGATCGAAGCAATTGCGGGTTTGCCCAGCGAATGGGAACCACCAGTTATTCCAGCCGTTGTATTTACTGAACCAGAAATTGCGTGGACTGGAATTACTGAAACTGATGCGCGCCGACTGGGACTTGATGTCGAGATCAGTAAATTTCCATGGTCCTCTTCGGGTCGGGCTATCGCCTCAAATCTGTCTGGCGGACTGACTAAAATTATCTCTGAATCAGGAACGGAAAGAGTTGTGGGTGTGGGTATAGTCGGGCAGGGTGCATCCGAGCTTATTGGTGAAGCAACACTTGCAATCGAGATGGCCGCGCGACTGCAAGATTTGAAGTTGACGGTACATCCGCATCCGACCTTGTCCGAGACTTTAATGGAGGCAAGTGAGATATTTTTTGGTACAAGCCCTCACCATATTGGACGCCGATAAGGATCTAGAAGTAGGTGGCGAAACTAGTCAATCACGTGGTTCAGTCACTAAAGAGAATTGTCTCGATGGCCAGTGTTTGGTCACCAATGGCAGCGATCGTCAGTGCTGAAACGACAAGTAGGATATCGAGCTCGTAACCTTGACTCTCGCCTCCTTGGAAAGACGCGCCAAGTTTAAATTTCTGCACATAAGTGGCTACAGACATATTTGCCGCGACCAGTAGAGCTGCAATAGGTGTAAATAGTCCGATTATGATGAGTAGGCCACATACAGTCTCGAGCGTAGCGACGAATCTTGCCAATATCTGTGGTCTAGGGAAACCTAAACTCGCGAACCACTGACCGGTGCCAGAAATTCCACGTCTCCATTTTCCGATTCCTGAGTCAAGCATGATAATGCCCAAGGTGATTCTGAGAGGAACCACAACAATATAAATATCCATATTTGTCAAAATATCAAACACGCAAACATCGTATGGCTTAGTTCAACAATCTGGCTATTAGATTCTCAAGTTTTGATAGTTATTTTTAAATTGAGTAGATAACTCTACGGAACTGAGTTTTGACGGTCGGCAATTAATCTGCCGCTACACTGATAGCGTCCAGAATTATCGAAGCGTGTGATTTGCAAAAATATTAAATTTCAATTTGGGCAAATTCAATCGTATATGGGGGAATAGCAATATGGGAAACTTAGACTTTACTTATAACAATCAGCGTTTGATGGGGTACTTGGCGGAACCTGCTGAATTAATAAAAGGTGGGGTTGTTGTGATACAGGAATGGTGGGGCCTTACTCCTGATATAGCAGCAATCGCTGACCGGTATGCGGCTGAAGGTTTTCTTGCCTGGTCGCCAGATCTCTATCATGGTGAATCTGCGGAGGAACCTGATGATGCCCGTAAACTTGCGATGTCGTTAGAACGGGATACAGCAGCACTTGAGATTGATGCAGCTATTGCCTGGTTGAAGGACGACAGAAGTGCAGGCAAGGTAGGATGCCTCGGTTATTGCATGGGTGGTGGACTCACTCTTGCGACGGCGATCAGGACAGGATCTCGAGTTGATGCAGTTCATGTTTACTATGGTGGTGGTATGCCGCCTTCTGAGGAGATTACAAAGATAACTGTTCCGGTTTTGGGTTCGTATGGTTCTCTCGATACTGGATTACCTATTGAACAGGTAGATATGTTGAGAGAGACCTTGTCGGAAGCCGGCGTCGAGAATGATGTTACGTTTTACGAGGGTGCTGAGCACTCATTTTTCAATGATACAAGACCATCATTTCATCCTGAGGCTGCTGCAGATTCATGGCAGAAATCAGTGGACTGGTTTTCAAAGCATCTTTCCTAGAAAATCGAGCTATGAATGGGGATATAGGTTATGCAACCCAATAAAATTAGCGAAGCCGTTCGGCTAGCTGGACTTCCTGTACCAGATTCAGATATTGAAATTACTGGATCTGATCCGATATATTATTCACCGTTTCGGCTTGGCGAGGGGGCGGCCGTCGTGCACGCACTTGTGGGGTCAAAAATCGATGAATTGTGGCAGTTGCAAGGCCACAAACCTCAAAAGTTGAATATTGATATTCGTCACGCGGCCGCGTCACTCAACTCTATGAGTTGGCTTTCACTCGACAAAATGCCTGAAAATTTTCGTAATCAAAGTATGACACGGATATACCGTTGTGGTGACGGCAGATTTTTCCATCTGCATAATTCCTTTGTTGATGGTCCAGTAGTCGCAAATCAGTTAGGTATTGACGAAGATTCAGATGTTGCCACGATCGCGCAGGCGATGGCTAAACAAGATGCTTTCGAGCTTGAAAAAGCACTAATTTCTCTGAAAGTAACTGGTGCTGTAGTCAGAAGCCCTGAGGAGTGGTTAGACCATCCGCAAGGTAAGTCACTCGCGAATAGGCCCGTCGTCGAGATAACAAAGATTGGCGATGCTCCGGTTGAGAGCCCCAAGGCAGGAGCTCGCCCGCTTTCAAACCTTCGTGTGTTGGACTTAACTAGAGTCCTCGCAGGCCCGACAAGTGCACGGACGTTGGCCGAGCACGGGGCT
>CAVODE010000078.1:0-8206 GCA_963694535.1 Dehalococcoidia bacterium
TCAAATTTTCCTTGGTCGATCTGGTTTCCCATGAAAAGCCACATGCACAGGAAATACTAGTTAAAACATATTCCGGATGAACTTCACTCTTCATAATAATTATCTATCCTCAAAAATTACCACCCAATTACTAGGCAGGATTAATTGACACTTTTTTTCTCCGACCTTTAGCGTAAGGCGCAAAGTCGACCACTCCATCAATTTTTGCCCAGAGCGTATGATCTCGCCCCAAGCCTACATTGTCGCCCGGATGAATCCTAGTTCCTCGCTGTCGAACTATGATAGACCCCGCGGATACGACTTCACCGCTATATTTCTTTACGCCCAGACGCTTACTATTTGAATCTCGTCCGTTAGATGTTGAACCGCCAGATTTTTTATGGGCCATATTCTACTTCTCTCTGAGATACCTAAACTTTGATCTGATTAATTTGAAGGCGTGTCATTAACTGGTGATGGCCTCTCTTTTTCGCCTGCCGAGTTTTATTCTTAAAATGGAAAAAGAGTACTTTGTTAGCCCTAGTTTGTTCGACTAGCTCTGCAGACACGATCGCACCTTCAACCGTAGGTGTTCCGACTCGTGTATCGCCTTCTTCTCCACCAATCAATAGCACGTCGTCAAACTTCAAGACGTCCCCTGGATTTCCCGTGAGACGTTCCACGTCAAGCACATCGCCTTCTTCAACGCGATATTGTCGTCCCCCAGTACGGATAATGGCGTACATCAAAACCTCACAACTTTTATTCAATCAATAATTCAAACGAAACAACAGAATATGACGGACCGCTGCCTAACGTCAATATAACGCTTTAATCACGAACCCCATACAAGACCAGGTTTGCCTTGATTTGGTTTCTTATCTTGATCTTCCTTAGACTTTCTTGCGGTTGTCGCGCTAGGGCCAGTAGGCGTAACGTCATCAACACGGGAAGCCCTATACTCTCCCGTTGGGTCTAGAATGGCAATTAGGTCTTCCCCTTCGATCGTTTCCACCTCGATCAAATGCGCAGCAAGACGATCTAATACCTCTCGCTTATCGCGCAAGATTTGTTTACATCTCTCATGCGCCTCCGCTATAAGTCGCTTGACTTCCGTATCAATCTCTTCCGCGGTTTTCTCTGAATAATCTCTCTCTTCACTGATGTTGCGACCGAGAAACACCATCGATTGACGTTTACCAAAAGTACGAGGTCCCATCGCTGCTGACATGCCCCATTGGGTAACCATATTTCGAGCAATTTGCGTTACTTTGCCAATATCATCATGTGCGCCCGTGGTCATTTCACCAAACACCAACTCTTCAGACACGTGCCCACCTAGAGCCATGGTCATCATAGCTTCATAATAGGAGCGATCCTGTAGTTGTCTGTCGTCATTGGGCAAAGACCTGGTAAATCCACCTGCCATACCCCTAGAAACGATCGTCACTTTAAACGGGACATCAGCATTATCAGAAAAATACCCAGAAACGGTGTGTCCCGCCTCATGATACGCAATAATTTTTTTCTCGACAGGTGTGATGACTCTAGACTTACGTTCAGGACCGGCTATAACACGATCTATCGACTCATTCAGTTCATCGGAACTTATTCGTTTTAAATTTCGTCGAGCTGCTAGAATTGCGGCCTCATTAACTAGGTTGGCCAAATCTGCTCCACTGAAGCCTGGTGTTTGCTTAGCTACAGTTTCAAGATTCACATCAACGTCAATTGGTTTGCCCTTGGAGTGCACATCTAGCACTTGTCTACGTCCCTTAACGTCTGGTAAAGCAAGCATGACTTGCCGATCAAATCTGCCAGGTCGCAATAAAGCCGGGTCGAGAACATCTGGTCGGTTAGTAGAAGCAAGCACAATGACATTACCCTCGGACTCAAATCCATCCATTTCAACCAGAATTTGGTTTAAAGTTTGCTCACGTTCGTCATGAGATCCACCGAGGCCAGCACCGCGTTGGCGACCCACCGCATCAATCTCATCAATAAAAACGATCGCCGGAGCTTGCTTCTTTGCTTGGTCGAATAAATCTCGCACACGGGACGCGCCAACACCCACAAACATCTCAACAAATTCTGAACCGGAAAGGTGAAAGAATGGCACACCAGCCTCACCAGAAACCGCACGTGCAATCATAGTTTTGCCCGTTCCTGGTGGTCCAACGAGTAATACTCCGTGAGGAATGCGTGCGCCAAGACTTGAAAACTTTTCAGGATACTTAAGAAATTCGACGACTTCACCAAGCTCTTCTACAGCCTCATCTTGACCGGCAACGTCATCAAAGTTAGTCGTTGGTAGCTGATCATTAAACTTACGAGCTCTGCTCTTACCAAACGACATCGCTTGATTATTTGCGCCTCCTGCCTGTCGCATCATGAATAAAATCAATGCACCCAAAATAATTAACGGAAGAAAAGAAATAAATGCACCAAGCACACCAGAAAGTCTACCTCCCCCTGATATTTCGACTTCTACACCGTCTAAACCTACCGAAACGGCATTCCCTCGCAATATCTCCTCCAAAGAAGAGGATGTTTCTTTCCGTGATATTACTGGCTCAACCTGGTCATTCAAATAGACTCGCAAATTGTCATCGTCGACTGAAATTTTACTGACATTACCTGCTTGAGCCTCGGCGATTACCCAAGATAGTGGGCGAGCTCCTGTCCCAGTCTGTGGGCGGACTAAAAGAACCACCACTAGAACAAGAGTAATCAACACCAAAAAATAAATAAAAAAGTTTCGAGTCGAGCGAGATTTCATTAAAGTTGCTTCCCTTAGATCTTAATTAAGGGCAAGAAATGCCAAAATTAGAAAATTTTAGACACCCCGCCACACCTCTTAGTCAACTGTGCAATTATAGCATGCGCATTTATGGTCAAGCGAGTCCGAAAAGAACCTAGGCTATATCTGCTCTAGTCTTCGTCCTCTTGATCTATATAGAGCTTGCCGTCCCAAGCCCAGTCCTCAACGTCATGCTCGGTAAAAATCACATGTGTTGACGCGGGTTCAGTATGTGCAACATTGCAAACAGCGTCAGTAATCAAACGGACAAGTTCTCGTTTCTGGGCTAGTGAACGTCCTGGTAACATTTCAATTCTCACTATAGGCATAAACTACTCCACATCTGATTAAACTTTACTTAAGGGGCTAATATAGATGAATATACTATGAAAGAGACCATTTCGAATAATCACTCATCTGCAAGAAATACCGTAAACGTTCAATCACGACCCGACTGGACACACGAGGACGAACATTCTCGAAGTTTTTCACCTTTAGTTGCCGGAGTTGATGAAGTAGGGCGTGGTGCCTTGGCAGGCCCAGTGGTAGCTGCCGCAGTAGTCTTCCCTCCAGCTTTGAGTCGTGCTGAACCATGGATCGCTCGAATCAACGATTCAAAAAAACTAAATCCCGCATCGCGACTTGAACTCGCCAACATAATTACAAACAAATGCTACGTAGGCATCGGAGAGATCTCTCCACATGTAATTGATGCAATTAATATCCGGCAGGCAACACTTCTTGCCATGAAAAAAGCCGTAAATAGCTTGCATATAAAGCCTGAACGAGCAATAATCGACGGAATTGACTGTATAGGGCTTGGTATAGAAGAGCTAAGTATAATTGGCGGGGATACACGTTCGGTAACGATCGCCGCGGCCTCAATAATAGCAAAAGTTAGGCGAGACGAAATCCTTACTGATCTTGATATTCGCTTCGGTGGGTATGGTTTTTCTGAACATAAGGGATATGGAACTCGACGACACATCGACGCTATTAATGAGATGGGGCCTTGCATTGTGCACCGCTTTTCATTCAAACCTATAAAAAATGCTCTAACTCGAGCGTAGAAGGAGTTCCAAATGATCCAAATGAATGATCGAGCCAAATTACTTGGTGTGGCTGGTGAGCGAATTGCGAGCGAATACCTAGAAAAGCAAGGTTACTTCATCCGAGAAAAAAATGTCGAGATTTCTACATCAGACTTGTCGGGGCAAATTCCAGTAATCGCTGAAAAAGGTGACCTGACCGTATTTGTTGCAGTCAAATTGAGAACAAGCAGAAAAATGGGACCAAGTCTAAATAATATCTCTCCTGCTAAGCTTGCTAAGCTTCGAGCACTGGGAAACGTCTATGCAAAGAAGAATAAGATTCCAGCCGAGCAACAATTTCGGGTGGATTTGGTCTCAATTGAGCTCACCGTTGGTGGCGATGTTGGATCGCTTACACACGTTGAGGGTGAGATTGAAGCTGGCCTAGAGATCGTGAAATAGTTTAGGCTAAAGAATGTGGCTATTCGATTAGATCAGACAGAAATACGCCAAGTGGTCAATAATGTTAGGTAAGATAAGTACATATGCCTATATACACATTCAAATGTAATGACTGTGAGCGAAAAGTAGATGTGCTTGTTCGCTCACGGTCTCGAATTGGTGAGGCTGCCTGCCCAGCGTGTCACGGAAACAACCTACACCAAATAGTTGCAAGAGTTGCCAGAGTACGATCGGCCGGTGAGCGACTAGATAATATCGATGTCGACGCCGAACTCGGCCAACTTGAAGGAAAAGATCCTGCTGCATTTTCCAGGTGGGCGAGAAAAATGGGGAATCAATTTGACAGCGAGTTGGGGTCTGATTTTCAGGAACTTGCTGACAGAGCAGATGCAGGAGACGACCCGATTGAACGGTTCGATGCTGAACATACTTTGCGATACCGAATCGATCAAGCAAGAAATCAATCTGCAGGCAATTCTGACGACTTTTCGATTTAAAATCTGATAAGGAATATTCAATGCCTCTTTTTGAATACCGCTGCACTGCTTGCTCGACATTGACGACTGTTCTAATCCGAAATGTATCAGAAAATAAAGCTCATCCGATCTGTGAATCATGTGGCTCCACAAGCCTTATTAAAGTGATGTCAAAAGTGGGACGGCTCCGTTCAACTCAAGATGTGATTGATGAGAAAGGTGCGCCAAGAGAAGGGCAAGCATATGAGGACCCCAGACAGATAGGGGCCTGGGTAGAAAAGCGCTTTGAAGATTACGGCATGCCTATCCCTGACGACACTCGTAATATGATCGATGCCGCACGAGACGGAGTGTTTCCGGATGAGATATCTGACATCTAGAAGTACGAAATTATCTAGTTATCTCTCTACATATCGCCATTAAGACTGTGCACTGTTAATATCGCTCTAGAATTTCATAAGGGTCTTGATGATCGAGGTCGAGGTCGAGGTATATAAAGTCACCTCTTCTCGCCATTAGGATAATTCACCTAAGAAAGGGATTAGAACATTGGATACAAATATTGAAAGCTTTTTATATATTGCTTTAGTGATCGGCGCGATCGCGATAGGATTTGCTCTACTCAGGGCTCGTGCGGTTATGGCAGTAGATGACGGAAACGATGCTATGCGGGGAATCGCTAGCGCGATTCAAGAAGGAGCTGCATCCTTCCTAAAGCGAGAGTATACGTTCCTTGCTGGCTTTGTTGCAGCTATGTTTGTGGTTCTCTTAGTCTTCATTGACTTAGATGCGCTTACAAAGTTAGAAGATGTCAAGAATCCAGACACGTTCAAATTCGCCACATCAATTTCATACGTAATTGGTGCAATTCTTTCTGCTGGGGCTGGCTATCTAGGTATGATGATTGCGGTCCGAGCTAACGTTCGCACGGCCGCATCAGCACAAAATGGGCTTAATAGTGCGCTAAAAGTAGCTTTCAACTCTGGAACAGTCATGGGAATGACTGTTGTTGGACTCGGGCTGATGGGACTAACATTGTTATACCTAATTTGGCAGGATCCAGCACCTTTGGCCGGATTCGCGTTCGGAGCTTCTTCAATCGCCCTATTTGCCCGAGTTGGTGGCGGTATTTTCACTAAAGCGGCTGACGTCGGAGCTGACCTCGTCGGTAAAGTCGAAGCAGGAATTCCCGAGGATGACCCGAGAAACCCCGCAACAATCGCTGACAATGTTGGAGATAACGTTGGAGATGTTGCTGGGATGGGAGCAGACTTATTTGAATCCTACGTGGGATCTATGGTTGCAACTATGACTCTAGCCGTGCTTGCTGTGGCTGGAGCGTCGTCAGTTGGAAGTAAAGAGCTTTTTGATGGTAGTGCCGAATATGCTTCTAAACCCATTGTTCTCCCAATTTTAATAGCCGCAATCGGCATAGTCTCCGCCATCATTGGCACATTTTTCGTAAGAACAAAAGAAGGTGCAACCCAGGGCGATCTGCTCTGGGCTCTAAGAAATGGAGTATTCGCTGCCTCAGGTCTTGTATTAATTGGAGCAGCTATAGCGATTCAAGCTCTTGAATTAGATTGGGCTCTGTTCTGGATAATCTTAGTAGGCTTAATAGCAGGTCAAATCATTGGTACAGCTACTGAAGGTTTCACCTCGTCAGAGGGTTTCAACATTGGTCCAATCAAATACAGTCCTACGGTTGACCTAGCTAAACAGGCCGAAGCCGGTGCAGGTCCGATTATTATTGGTGGCCTTAGTTTAGGAATGTTATCCACGGTAATTCCAATGATCACCGTGGTTATCGCATTGATTATTGCCAACAGTCTAGGTGGATTCTATGGAGTAGCGCTAGCTGCGGTCGGTATGCTGGCTCCATTAGGCATAACTTTGGCCACCGACGCGTATGGCCCAGTTGCTGACAACGCCGGCGGGATAGCCGAACAAGCCGGTCTCGATCCTGAGGTGCGTGATCGAACTGACGCTCTTGATCAACTAGGAAATACTACTGCCGCCACTGGCAAAGGATTTGCCATTGGCTCGGCCATGTTGACGTCAATAGCACTCTTAGCAACATTCGCTACGGTTACTAATCTTGGATTAGAGGATCTCAGCCTACTAAAAGTAAATGTCATGGCAGGCTTACTTATTGGTGCGTTAATGCCTTTTGTATTCTCTGCACTATCGATGGGTGCTGTTGGTCGTGCTGCACAAGCGATGGTAGAAGAAGTAAGAAGACAATTTCGCGAACACCCAGGGATTATGGATGGGTCCGAACAACCTGACCACCAGCGTGCTATTAGAATTTCAACTGATGGCTCGCTTCGAGAAATGATCGTACCTGGGTTCTTGGCCGTATTAGTCCCAATCGTCGTCGGAATTATTTTCGATGCCCCCGGCCTTGGTGGGCTTCTTATTGGATCAATCGCTGCTGGTTCGATGTTAGCGATTATGATGTCAAACTCTGGCGGAGCATGGGATAACGCCAAAAAATATGTCGAGGAAGGCCATTTTGGCGGTAAAAACTCTGAGGCTCACAAAGCCGCTGTAGTTGGAGATACCGTTGGCGATCCGTTTAAGGACACGTCTGGCCCATCACTCAATATATTATTGAAACTGATGGCAATTGTTGCTGTGGTCTTTGGGCCACTATTCTTATAGACATTTGCTGAATGAAAAAATGGTAAGGAAATAACTATGACAAACATCCAAATTGGACAAGACGCTCCTGACTTTACACTGGTTGATGAGACGGGCGAAGAAGTTACTCTTTCATCTTTTAAGGGTGAAACAGTTGTCTTAGTCTTTTACCCGTTTGACTTTTCTCCCCCCTGCACTAGCGAAATGTGCACTATTCGAGATGATTTTTCTGGCTGGGGTACGTCTGGGGCAAAAGTGTTTGGCATAAGTAGAGACAGTAAGTTTTGTCACGCAGCCTTCAAAGAATCACAAAATTTACCTATAACTTTGCTTGCCGACACCAAAGGTGAGGTTGCAAAAAAGTATGACGTATGGAATGAGACGGCCGGATTTGCCGAACGTGGGACATTCATTATCGATGGCGAAGGAAAAGTAACATATACAGTGCATAATCCAGCACCAGAAATTCGAGACCATTCCGTAATTGAAGAGTATCTCAGAGGCTAATTGAGCTGTTTATTTTTTTGGTTAGGTAGCGTCACTTGAATCTCGCTAATCTCAGTGTTGGGACCACGCTCGACCTTAAGCTGAATTTTTCAGTTGCTACGATATCCGAGTATCTCGTAGCAACCGGTGATGATTCGGATATGTGGATCCAAGAATCAATAGTTCCTCCGCCACTAGTGAGTGCCGGAATTTTAGCGGAATTGATGAAGCAAGTTAAACTGCCGTCCAACCTAATGCATACCGGACAAGAACAGACAGCCTACAGTGCCGTACCAGCTAATTCAGACCTCTTAGCCAGCATAACCCTA
>CAVODE010000079.1:0-8091 GCA_963694535.1 Dehalococcoidia bacterium
GCTTCATCTATTAGTTCTGCACTAAGTAATCGGTAGTTGTTCAACCCAAGTCCACCGTTTGCCAAAGCTCCAAAAATAAGTGCCACTGACCGCGCGTTTGAGTGTGGATTTGTACTCGGAAATTCGGCTGATCGCCATACTCGAGATGCCGGTGTGTGAGCCTTATTTGTTTTTGGGTTCCCATACGTTC
This sequence comes from Dehalococcoidia bacterium, assembly GCA_963694535.1. Taxonomy (GTDB): domain Bacteria; phylum Chloroflexota; class Dehalococcoidia; order UBA2979; family UBA2979; genus UBA2979. Next base: position 191 of record CAVODE010000079.1, read on the forward strand.
TGATGCTCATGCGTTGAAAATGTGTTGCCTGTTCGTACTTAATCTTCTTCCAAGGTTGACGGTCTGGAACGACCTCATCTTTCAGCGGTTTGTATGCTATCCAGTCAGCAGTACGACCGTCATGCTCTTCATCTAGTCCAACAAAAAACTCGGCCCCTAACGGATTCGCAATGTCTTCGCGAATGACCTCACCGACTCTACGGTTTGTTACTCGCCTAACCAGTTCACCTAGAAGAAATCCAATAGTATTTGTGTGATAACCGTGCCCCGTATCAGGTGTCCACCAAGGAGTCTGTTCTGCTAAAGCGGAACACATAGCATCCCAATCAGTGAGTTGAAGGCTCTCCGGAAGAATTTTTTCGACAGCTGGTAGCCCCGCCCGGTGAGCCAGAAGCATTCGAACCGTTATATCTTGTTTGCCCGCCTGACCAAATTCTGGCCAGTACGTCGATACTCGATCATCGAGAGAAATTTTGCCTTGATCCACCAATCTCAAAACTGCAATTGCAGTTACCGCTTTTCCAATCGACCAAACAGGAACCAGAGTGTCTTCAACCCACGGGATACTTTCTTTTTCGTTCTGCCAACCGGCCCACAAGTCAACAACTAATTCTCCTTCTAGGCACACAGCAATAGACGCCCCGATGTCGCCGCGTTCGACAAAATTTCTGACGAATTCGTCTCGAAGTTTCAAAAAACGATCATCACATATTCCAGCAACAGTCGGTGCTGCCTTATGGGGTCGTGGCGGAGGAAGTGGCGGTAGTTCAAATTTTGATGGCATAGCATTTCATCCTCACCGATATTGTAGGGTTTAATCCAAAATATCAACGTCGTATGATTAACCAACGCCATTTAAGAAGAAGGAGAGTGCTATGAGCAGCAAACCAATGTCAATAAAAACATCTTTGGTGTGGTCTTTTGTCGCTACATTTATATGGTGTCTTGTCTCACTAGGTTTCATCAGTACTGACCTCGACCCGTTGATTCTACAAGCACCCACGCTCTTCATCATGATGTTTCTTTCGATGAGGCTCGGTGCGGTTATCTCTTATTTCATAAATAAAAAATGGCCTCAAAACGCAAAAGAACAACAGGACAACAGGGAACAACTGGTCGAAACCGAGATAGTGTCTGACTCCAACCGATCCGAACATGCACGCCGCAGGCGTGAATCCTCGCGAACAAAGTCAAAAAAACGTCGACACTAATAAAAAACGAACCCACGTCCAGGTTCAATGACGTAGGGATGTTCCGTTAAGTCAAGAGACGTGCCATGCATTTTCCGGACCGACAACAGTCTGTCGCCCTCTCCACTAAGTCCACCAAATTCAAGATTAATTATTCCATCTGAAATCTGCTCTTCCACACCGAGCATTGTGTAACCCACAGCATCATGTTGACGAAATCCTGTGAGAAGAGTCGAACAATAACTCTGATTCGCAACCTCTAACGTTACTTCCCCAACAAATTTCCGAGCCTGATTTGAATCAATGAGTGGAGAAACCATTCTATCCAAAGTAATTCGCTCAGCACGAATCTCTTCGATGGCAATCATCATGGAGTCAATCGCTTTCTGTGGATTCAGGCTTGAGGAGTCGTCAATACTTTGGGTGGGCTCGTCCGCACCTGACTCTGGAACTCGAGCAGTAGTCGAATTAAATTGCACGACCGCCGCATATCCATCGTTCACTGCCGCTCGTAAATCCCAGCCCAAAGACGCTGCAAGTTCATAAAGGGTGCCTGGGTCTTCAAAAGTACCGATCACACCTGGTTCCCCTGCAGCGATTCCCGCAAGAATGAATTGAATGCCGAAAATCGTCTTGCCTGAACCCGCCTCACCAGCTATCAAAACGATTGCACCTTGAGGAATTCCTCCCTCAAGTGCTTCATCTAGTCCGGTTATTCCTGTTGGAGTTCTCACGCTAGCCTCGCTGTCGCATGTGCGCCATTTTTAGACTGGCACATAAGAAATATACGCTGGATTTCCACAATTGTCGCTCGACCACTAATTTACTCATTCACCAAAATAATTTTACCGAAGTTGGTATTTGACTCCATATAGCTGTGAGCTGCCGCCACTTCCTCAAGCGGGAAGACGTGATCAACGATCGATTGTAAAATACCTCGATCAAATAAAGGAAGAACTCGTTTCGAAAAACCTTGTACCACGGTAGCTTTCTCTTCAAACGTCCTGCTTCTTAATCGGGTACCTCTTACCGTCGCGCGCTTATTTCCTAGCGCACCAAGTTTAGCGTTATCAAGAGTGTTTCCACCCATCGAACCCACAACTACCATCCGTCCAAGTGTCGCCAACGATCGTAAATTATCATCCCAGTAGGGTGCTCCAATGACGTCTAGTACCACATCAACACCAATGCCATTAGTTTTCTCAAGAATCACATCTGCGAAGTTCTCGGTTCGATAATTAACACCAAATGAAAGGCCAAGTTCTGACGCCGCAGCCAACTTCTCGTCGCTACCAGCTGTCCCAAACGTGAGACAAGATTGCGCAGCTGCAAGTTGAATTGCTGCTGTGCCAACTCCAGATCCAGCAGCATGAATTAGGACAGATTCACCCATCACTAGGTCACATTGCAAATGCATCGCATCGTAGGCAGTTAAATACACTTCAGGTATCCCAGCAGCTTGCTCAAATGACAATGTTTTCGGCATTGGCATCAGCATGCGTTCATGGACCACTACATGAGTCGCGTACCCCATCCCACCAAGCAGTGCAATCACACGATCACCGCCAGACCAGTCAGTCACTCGTTCACCAACCTCAGTTATCACACCGGACATTTCGAGTCCGGGTATATCATCTCTGATTCCAGGTGGTGCAGGATAATTGCCGTGACGTTGGGCAAGATCTGCTCTATTGAGAGCTGTGGCCTTAATTTCAACAACTACCTCATCCGGTCCGGGCACGAGTTCAGGAAGTTCTTGAATTTCAAATACGTCTGGACCGCCTGGTTCCGTTATCACTGCCGCTCGCATATAACCTCCGTAAATAAACACTTAGTCAGCTTCGATATTAGACCATTACAGGGTCTATACTCTTCTGGCTAGAGGGAAATCACCACATGACAAAAAGTGACAGAGAGCAAAGTTCTTCAAAGTTAGCTCAATTTCTAACTGAAATCACCGTGCCGACTGAGGTTCGTGATGTCACAAGGCGATACTTACTTGACTGGATCGGCTCTGCAGTTGCCGGCGGTTCGAGTGAGCCTGCGACAATGGCGCGACGTACAGCTGCAATTTTGGGTGGGCACCCAGTGTCAACAATTCTTGCGGATGGCTCAAAAACATCCGCGCCACTCGCAGCTTTTTGTAACGCCGCCGCCGCCCATGTGGTAGAAATGGATGACTTAGATAGAACGTCAATCACACACCCAGCCGCGCCAGTTATCGCTACAGCCCTAGCCTTAGGCGAACAGTATGAAGCAAGCGGTGACGAAGTCTTAGACGCAATCGCAATTGGCTACGAAGTCTGTATCCGTGTCGGTGAAGCACTAGGACCAGCGCACTACGAATACTGGCACACAACCGGAACAGCAGGCACAAGTGGAGCAGCTGCAGCAGCCGCAAGAATCTTAAAACTCCCGGCCGAAACCGCACTCCATACTCTCGGATCAGCAGGTACTATGGCTGCCGGATTATGGGAATTCTTGTCAGATGGCGCAATGTCAAAGCAACTTCATCCAGCTAAGGCCGCGCATGACGGTGTACTAGCCGCTCTGCTCTCACGTGAGGGATTTACGGCAGCATCTCAAATATTTGAAGGTAAAAAAGGACTCCTAAATGCCATGTCTTCATCACCCCGTGTTGATTTACTGACTAAGAATCTCACGCAATTGTCGAAAGATAGTTCAATCTGGAAAATCAATTTTGTGTCTTTCAAAGTGCATTCCTCTTGCAGGCATACCCATGCCGCGGTAGATGGAGCCATTAGCTTAGCGAGTGATAACAACATCGATATTGACGACGTGAAATCAGTAGAAGTCGAAATATATAGCCAAGCGCTTGGTCTACTCGAAGGAGTAGAACCTATTTCACCATGGGCCGCAAAATTTTCACTTCCATTTTGTGTCGCAACTGCACTAAGGTATCAAGATTGCTCACCTTCACGATTTACTGACACGACAATTACCGATCCTTACACCCTTGCACTGGCACAAAAAATTAACTTTAAAACGAGCTCTCGTTTAGATGAAATGTATCCAGAGGCTTGGCCGTCAGTCGTAAAGATTTCACTCAGAAATGGCGTCCTCCTGCAAACACAAGTAGATTTTCCTGCAGGAGATCCAGAAACTGATATAAGTTCAAATCAACTCTCGGACAAGTTTCGTCTACTCACTCAAGACGTCTTGGGAGAAAGAACAGACCGGCTTATCGAAAGCATATTCGATGATATTAAAATTCCAGAAGCCAGAAAGCTAGCAACGCTCGTGGCTTCGAGTTCGGCAACTAGCAAGTAGTTGGCGGTCAATCTGTTGCAGTCAGAAGAAACAAAAGAACAAAAGGCTTCCAGTAAACCAGTTTTAACCTTCGATCTGGATGGCATCTTGTGTGCACCCATTTTAGGCTTGAATATAGGAATAAATAGAAGTTTTCTGGCACCTGAGGTTGCTCCACTCATTGCAAAAATTCCACCTGACTGGTGGAGGATTATTTGGGACAAAATTAGATTTGACAGTCGACGACCTATGAGTGATGCGACTGAATACCTCGAACAGTTACAAAGCCATTACTCCCTCATCCTAGTAACCGGCCGACGCACATCTCCAAATAACTGGTTGCAAAGAAATGGATTATTCGGTTACTTCTCTGAGATCATTTGGAATACCAGTGAGTTCCAAAGCGCGCATTACAAATTAAACACACTGAATGCACTCCACCCTGTTGCTCATTTTGAGGACGATCCTCGCACCGCAGAACTACTTGCGAGATCTGGGGTCACTGTCTTCCTTCGAGATTGGCCCAAAAATCGAAATTTACACTTCAATAATCAAGTGATTCGAATTTTCAGCCTCAAAGACGCGTCGGAGTCACTCAGCAAGCTTAATCAAAAACAGCAAGGAGATTGAATATAATCGAATGATTCGTAGCCTTAGCCAAGCCATGAGAGACGTCACATTCGAACGGATGTTTGAGTCTCTTAAGTATCGCGACTTCCGCCTGCTCTGGTTAGGTCAAGGCGCTCACGCAGCGGCACTCTGGATTGAGATGGTTGCTCGACCATGGCTAGTTCTTGAAATCACTAACGGTGATGCAACTATGGTTGGGCTCATGGTTGCTACTCGGGCAGCGCCGTCACTACTCTTTGGACTCTTCGCCGGAGTGCTGAGCGACCGATTTAATCGGAAATATTTACTACTAGCTGCCAAAAGCTCTGCATTCATAATCAGTCTGCTTTTTGTCGGGCTATTGATTCTAGGATATATGGAATTATGGGTAATATTCCTATTCACCTTTTTAAGAGGATCTGTTATGGCGTTTGACCAGCCTGCCAGGCAATCTCTGGTGAGCCAAGTGGTTCCAGTGACTATCATCACGAATTCTGTAGCCTTGATGTCTTCAACTCAAAGCGTCATGCGCATCATAGGAGTCTTAGTATCAGGCTTAGTGATTGAAATGTTAGGTTTTACTTACGCCTTTGGTTTAGTTGCCTTCATCTACTCTGGGGCGGTAATTGCAACGGCTCTTCTCAAAGTTGAACCTAACAATAAGTCAGCAATGAAATCAGGGACGTCACCTCGGGTTATAAAGGAAGAATTACTAGAAGGCTTGCGGTACGGTTTTCAAAATTCCACAATCCGAGGAATTGTTGTCATGTCATTCATTTTCTACGCCTTCGCAATGTCATATATGCAAGTGTTTATTCCATTGATCGCGTGGCAGCAGCTCGAGTTAGGCGCTAGAGGAGTGTCGTATCTAGCAGCAGCTACTGGAATTGGTGCATTATTTGCGACATTTAGCATCGCAGCCATGTACCCAAAAAAATTGGGTTTGATACTAATTCTTTCCCTAATCGGAATGGGAGTCGCATTAATCGCGTACTCAGCAAGCGCTCTGTTGCCTGGAAGCCTAGGATTGATAGCTCCCATAGTTCTAATTGGATTGGTAGGAGTTGGACAAACTAGCTATTTTTCTATCTCGAACGCTACACTCCTAACCGCATCTCCACCTGAATTTCGGGGCAGAATAGTGAGTCTCACATCGCTCGATCGAGCGATGTCCGCCGTGGGTGGAGCAATGGGTGGTGTGCTCGCTGGGCTACTTGGTGCGATTGCTGCTCAAGGCCTTTATGGAGCAATCGTACTCATTGCTGGATTGATATTTCTCGTGAAGAGTAAAGGTTTAAGACAATATGTGGCCCCATAGAAAGTTTATACGATTAAGATAAATCCGTATAAAAGGAGCCCTCCCTTGCTACGCTTAAGACAAATCGCGTTAATCACACATGATTTAGGCTCTATCGAAGCAAGCTTTCGCTCAATATTTGGACTCGAAATATGTCACCGAGATCCGGGAGTTGAAAAATTTGGGCTAAATAATTTCCTCATGCCATTAGGGAATTCATTCATCGAAGTTGTTGCTCCGTTTAAGAACATGACTGCCGGCGGGAGGTATCTCGAGAAACGAGGCGATAGCGCTGGCTATATGGTAATTATGCAAGCCGACGATATTGCGGAAGCACGCATACGCATGAAAAAATTAGGTATTCGGCTTGTACTAGATGGTGGAAATGATACTCATATTACCGATGGGATCCAGTTACATCCCAAAGATTTACCTGGTGCAATCGCTGAACTACGATGGAATGTCGGAGACCACGATCCCGACGGTCCTTGGTCGCCAGCTGGCAAAAATTGGCTCCCACACAGGAACACATCCGTCGCTAGTGCAGTACGTGCAATTGAAATTAATTCCATAAATCATGAAGCACTAGCAAGCCAATGGAGTGCTGCGCTAGGTCGTCCAGTTACAACATCTAATGAGTCCGTGTCGTTGATTGACCTTGATGACGCGACTCTCCGCTTTAAACCACTAACTGGTGATCGTACGGAGGGACTAAATGAAATTGATATTCAGGTTACCAATTTTAATCATGTCATCAGTGCAGCAAAGCGAGCAAAATGCCTTCTCTCGCCCTCATCGGTACAAATCTGTGGGGTGCAGTTCAACCTCATTGAAGAGAAAAAATGACTTCACAGAATTCCACACCTTTTGAATTCCCAGCAAATTTCTTTCGGCGAGAGGATACGTCATCTGATCGTTATTTCTATGAAAATCCGAGATTTGTCACGCACATAGATGATGGGACAATTAAGGCTCTAACCACCTTCTATGAAGAAGTTATCCCAGAAAAAGCGAACATACTCGATCTTATGTCATCATGGGTTTCACACTTACCTAAGGGGAAAACAAATAATGAAGTCTACGGGCTCGGTATGAATCATGATGAGTTAGAAAACAATCCACATCTAACAAAAAGACTTGTGCATGATCTGAATCACACCCCACAAACACCCTTGCCGAGTGACTTCTTCGACGTTGCACTGTGCGCGGTATCAGTGCAATACCTAACGCAACCAGTTGAGGTCTTCCGAGATGTCGGGCGAACACTTAAATCGGGAGGTTCATTCATTGTGTCATTCTCGCATAAAATGTTTCCCACTAAAGCTGTCGAAGTATGGAAGTCACTGAACACTGAAGACAGGACTCAACTTGTTGGAGCGTACTTTCAAATCTCAGAGGTATTCAATGAACCATCGCTAGTAAAACGCGAGCCTACCGACTCGGATCCACTGTGGATAGTTCTCGCGACAAAAAAATAAACGCTGACTAAGCAGCTAGCCCACTAAAACATTCTTAATGAATTGAGTTGCTTGCTA
>CAVODE010000080.1:0-7999 GCA_963694535.1 Dehalococcoidia bacterium
CAAGTTCCCTCATAATCTCAATCAGTAAACCGCGCTGGATCAGATTCATTTAAAGTCGGATGAGCCGCACCTCGCGTGACGAAATCTGCAATCAACATCCCGGCACCCGGTCCTCTTCCAAAACCTGAGGATGCCAGTCCAGTCGCTACGAACAGATTTTCATTATGTGGCAATTGTCCGATAATCGGATGGCCATCCATTGAAAATGGCATGAGACCTGACCAAGTAGTAGCGATAGGAAGATCGGCAAGTAGTGGTAGTATCTCCGTCGCATGACCCTTGTTAACATCAATTCCTGAGTCTTCAATGGTTTTGTCAAAGCCCACATCTCGTCTATCCCCACCAAATATGATTTCGCCGCTCTTCCTTTGTCTACCGTATAGATGCCGTGTCAGACGTTGGTTACTTGAATGCGTTAGTTCTGGAGGAGATCCGATCCCAGCATACAAATCTTCACTCCAGTGAAAACTGGATTCATATGAGCCAATCGTTCCAAAGATCCTTGGTGGAAGAGGTGCCGTGGACCACATCTGGCCAACCACGGGTTCAATTGGAATTTCTACTCCCACCATTCTCCCAAGTGACTTACACCAGGCGCCAGCCGCAACAACAACCGCGTCTGATTCGTATATCCCTTTACTGGTCTCGACCATCCAAACTCTGTCCCGTGGTTTCACAGCGGTGACTTCGGTATTCGTTTCTATAATCGCACCGGCGTGGATCGCAGCTTGCCCAAACGCCCGAGTCGTCTTCAATGGATCAGCCTGTCCTCTGGAACGACTGAATACATATCCCAGCATATCTAGGCTCAACTCCGGTTCCAGTGATCTAGCCTCATACGCACTCATTAATTCAAGATTGAATCCGTTGTTTTGTGCGTCGAGCACTCGATCCTTGGCGTAGGTGTACTGAGCCTCGGTATGAATGGCGGTAAATGAGCCTGATTGCCGAAATTCGAGATCATACCCAAGTTCGTTCTGAAGTCTTTTAAAAATATTCAGGCTCCCCATGGTCAGATACTCCTGAAGTGACGGAGAGTTCCCCCATCCAGCGCCTCCAAGTCCACCCATATTTACGCCTGAGGCTTCACTTGAAATTTCACCCTTCTCTAAGACCACCGTAGAAATACCTGCCTCCGCTAGATGAAGAGCAGTTGAACAACCTGCTATTCCAGCACCAATCACTATCACATCTGCATTCAATTTCAATACTCCAATCTAGCTTCGCTTGATCTAGTACATCGTAAAGCACATCATCAATGCAAATCGCTTCAATTATTGCCTTATAATATCTGCATGAGAACGTGCACTTGGGCAGGACTTGCGGTAAGAGGAATGGGATTGCTCTCGGGATCATCGCGACCTACCGACGTGCCGAGCGGCCAAGAACTAGTGGACCGCATCAAAACCAACACTCAAAACTGGGAGGAGATGGGACTAACCGATCTTCTCATACCACAACGGTGGTGGGGTACTGGTGAAGAAATAGAAGGATCCTCATTCGACTGTCTGGCAATGACCACCTTCCTCGCCGCACATACAAAAAACCTCAACCTGATCACGGCCATTCACCCCGGTTTTTTCAGTCCAGCAACCATCGCGAAATGGGGAACAACCATGGATCGGTTGACTGACGGGCGATGGTCTATCAATGTCACGAGTGGCTGGCATATGGAAGAATTTGACATGTTCGGGGTCGACAAACTTGATCACGACACCCGCTATAAACGTACGGCAGAATTCATAGAAGTCATACGCGGTGCTTGGGATAATGAAGCATTCGATTATGAAGGTAAGTATTACCAGACCGACAATCTTCGGCTTGAGCCAAGACCAGTATCTGATTTAGAAGTATTTCAGGGAGGCCAGAGTGATGCTGCCATTGACCTTGCAGCACAACACTCAGATTGGATGTTCCTCAACGGCGGGACGCCCGAACGGATAGAGGAAATAGTGCGGAAGGTGCAAAAATCTTGCAAGTCAACGGGACGAACTGTGCGATTCGGCATGTATGCCATCCCACTCTGTCGTGATACTGACGAGGAAGCATGGGATGTGATTGATAGCATGCTCGGCAGAGTGGACAAATCTCTAGTCGAAAAGCGGAAAGAGCGAACTTCCGGAGCTGAAGGAATGTGGGACAGCAACGATCCTTTGAGCGCCATCGATAGCAACGAGGGCTATGCTGCTCGACTCATTGGGTCGCCGGACACGATTTTAGAACGTATCAAACTATATAAATCGCTCGGGATCGATATGCTTCACTTGGGCCTGGGTGACGAAAAATTTAGGACAGCAGTCTTCCCTGAGCTTGCCAATCTCTAAATCTCATCTGTACCTTAAGAAAGCAAGTAAATTTAGCTTTTTGACTCGTCTATCTAATCACTCGATCTATTCATCCAGTTTCATCGACAAGGATAATAGGTAAGAATTTAAAAACCCGTGACTTATTGGAAGATAATATCAGCATTTATGCAGTAAAATTATGACGTTAAACATGAGTGGTATGAATTTGAAAGGGGTGAGGGCACCATGAGATTAATAAATAAATTTTGTTTACTCTTTATATCGGTGATACTGGCCACCTCCGCAATCGGATGCGGAGTGCTCGGTGGAAGTGAGACCATTAAGATAGGGCTCCTTAGTCCTCAAACTGGTCCAATCGCGCAATACGCGCCCGGATTTGAAGATGCTGGGAGAGTGGCAATAGCTGAGCTTAATGCCGAACATGATGGAGATTACGTATTTGAATTGATTATTGGTGATTCAGGTTGTGATGGTACTCAAGCAGCAACTGCTGCACAAACTTTAATAGACAGTGGTGTAAAAGCGATTGTTGGCGCAGCCTGCTCTGGTGCCACGCTTGGTGCAATCGCAGTGACTGCTCCTGCTGGAGTTCCGATGATATCGTACGCGAGCACCTCACCAGCAATCTCTGGAGCTGACGATAATGGTCACCTTTTCCGAGTTGTTCCGAGCGATGCTCAACAAGCAGTTGCTTTAGCCGCAGTTGCTTCTACAGCCGGTGTAAGCAAACCTGCAGTCTTGTATATGACTAACGATTACGGTGCAGGGCTTGGTGATAATTTCGTGTCAAACTGGTCTGGTGATGTATGTGTCCAAGTGGGATATGACCCAGCTGAAGGCTCTTATGACGCATCTACCTTGGCTCAATCTGTAATTGATGGTGGGTGTGATTCTGTCCTATTGATGTCCTATGCAACTGATGGAGCCGCCATTATGGAAGCACTATCAGCACAGGGATTCAGCGGTCAAATCATTGGCGCTGATGGCGTAGCTGATGCTGCATTTACTGAATCATTTACAGACGCATCAGCGGTTAGTGGACTCATAGCAACAAGACCTCGACCGGGTGAAGATTCTAGCGCTAAGTCGAATTTCGAAGCTGCATACGCCACTGCCGGCGGGGCAGACGGGGCTATATACACTAGTGAGACATACGATGCGATTAAGTTAGTAGCAGCAGCCGTTGTCTCTGACCCCGATGGAAACCTGGTGAATGCTATAAACAAGACAGGTGTTAATTATGCTGGGGCGAGTGGCACTCACACATTCGATGCAAATGGTGATGTGTTGGGTACTGGGTATGAGGTCTGCCAGTTTGATGGCACTAACTTCTCCTGCCCTCGTGTTTGGACAGCCGATGGTGGGTTAGCTGGTAACTAACTTCCAGCCGACAATTATGTATAGAATCGGTCTGCTTTCATGATGAAAGCAGACCGATCTACTCACACTCCCGTGTAGCACAATATTGAAAGTCTCACTGAGGGGTATGATTGCTTTGAATGCAATACGACGCCAGCAGATATTTAAAGCTCCCTGGCTACGCCAGCTAGTATTTGCCTTATTCCTTTTATTCGATGCTTATTTTGGCGCAATTTATAACTTAGGTTTTGTCGCAGGATCTGGTCTATTTTCCGGCGAGTTCAAATGGATAGCTTTATCCATTGAGATGATGATTTCTGGTTTGATTCTGGTCCGTATTCTTGTTAATCAATCGACACCTAAATGGAAAAGTCCCATCATCATACTTACTCCCATACTCGTGGGTTTAATTGCGTTTTTAGTCCTCGAAGTTGTGACGTCGGGTCTTAATCGTTCTGCCACAATGAATTTCAACCTCTCCGCAATTTTGTTTAGTGGCCTGTATTGGTCTGCGGTTTATTTAAGCATAGCAATTGGCTTAACCCTGACTTACAAAGTTCAGCGATTTGCTAATTTTGCTCAAGCAGAAATGATGCTTGTTGGCGCTTACGTAGCGCTGACACTCATGTGGTCCGATAGATTTTTCTCTATCTCTGATGCTCCCGAGGACGGAAATATCGATTGGACTTTACTGATTTGGGCCTCAATCTGTGCTTTTGTTGTGACTGGATTCACGGGCTTATTGATAGATCGATTAGTTTTTCGACGACTAAGGAACAAAGCGGCAACTCCTCAGGTCATGATGATAGCTTCCCTAGGAGTTGCAATGGTGCTTCGCGCCATATTGTATATGCGATTCAGTGCGAGTACTTTTCGCTTCGTCCCTGATCGAGATTGGAGATTGACCACATCAATAGTCGATATCCCTACAGGATTGCTTAAGTTGAATCTTGGAGATCGTGTAGCCACACCGCTTATGGAGTTTTCAGCAAACGTAAATCCTTACGGTTTTGCTTATTCAAAAATAGCTCTGGTAGTGGGTATATTCCTAACAGTAATATTTCTCATACTGCTATTACAGAAAACGCGACTGGGCAGACAAATGAGAGCAGTAGCGGACAATCCGGATCTTGCAGCTTCTAGTGGTATTCACCTCGAGCATGTACATAGAAGTACCTCGTTTCTTTCAGCAGGAATCGCGGGGTTGGGTGGGTCACTATTAGCAGGCATTTTACCTATCAATCCTGAGTTAGGGCTAATGTTATTGCTACCAGCTTTTGCTGTGATAGTTCTAGGTTCGATAGGTTCGATTCCTGGAGTTCTGATTGGTGCACTAATAGTTGGTGTGCTTAGAGCCTTCTCGGAACCCGTTCTCATAGGTGCTGGTAACGCACTTGATCGCCCAACCGCCAGTGGCTTTGCTGAGGTAATGCCCTTTATTTTCCTTGTAGGTCTATTACTGTTAGCACCACGAGGAATTGGCTCTGCTATAGAAAATTGGAATATAGATCGAGTACGAAAAAGGAGAACAAAAGAAGAAATAACTGCGTTTCCACTTGATGTTATAGATACGCAATGTACTTCAAAAATTTCTACGAGAAATAAGAACCCAATACATTATTTTGAACTCACCACTGAAAAGATAAATGCTGCGATTAAATTACCCAGAAGTCTTACAGCTCAATCTTGGAATTCCCTTAATTATCATCTGGTTCGCATGGCAAAAATTCCTAAGCCAATATTCGCATTTATTGAGTCAGTTTTTTTGATTCTCAAGCTTCAACTTGGTAAACTTTTTAATATTAGAAGGGACACTGAAAGAGGTTCCTGGACTCTTTTTGCGATCCTATTTTTAGTTCTTCTTACCATAGTCTTACTCCTTCCCAGCGTGAGCGTACTCACAAAAACATTGCAGGTTGCACGCATTTTTACTCTAGTCGGTATCTTTGGATTAGCTGCATTTTCACTAAACTTACACACTGGAATTACAGGAATGACAAATTTTGGAGTGATCTTTTTTGTAGGGATCGGGGCGGTTGTTGTTGGTTTGTTATCTGCACCTGTTGAAACTAATGGATATGGTTGGAATCCTATTGCTGCCACACTTGCAGCTGTAATAATCGCAGCAATAGCTGGGTGGCTACTTGCATACCCAACTGCTCGATTAAGAATGGACTATTTTGCGATTTTGACAATTTCTCTAGCAGAGATACTCCGCATTTCACTTCAAGCTGAGCCATTACTTCGAGCTGGGACTGTTACTTCTGGCATTGGTATTTCTCAATTCGCTCGACCCTTTGAGGATTGGTGGAAAGGAAGCCCGTCAGAAGCTGTAGGTAATTTGATTGGTTTACCTGGTAATGCACCATACGTTGTATTACTTGCGTTCATGGCTATCGGTTTCACTGCCGGAGTCTGGTATTTACTCAATACTGTTCTTTCATCCCCCTGGGGCAGAATATTACGTTCCATTAGAGAAGATGAGGCCGTGAGCCAACATCACGGTCATAATGTCCTGATTCATAAAGCGGCCAGTTTAGCGTTAGGTGCGGCTATTGCTGCTCTTGCCGGAGCACTGTGGGCTTGGTTAAACACTAATATTTGGCCTGATTTTATGAACCCAGTACGCACCACATTTTTGATATGGGCAGCTTATATTGTTGGGGGACGTGGGAATAATCGAGGGATGATAATCGGTGCATTTATAATTGTAATCGTTGAGTTTGTTTTCAACGTAATGGTAGTTTCACGAGGAAGTGCAAGTCTTCCATTCCACGGTTTAACTTCGTTTCTTGACTCTGTTTATTCATGGTTAATCATTAACGTTGGAGGATTAGTTTGGTCGGAACGATCTGTTAACGAAATATTCGCCCATGGCAACGTACTGCTATCACTACCACACCTCAAGTTAGCGCTCATCGGTTTGGTGATTATAAGCGCTCTACTTATGTCTTCCAGGGGTTTGCTACCAGAAGTAGCTAGTAGACCAAAGCGTCCTACTTTAGTCGAAGGAGAACTAGACAAAGGTGCTCTATCTAATCCCACCGAAGAAGCACAAAATCAACTCCAATTTTTTGAGAGTAAGGATAAATAGTCATGTCTGAGCCGGCGCTGCGTATATCGAATTTAACCAAAGATTTTGGTGGCCTGCGAGCTGTGGATAGTATTTCTTTCCAGGTTTCAGAAGGTGAGCTTGTCGGGTTAATAGGACCTAACGGGTGCGGTAAAACAACTACCTTCAATTGTATATCTGGACTGCTTAAATCAACTTCGGGAAAAATTGAAGTTCTTGGACAAGATGCCACAAAAATGAGGCCCGACCAAATCCAGCACTTAGGACTAACAAGAACTTTTCAACATACTTGGTTATGGCGGGATATGACGGTAATAGAAAACCTACTTGTGCCTCCACGTGACCAATTTAAACCTAACGCCATATTAGCCTTATTAAAGCCGGGTACACGAAAGTCTGAGATAAAACGAATCCAAGATGCATACGAAGCATTAGACCTATTAGAGATACCTCATATGGCACACAATCTCACAAGTGAGTTGTCAGGTGGTCAAAGTAAGTTGGTAGATATCGGGAGAGCCTTGATGAGTGCTCCTCGGTTTTTATTACTTGATGAACCTGTTGCTGGAGTTGCCGGTCCTCTTGCTGAACGAATTTTTCAGAACTTACGCCGTTTGACCTCAGACAGGAATATCGGCATGTTAGTAATCGAACACAATATGGATTTCATCCTCCGCCGTGATGTCGACAGGATTATTGTAATGAATGAGGGCAAGGTTCTAATGGAAGGAACGCCTAACGAGATTAAGCAAAGTCGAGATGTTATTGAGGCATACCTGGGAAATTCAGGAGAAATGCAAAATGAATAAAGTTTTGGAAGTCACCGGCCTTGAAGGTGGATATGGCAGTGTTCAAATTTTGTATGGTATTGATCTGCATGTCGACCAAGGAGAATTTGTCACAATTATTGGACCAAACGGTTGTGGTAAATCTACTTTTTTGAAAGTAATCTTTGGACTTACCACTCTTCATAACGGTGCTGTTTTACATAATGCCACCGATGTATCCGGATGGCGCACTGATAAATTAGTTAAAAGAGGTATTGCTTACGTACCCCAGGTCGATAATGTCTTTCCGTCATTATCAGTTAAAGAAAATCTGTTGATGGGTGGAATCGGTCTGAAATCGGATGAAATTTCAAAAGGAATTGACCGTTCTTGCAAGATGTTCCCAGATATGAAACATCGAATGAACGATCTCGCTGCTTCACTCTCAGGTGGAGAACGTCAAATGTTGGCCATTTCCAGAGCACTTATCTCTA
>CAVODE010000081.1:0-7922 GCA_963694535.1 Dehalococcoidia bacterium
GCGAGAGTGGATCGCAGCAAATTCAATCGAGGCTAATTGGTAATTATAATCTTGAGAATATGCTTGCGGCGATCCGAGCTTCAGAGGCCTTGGGTGTCGGTTCTGAGTTCATCAGGATGGGAATTCAGCAATTACCACAGATTCCTGGACGGATGGAAGTTGTGGGTCGAGAACCATTCACTGTAATAGTCGACTATGCACACACAGAAAATGGTGTCATGGAAGTTCTCAGCACTTTGAATCGCGTCAATTCAGAAGCCCGAAAAATCGTCGTTATTGGCTGCGCTGGGGAACGAGACAAAGATCGTCGCACGGGTATAGGAGGTGCGGTGGCTCAAGCTGCAGATTTCGTTCTCCTAACTGACGAGGATCCTAGGGGTGAGGACCCTTTGAAAATCTTGGATGAGATAGGTAATTCAATCACGCACGCTGGAAAAGCCGAGGGAGATTTCTTCGAAAAAATTCCAGACCGAAGATCAGCAATCCGTAGAGCCTTTGAGGTTGCTGGCGAGGGTGATATTGTCCTTATAGCGGGAAAAGGACACGAATCCTCTATCGAGTATAAAAGTGGTCCAATTTCTTGGAGTGACGTGGATGCCGCGAGAGAAATCCTTAATGAATTCAAGATTTGAATTTGGCTAATAATATAAAGCAATGAGAGGTGAAGAATGACAGTCATTGACGAGAGTGCTTATAGGAAACTAGCTGAAGCTGACTTAGAAAATTTAATCCACCCGCAGCATTACTCGCCAGATCATCAAGAACCAGTCATC
Source organism: Dehalococcoidia bacterium (assembly GCA_963694535.1). Taxonomy (GTDB): domain Bacteria; phylum Chloroflexota; class Dehalococcoidia; order UBA2979; family UBA2979; genus UBA2979. The sequence goes on from CAVODE010000081.1 coordinate 774, forward strand.
TTTGATCATGGGAAAGGTGTCTGGCTGACTGACGTGAAGGGCAAGAGCTATATTGATGGTCTCTCGAGTCTATGGAATGTGGCAGTCGGGCATGGCCGTGAGGAATTGGCGGATGCTGCCGCGAATCAAATTCGAAAAGTAGCTTTTACGAATAATTACACCGGGTATAGTAATGTCCCTGCAATTGAACTTGCCTCCAAGGTTATTTCACTCACATACGAAAATATGGGTGGAGTTTTCTTTACGAATTCAGGCTCTGAGTCAAATGAAGGAGCATTTAAAACCGCCCGGTTTTATTGGAACTTAAAAGGCAAACCTGAGAAAACAAAATTGATTGCGCGTGAACGTGCCTATCATGGTGGGACACTTGCGACATCTACTATGACGGGACTTCCACCATTTTGGAAGTATTTTGGACCTTTGGTTCCGAACATAGTCCATACCCGAGCGCCTGAAAATCCTGAGGATAGCGTGGGAGAGCCGAACTCTGATGGTGAGTATGCTTCTTGGATTGAAGACTCAATTTTGCGGGAAGGGCCGGAAACCGTCGCCGCGGTAATTTGTGAGCCGATTAAGGGTGCTGGTGGTGTTTGGACACCGTCCGAATCTTATTTTCGCGAAGTTAGAGAAATTTGCGACAAATATGACGTTTTATTGATAGCTGACGAAGTAATAACAGGATTTGGTCGTACGGGTAAAATGTTTGCTTTGGAACGATGGGATGTGCAACCTGACATTCTGTCGATTGCGAAGGCCATTACGTCTGGTTATATACCGATGGGCGCATTCATTGTTTCTCGAGAGATTCGTGACGCACTGAAAACGGTGCCGGCTGACGCAAAGTTTATGCATGCATATACAAATTCTGCGCACCCTACGGCCTCAGCCGTAGGCTTAAGAAATCTTCAAATCATTGAAGACGAGAATCTAGTGGCCAATGCTCAGAGCATGGGCGACAGGTTCGGCGCAGGCCTCCACGCTATTTTTGATGACCATCCACATGTAACAAACATACGACATCTTGGTTTAATCGCTGGTTTCTCAACAGTAGCCGAACGAGACCCTGACCAGGGTTACGATGCTGGAAATGCTATCGGGGTGAAGATTCAAACACATATGCGGGAAGAGGGAAGTGTTATCACCAGAATAGTTGGTGATAACGTTCTTTTTGCTCCGCCGCTTTGTGTCAATGAGGATGAAATCGATCAAATGCTCAATGCGGTTAAGGCCGCAGTTGACTCAGTGACATTGACTTAATTTTTGTTCCTTGAATTGCTTGCCAGTATCTCTTATTCTTAATGCTATGAGAGGAGGTGGTGTCAATATGGGAAGTAGTAAACGTTACCAACGAGTTGAATTGAACGCGTCGGAGGTGACTACACGGTAATCCGCTGAGTCACCTTCGAGGTAGATATCTTCCTCGACTTGTTGAGTGACGTTCAAAAGCAAAGGGGCCCTTTAGGGCTCCTTTGTGTATATATATTTCTGGTAGAACGTAAATTGAAATGGTAATTGAAGTTAATTTATGAGTTTTGATTTCGCCGAATATCACAGCCTTAGAAACGAGATACAGCGACGAAAGAACGCTAATGCGGTGCCCGTTATAGGACGGGATGTAGTGTTTAGGGAAACTACGGAAACCACTATGGTCGACGCGAAGGAAGGCGTGGGACGAGGAGCTAATTCTGGTTCTGTCTTCGTAGCAGGACAACAACTTTCTGGCCGTGGGCGACGCGGCCGATCATTTGTTTCTGCACCAGGTGCGGGCCTCTGGTCAACTTTTTATTTCACAGTTGAAGAGCCGCAAGAAGCCTTACTTGTTTCCATCGTTGCGGCCTTAGCAATTAGCGACTCCTTTAAAGAATTATTTGAGTTGGTAGTGGATATTAAATGGCCGAATGATATCCAGGTTGCAGGAAAGAAAATATCAGGAATTTTGCCGGATCTCGTTTCAACTGGTTTAACCCTTGAAATGTACCTCGGCATAGGTATAAACATTAAGACTCCATCTGATCTTCCTGTGGAAGTATCGGCTATTGCCACCAGCATTGAAAAATTAGGCCTTGAGCCACCTTCGTGCGAGCGGTTACTTGCAAACTTGTCATTTTTTTTGGAAACACGGCTTATACAGGCAAAGATTGACTCGGTTGGTTTGATTCAGGATTGGAAATCGCAACTGGTGACTCTCGGTAAACGAATTCGTCTGGCAACTCCTGGTGAGGATGTAACAGGATTGGCTGTTGATATAACTGCCGTCGGAGAACTGGTGTTGGAACTGGAAGATGGATCTAGGAGTAGATATATGGCAGGTGACGTGCATACTCTCAGGATTGAGGATTGATTTCAAGGGTTACGATGCTTAGCCTGAATTGAGAACCTAGACTCAAGTTGAGTGTGTCACGAGAATTGTAAAGATTTTCGAGTGACGGAGGTTGTAGTGTTGTGGTGAAGCAATTCTTAGAAACATTATGAGTTTGTTACATTAGGAGAACCAATGTCTGGTCAAGGTGTGGAAAATAATACACAAGAACGAAACCAGGTTGACGTTAGGGAAGGCTCGCGAAGTTTGCGTAGCCCAGGAATGCGTGATAGAGATAGTGTGTACATGGCGCATTTTCGCGAGATCGAGAGGACGTTTCTTGAAGTATCGGAAACGGCTGGTTTCAAAGAAATTCGTACACCTACACTTGAACCCCTTCATCTATACACCACAGCCGAAGCGCTGACACCAAAAACACTTGAAGAGGCATACTCGTTTGTCGATTGGGATGGTTGGAGTGGAGAGCGCGTAGTTATGCGACCTGACGCCACGATTTCAGCTGCTCGTTGGTACGTTGAAAATGTGGAGAAAAATAGTGCTGTCCCTACGGACTGTATTTCCTATGTGCAGCCAGCATATCGTTTTGCACCGACTGGTGATCGTGAGATATGGCAGTGTGGTCTTGAATGTTTTGGTGAATCTGCCTCGGTGACTGACGCGTCTATGATTAAGTTAGCCATTCGATTTTTACGTAACTTGGGCGTCAACGATCTTGTAGTCACTCTTGCGGACTCAAGTTTACTCAGATTGATTCTTGGATCGTCTGTGTTTTCTTACGAAGAGTCACTAAAGTTATATGATCGACTGATTGAACTCGATGCCTCCGTACTGGATGAGATATCAAATCTTTCATCAGCTGCACGACAAGCCTTGGAATTACTGATAAATATTCCGGGAGACTCTGTGGAATTCACACGGAATATCAGAGCCACTATAGGGTCATTACTCCCGGCAACAATCGATTTTCTGGACAACATGATTATTATTACAGAAGAATTAACTGAAGCGAGTATTCCGTTCGTTATTCAGCCGGCCATTACTAGATCATTTGAATACTACACGGGCGTTACATTTAGCATCTCTGCCGTGCACGAAGAGGGTCAACCACCCTATATCTTAGGAGGCCGCTATGACTCCCTAATTCAAGCTCTGGGTGGGAAAGATGCTGCTGCAGTTGGCTGGGCCGCTAATATGGATGCTTTAACTTCCATGACTATTAGCGCGACAGATTGAGTCAGAGGTAACTAATGGTACGAATCGCACTGCCCCGTGGAGATCTTCGTTCGGTTCTTGCTCTTATGCTGGCGGATATTGATTTTCAAGTTCCAGATTACGATTCTGGATCTCGAGCATTACGATTCAATGTGAGTGGTCACGAGGATTCAGCAGTACGTGTGTTTTCTGATAGAGATATTCCTATACAAGTGGCATTGGGTAATTATGATTTGGCGATTTGTTCACGAACTTCAATAGACGAGCTACTAACTCGTTATCCCCAAGAATCGATAGTCCCGCTTAAACGCCTTAATGTTGAGATGAATAAAAACTTTTTCGAACAACCCCAACTTGTACTGGCGGGAAGTACAAGTTCTAGTATTGATTTACTTGCCACAGACACTATCTCGACCATAACCACTGAATTCCCAAATATCACTTTGAGATTCTTAACTGAAATGCGCGCGCGAAATTATCGAATACTTGATGTTTGGGCTAAACCTGAATCTTGGCCACCAGAGGACGCGATGTTTACTATTGCGGAGCGTGGTGCAGTATTGAAGGAAGAGTTGAAGATAATCACTCGTGTTCATGATGGAGGCGTTTGGTTAATCGCTAACAAGCAGTCCTTATCTCATAAAAACCTATCGAGACCCTTGGAGCAACTTCTTAGACTTCCCACACAGGACTCAGGAATTGGACTTGTGCCCCCGAAGAGACTCACTCGGGTAAAGGTTAATGCGCCTGAATTAAAGAAAGTTATTAATAATCGCAAGAATGTTTTACGACTCGCAGTACCGGATGGTCATGCTCAACGACATACTGTGGCAGCTTTAGAAGATGCTGGTTTAAATTTTGATGGTTATACAACCATTGAGACCGTTCGACGACCTACCTCTTCTAATCCAAACATAGAGATTAAAGTGTTCAGGCCACAAGATATGCCCAGGGCAGTTTCGCTTGGCTTATTTGATATCGCAATGACAGGTCGTGATTGGCTAATGAATTTTCTCGCCTCATACCCTGAGGCCCCGGTCGAAGAACTTGTGGATCTCAAACGATCAGAATATAAACTTGGCGCTGTCGTTTCAAAAGACCTAGGCGCAGACAGCATTGAGCATGCAATTAATATCTGGCGAACAGATAATCCAGATCGCGTAATTCGTGTTGCGTCGGAGTATGCGTCACTCGCGGATAAATATGCTCGGACAAATCAATTGGGTAGATATTCTGTCATCCCTATTTCAGGTGCATCAGAGGGATTCGTTCCAGAAGATGCTGAAATTTTAATTGAAGGGACTGAAACAGGAGCCTCGCTTGAGGCGAACAATCTGATGATGCTTGACGTGATGATTGAATCAACAAACTGTATCATTGGTCGTATTGGCGAATATTCGGAAGTGCAGGCAGAAACTCTGCGCGCACTTGTCGAAAAATTTGCTGTAGCGTAGGAAACGTGGGAACGGTTCGATAATGCCCCAACTTGGTAGTCATCTTTATTCAGCATATGTTGTAGCTGACAGATTGCAATCCTCAACCATCGAGGCGGATCGGGGGGCATTTTTTCTCGGATCAACCAGTCCAGATATCCGTGTAATCACTCGGGGCGATAGAGCTGATACACATTTTTTCGATCTCGATCACTACGAGGCACAGGATTCAATTAAGCAAATGTTTTCGAAACATCCGGATTTAAAATTTCGAGCCGATATGGACACTACTGCGGCTTCGTTCATGGCTGGATATATTACGCATCTGGTTCTTGATGAACTCTTCATCTCTCAGATATACAGGCCATATTTTGGTTTATACTCCACTAATCAAGGCACTCAGTATGCAAATCTCTTAGATCGAGCCCTTCAATATCAAATGGATTTAAGAGATCGCAGCCATGTTTCTCCGATGACTGAAGTTCTCACGGCATTATCATCTGGGTTGCAGCTACCAGTAGTTCCTTTCATAGAACAAAGAAACCTAGAAGAATGGTTGATTGTTTCTATCGATGTGGCTGCTCAGCCAGCTGATTACTCACGATTTGAGAAGATGATCCTGCGCCACATGCAGAACACGAACTTAACTGATGGTGAAATCTCAGATCTACTCGGAGATCCTCAACACTTAATTGAGGAAGCCTCGAGTCAAGTTGAGAGTGTAACTCTCGAACAATTTTGGTTCGATGCGCACGACACAATAGAAGCTAAGCTAATCGAATATTTTAAATAGGAGAATTAAAATTTCATGAGTTACGAGGGTTCGTATAGAATTTTGGAAGATCGCACCAGCGAAGCAGAAGGACTTATAAATAGAGACCTTGAGTTGAGCTCGCAAATTTCGCCAGAGGTGCAACTAGATATTAACAAGACCTGGAACGAAGAGGAACGTGATATTAGCCCCGAGGAGCACGTTGCGAGAATCATACGTGAGGTGCGAGATAAGGGAGATAAAGCAGTTCACACTTACACTGAGCTCTTTGATCATTCATCGTATACGGACACAGAAGTGTCGCAGGCAGAGTTTGACGAAGCCTTTTCAAGCATTTCGAAACAAGATTTGAGAGCAATTGAATTTACTGTGGAACGAGTACGTCGTTATCACCGTGAGCAATTGAGTCATGGTCCGACGTCCTTTCTCAAACGCGGAACCGGTTGGGTTGTCCGGCCTATTTCGAGAGTGGGAATTTATATGGCTGGTAATATAGCAGCTCTACCGTCATCAGTTATTCATAGTGCTGTTCCCGGAAACGTTGCAGGAGTTGAGGAAATCGTCGGTGTGAGCGCCCCGATGCCTGATGGACGTGTGAACCCTTATAAATTAGTTGCTGCAAAACTCTCTGGAGTAAACCAAGTATTTCGTGCGTCAGGTGCACAAGCTCTTGCAGCACTAGCCTACGGCACGGATACCATTCAGCCAGTTGATAAGATTTTCGGACCTGGGGGACTATTCGTAACTTTGGCTAAACAGCAATTGTTTGGACAAGTAGGAATCGACTCAATATACGGCCCAACGGAGACACTTGTTATTTCCGATGAAACAGCAGACCCGACTTTGGTGGCGTCTGACTTACTTGCCCAGGCGGAGCATGACATATTGGCAACTCCGGTCCTGTTAGTGACATCTGGCAATCAGGCACGGGAAATTTTAACGGCAATCGATGAGCAATTACCGCTGTTAGAGCGGGCCGATATCGCACGACAAGCTATGCTGCGTGGCGGTGCAATCATAGTTAAAGATATTGACCGAGCCATTGAACTTGCAAATCGATTCGCACCGGAGCACCTTTGCTTGCTAATTGACAACCCTAATTCAGTTTTGGAGAAAATCAAAAATGCGGGAGGAGTCTTTGTTGGTGAAAGCTCACCAGAAGTGCTTGGTGATTACACGGCAGGACCGAGCCATGTGATGCCAACTGGTGGTTCAGCTCGTTGGGCTTCGCCTCTTTCGACACTTGATTTTTTGCGGGTTATGTCTATAGTGGCACTTGAAACTGACGATCTTTTACGACTTGGCCCGGATGCGGCGACTCTGGCAAGAGCCGAGGGCCTGACGGCCCATGCACGTAGTATCGAACGAAGGCTGGAGTCCAGATAATGAGTGATGAACTACGTGACATAGAC
>CAVODE010000082.1:0-7919 GCA_963694535.1 Dehalococcoidia bacterium
CAGGTCGTGACCGAAATGCGTTTCGCGCTGCCTGGGAGTTCGAAGGAAAAACGAACAGTGGTGCCATATACACTTGGGCCGAACACGTTCTAGCTCACGAGCAAATGGTCGTGCCACTCGATGAGAGTGTTCCTACTGACGTGACGGCAATTGTAGGCTGCGCAACCGTCACCGGAGTCGGCGCTGTATTGGGATCAGCCAAAGTTCCAGCTGGAGCAACTGTAGCCATCTTTGGAGTAGGTGGTGTAGGTATAAATGCAATCGCAGGAGCCAAAATTGCTGACGCAGAGAGAATAATTGCTGTTGACTTATCAGAAGAAAAACTTGACTTTGCCAAAGAGTTTGGCGCAACGGATACGATAAATGCATCCGAAACAGATCCTGTTGAAGCAATTATTGAACTAACTAACGGTGGTGTTGACTTTGCGTTCGATGCTATTGGGTACGAAGTCACTATGCGACAAATCCTTAACGCAGTACGTCCGGGAGTGCTTGGTGGAGGGGATCGAGGGGGTACCGCCGTCCTGATTGGTGTTCCCCAGACTGACGCAACTATAGATGCTAAAGCTCTGCTGATGGGAGAACGAAACTATATAGGCTCTCTCGGCGGCACTAGTCACCCTATGGTCGATTTCAAGCAATATATAGAATGGTATAAGCAAGGGGCACTTCCATTAGAAAAGATGATTAGTGTCAAATATGATGGGCTTGATTCGATAAACGAAGGTATAAGCACCCTTGAAAGTGGGAAAATATCTGGCCGAAGCATTATGATCTATAAGGAATCTTAATTATTAAGAGGCAGGTGAACTATGCTTCAGCAAAACTTCCCGATGGACGATCAAACCACCAAGTTGTGTATTCTTATTGCCTCAAAGGAAGATGCTGACAGACTGACTGATACACTAGTGGCACACGACTATCAATCAACCCAAATCAGCTCCAGTGGTGGTTTTTTACGAAAGGGTTCAACAACAATTTTTTGTGCCCTAAGTGACGATCGAGTGGGAGATCTACTTGGTATGCTTCGCAAAAATTTTCCCGAGTCTATTGAGTCCGTGCCAGCGGCAAGCTTACCTTTTATATCTGAACCAGATTGGCCAAGCTCGCAGATGATAGACATTCGAGTTGGAGGGGTGGTCATATTTATAGTGCCTCTAGAGGGTTTCGGCAGCGTTTAGAAAGCAACTCAATAATGACTAAAGTTCAGCTGGTGCTGCCCGTCTATAATGAGCAGCAAATACTTCCCGAATCTGTATCAAAGTTACAAATTTGGTGCCTTAATCATCCTGAATACGACTGGCAAATAACGATAGCTAACAACGCCTCAACCGATGCTACGTTAGCCGTCGCTCAAGAACTCTCACGCACCTACCCAGATCTGGTAACCGTCCATGACATTGGCGTAAAAGGGCGAGGTATCGCTCTCAAAACAGTCTGGCTCACATCTAAAGCCGATATCGTCGCATATATGGATATAGACTTATCCACCGATATTAATCACATAACCGAACTAATCGAACCGATTGTAAATGGTCGTTCGGAAATCACCTATGGAAGTAGATTACACAAAGATGCTGAAACAAAACGCTCATTCAAGCGCGAGTTTATTAGCCGCAGCTATGTCTTCGTGCTACGCATGCTGGCCGGACTGAAAGTTACCGATGCTCAGTGTGGCTTCAAGGCCATGTCTTCGTCGGCAGCCAGAAGGCTATTACCCGAAGTGATCGATACTCAGTGGTTTTTCGATTCCGAGTTATTAATAATCGCACAACACAACGGGATAGCCATGAAAGAAGTTCCTGTGCGATGGGATGAGGACACCGACACTAGAGTAAAAATCATTCAAACTGCGCTGGAGGATTTATCAGGGATCTGGAGACTTCGACGAAACGGCATTCCAATGGTTGCACCTCGAAACCAAGACCCGCTGTGAAATCAACCAGACCTGTTATGGGTATTATCGGAGCTGGGCAACTTGCAAGAATGATGATACAGGCTGCCGTGCCGCTAAATATTGACGTCCGAATACTTGCGAAAAATTCAAATGACTCGGCTGCATTAATCGCCCCAAGCGTAGAAATTGGAGACCCGTCTGATGCAAAAACAATAGTTTCTTTTGGTAAAAAGTGTGACTTTGTCACGCTAGACCACGAATTGGTAAATCTAGCAGGCTTAGAAAGTTTATTAGCAAGTAAAGTTGGTGTTCAACCAACTCCAAAAACTTTACGATTTGCTCAGGACAAGCTCTACCAGCGCAAATCCTTTCAGGCCGCTGGATTTCCAGTTCCAAACTTCAGGAAAATCGACATATTAGATGATTTTGTCGAGTTTGCAGACCTGCATGGGTGGCCGATGGCAGTTAAAGCAATTACAGGGGGCTACGATGGTCGCGGTGTTTGGATAATAGACAATCTAGAAGCCGCAGAAAGACTCCTCGCTAAAACTCAGGCGGCTGACATAGATCTGTACGCGGAAGAGCACGTCAAGATAGAGAAAGAGCTAGCTGTATTAGTCGTTAGGCGACCCTCAGGTGAGTTACGGACTTACCCAGTTATAGAAACTCTCCAGAAAGATGGCATCTGCCATGAGGCAATAGCGCCCGCCCAAATAAGTAATTCAATCACTCAGGAGGCGCGAAAGATAGGAATGGATGTTGCTGAGTTCACAGAGGCTGGAGGAATCGTCGCGATTGAACTATTTCTTAAATCAGATGGGGTCATTCTCATCAACGAAATAGCGACTCGCCCACACAATAGCGGTCACCTCACAATCGACGGAACTATAACATCGCAATTTGAAAATCACTTACGCGGGGTGATGGACTGGCCGCTTGGCTCAACAACCATGACTAGCAAGTTCGCTCTGATGATCAATATACTTGGGACGAGTGATGTCGACCCAAGTAATCAACTGCCTTCAAACCACACGGATGACACCGCCATTCATCTTTACGGAAAAATAGCTCGTGCTGGACGAAAATTAGGACATATAACCACTGTCGGGGAAAATACTGAAACGGTATACCGAAGTGCGCAAGAATTAATGAAGCACCTGCAATAAGGCGCTCCTGAAAGTAAGGATAGATCTGATGGCTCAAAACAATATTGAAGTTGGCATCGCAATGGGGAGCGACTCAGATCTACCGATCATGAAAGACGCATCAAAATGCCTGGACGAACTGGGTATTGGTTATGAACTCAGAATCATTTCCGCGCATCGCACGCCTCAGAAAATGATTGAGTATGGCGAAAAAGCGAAGGAAAGAGGGTTAAAAGTTATCATTGCTGGTGCTGGTGGTGCTGCCCACCTACCTGGCATGCTTGCCTCAGTTACAACATTACCCGTAATTGGGGTACCTGTGGCACTAAATCAGCTTGATGGTCTCGATTCCCTTTTATCAATTGTTCAAATGCCAACGGGTGTTCCCGTGGCGACGGTTGCAATTGGGAATGCTCGAAACGCCGCATTGCTCGCTGCACGAATACTCGCGAATTCAAACGAAAAACTATCAACTAAACTCTTGGAACTTAAAATAAATACCGAGAAAGCTGTCTATGAGAAGGATAAAAATCTGCAACAGCTTGACTGACTCACTAACTAAGCCCGACCTGGAGTATTTCTTGATGCAATTGAGTCAGGAACGGCCTTGCCTGCGTCCTCAAAAGCCTTAGCAACAACTCCGCCTCTTGGGCCTTGATTAATAGCCTCCAAGTTATTTGCCACCCAATCACGGGATGCCTCTATGCTGTCCAGCTGACCTTGGAAATGAGGTGCTACGTATCGAGCCCAAAGTTCGTAAGACCTCTTAGTGTGTTCAGAGCTCGCCCATTCATGCGCAAGTCCCATAAATCCACCGAAACCGCCCGTGCTTTCAACTAGTTCTTCAATAGTTCTAATTGCATCATCAGGTGTCCCCACAATCGCGCCTCCGCGATCGACAATCTGGGAAATATCTTCTTCGTCCTCAGAAAACGCGCGGCCTAAAGTGCCTTGAAAATAGTCTGTGTTATATCTAGCTGAACCTTCTCTAACTTGCGCTAAAGCATCGTTCTTGGAATCTGACAGATGAAATGGTATGACGATGCGCCACTTCTCTCGTGACGGCGGTGCAACCCCCGCCTGATCCGCTGCTTCTTGGGACCAAAGCCACGCCTGTGCTAATGAACCTGCTCCGCCGGGGTTAGAAACCCCGCCAGCACTCGCGCCTATGGAAATCATTCCTATCTGGTGTTTACCAGCGGCTGTCGGTCCGGCCGGTGACGCAATATGGGCTGCGGCCATTTCCAAATGAGGATTCGAATACGGAGACAACATTAATCTTGCGTCTTTTAGCGTAAACCAGTCAGTTTCCATGCTTACTGGTGACTCCTGAGCAAACAAGGCCTTTATCGCAGTTAGCGCCTCGTCCATACGTCGTCGCTGATCGGCAGGATTAATTCCCATCATGTATGCATCTGACGATAGAGCGCCTGGTCCTACGCCTAACATCGCTCGACCTCTAGTCATATGATCTAGTTGGACTGCGCGATCTGCCACAATTAATGGATGATGATAGGGGAGTGATGTTACTCCTGTACCTAGTCGTATACTCTTGGTTCGAGGCGCAACTGCCGAAATTATTAATCCAGGATCAGCTATCAATTCCCAACCAGCAGAATGATGTTCGCCAATCCAAGCTTCATCAAAACCCAAACCATCTAACAATTCTATTAGCTCAATATCTCGATTCAAAGCTAGCGTTGGATTTTCGCCAACCCTATGAAATGGCGCTAAAAATACTCCAAACTGCATTCTTCTAGGACGATAAACTAATGTCATGAAATCACATCCCTAATCACTGGAAATCTGGAACTAGTCCCATCAAATCACGTGCCGCACTTTACTAACAATCTTCGACCTAAAATAAAGAAACGCCCCGACCGTTCGCACGTATGATAGCTAACTGCTAGAGTTTTGGTTGATATAAATTAAGAAAAACGAAAAGAAAAGGAAATACTAAGTCGATTACGCTCGAAAATTTCTGCGATCGACAATCGGAAGCAATATCAATGGACTGTGATGCTTCGAATTTACTATGACTGACGAACAAAAACTACAGACAATCGAGACCTACCAACAAAAGGAAGGTGATACCGGATCTACTGAGGTTCAGGTAGCTCTTCTGACTAAACGAATATCTTCACTCACTGAGCACTTGCGCGAGCACAGCCACGATTACGACACGCGTCGCGGGTTGTTAAAGCTCGTGGGTCAAAGACGAAGACTTCTCAGGTACTTATCAAAAACTAATGTTGATCGCTACCACAAGATTATTGCGTCATTAGGGCTTCGTCGTTAAGTTCTCTGACTTGCTTTAGTTTAAGTACTAACATCCTCGTTAATATCTAGATTTCAGTCTAATATTCGGCACCATAAAATTAATTTCTAAATTCTTAATTTAAAAAACAGATCATGATTAAACAAATAGTAAGGAAATAAATAAACATGACTAACTTAACCGTCACTGGCAATACTACCGGTGGACAGACTCAGATTTTTTCTCGAGAGATCGGTGGAAACACTTTTGAAATTGGTATAGGACGGCTTGCCCAAAGTGCGCTAGCCTCCGTGACCATTAGATACGGCGACACCGTAATGCTCACAACTTTATGCGACGGTGAATCAAGGCCGGGTACGGACTTTTTTCCACTGACTGTTGATTTTGAAGAGCGCATGTACTCAATCGGAAAAATCCCAGGCTCTTTTTTCAAGCGTGAAGGTAGACCAGGTACTGATGCAACACTCGCGGCCCGAATGACTGATAGACCAATTAGGCCTCTTTTTCCCAAAAACTATCGGCGTGAAGTTCATCTTGTAAACACACTGCTTGCATCGGATCGAGCACACCCAGCTGATGTACTCGCCACAACAGCCGGATCAACAGCAATTAACATGTCACCGTTACCGTTCGAGGGCCCAGTCTCTTCTGTACAAGTTGGCCGGATAGATGGTGAGCTCATTCCGTTCCCCACATACGAACAACTTGATGCTAGTGACTTGAATCTTGTTGTTGCAGCAAGTGATGACTCTGTAATTATGATTGAGGCTGGCGCAAAACAAATTCCCGAAGAGGATCTCATCGCAGCGATAGAATACGCCGAGGAAATTTGTAAGGAGCTTAATTCACTCCAGCGAGAAGTTATTGCTGCTGCTGGTGTTGATAAAGATGAATGGATTCCAGCTGAAGCAGACGCCGATCTTAGCTCGCGTATTCAAGATATGTTATTGAGTAACCCAGAAGCAATACTCGATGCGGTCAAGGGTGACGGATTTCGTGGCATGGATGAAATGTCCAAAAAAGTACACGCGCAATTGATTGAAGAGGGTGCTAACAAAGAAGATTTGGACGCCAAGGCCGTTCGTGCTGAAACAGAATCAACTATAAAAACATACGTCCGAGGTAGAATTCTTGACGAAGGAAAGCGCGCTGATGATCGATCGTCAGATCAGATACGTGAACTGTCAGCAATGGTAGATGTTCTACCAAGAGTACACGGGAGCGGACTCTTCCAACGGGGTGATACACAAGTATTAACCGTAGCCACTCTTGGCTCTTTACGTGACAGAGCTCGCGTGGACACTATCGCGCCGCGTGAATGGAACATGTTCATGCACCACTACAACTTTCCACCTTATTCAGTTGGTGAAGCTCGTCCTCTTAGAACAGCCGGCCGACGTGAAATTGGTCACGGTATGCTTGCCGAAAAAGCACTTGAAGCTGTTCTACCAGAATTTGATGAATTTCCATATGTAATTCGACTCGTCTCAGACGTCCTCGCATCGAATGGATCAACATCTCAGGCTGCGACCTGTGGATCCACTCTGGCCTTGATGGACGCTGGAGTCCCAATCAAAGCCCCTGTGGCAGGTGTCGCAATGGGACTTGTATCGAATTCAGATGCAAGCAAATATGAAATTCTAACAGATATCGCTGGGATCGAAGATGCCCTAGGCGACATGGACTTCAAGGTTGCTGGTACCTCCACTGGAGTCACCGCTGTGCAGTTAGATATAAAGTTGAAGAAACTTCCGTCAAACTTCTTAAACGAAGTGTTCGAGAAAGCACGCATAGGTCGAATGACTATTTTAGATGCCATGAACGAAGCTTTGGCTGAGCCTCGTGCAGAAGTTGGTCTGCACGCACCAAAAATTTCAGTTACCAAAATAAATCCTGAAAAAATAGGTGCTCTAATTGGGCCTGGTGGAAAAAATATAAATGCAATTATTGCCGAAACTTCTGCATCGATTGATGTCGAAGAGGACGGTACCGTTTATGTTGGTGGCGCGAGCAGTGAATCACTTGAGGCAGCCCTACGTAAAGTAGATGCACTGACTCGGGAATTAGAAGTTGGTGAAGAATTTGAAGGTTCTGTAGTACGACTTATGAATTTTGGTGCTTTTATAGAACTACTTCCCGGAAAAGATGGATTACTCCATATATCTGAATTGGCTGAATCTCGTGACCAGCAGATGGAACAACTTGCCAATGTTGGAGACGTATTAAAGGTAAGAATTAACGAAATCGACGACCGTGGACGTATTAATCTTGGGCTTGTGGGTACAGGGGGTCGAGTTGGCCTGACGGGTAACGAATCTGATGAAACTGACAGTCCTGACAAAGGTACTGGAAGTGACAGAGGTCCTAGAAGTGACAGAGGTCCTAGAAGTGACAGAGGTCCTAGAAACGACAGAGCCCCTAGAAACGACAGAGCCCCTAGAAACGACAGAGCCCCTAGAAACGACAGGGCCCCTAGAAGCGACAGAGCTCCGCAGAATGACAGTCAGTCAAGTAATCGTGATGAAGGTGGCGATTCTGGCCGAAGAAAGTGGTAGGCACTCGCATGCCACGTATTTTCGTGGCGCGCATGCTTCCAGGG
>CAVODE010000083.1:0-7832 GCA_963694535.1 Dehalococcoidia bacterium
CCTAATCAGATTGTCGACCGAATTGGCCAACACCTTGAACTAGGCTGTAGCATGTTCCAAATTGAGTTTTTCGGTAAGGACGTGCGTGAGCCAGCTGAGCTGTTTGCAAAATCGGTGATGCCTCAGTTTAACTAAGCTTTTATGAATCTAGTCAGCAGTTTTATTTATCGTATGCTGCCAGAGTTATCAGACTTTCAATCTGTGCGTCTTGATTCAGCATGTCTCGACCGTTTAAGCCAGCCAACTCAACTAGGAAAGCTAATCCGACAACCTCTCCTCCCAGGTCCTTGACTAGCTCAGCTGTCGCTCGCGCGGTTCCACCCGTCGCGAGTAAGTCGTCAATTATGAGGACTCGTTGGCCCTGAGCGATAGCACTAATTTGGATTTCAATCGCATCACTTCCATATTCGAAGCCGTAATTTTTTCGCTTCACTGCTCCCGGTAATTTGCCAGATTTTCTTGCCATTACCATTGGCCTATTGACTGATTGAGCAAGCAATGAAGCAATCGGAAAACCTCGCGCTTCGATTCCTACTACGATATCGATTTCATCAATGTTGTATCGTTTCTCAAGAATTAAGATGGCTTCCCTGAGTAGGCTTACGTCTCGGAAGAGAGGACTAACATCTCTGAACAGAATTCCCTCGGTTGGAAAATCAGGATAAGCGTCAATCGCCGAATGTAAACTTGCTAATAATTCTTCACTGATATCATTCATGGATTATTTCCTTAAGATTTTGAAGAATCACAGCCCATACGAGGCCGAATCAGTTCTAATCCATTCGCCAATACGTTCCCCGATCATAATACTTGTCAAATTTGTGTTAGCGCGCGGAATCTGGGGAATAATTGATGCGTCTGCAATTACCAAACCTTCGATAGCATGTGACCGACCATACTGATCTACCACAGATTCTGGGTCGGTACTCAATCCCATCTTTGCGGTTCCACACGGGTGATAGCCGCTTTTCGCATATCTTCGCACTAAGCTTGTAAGTTCTTCGGTATCTAACTTATCTACCTCTTGGGAGTTGGAGCTAACTTTACTGATTAATTCACTAAGCGGTTTGGAACGAGTGAACTGTAAGCAATCCTCTAGACTTTGGGTGAGCCTAGAGGCATCTCTGTCGTCCTCACAGAAGAGTGAATTGATCACTGGCTGTGCCAATGGGTCACTCGATTGGGTTAGGACGGAACCAGAGCCGTAGGTATGCTCTAGTACTCCCAGAAGTGCAAATGAACTGGGGATATCATCACGTTGCGTCCAGCTGGTTAGCTCAATTTGGAGATCGTTTCTATGCTTAGAGTCATTGGCGGTGTATCGCATGACTGTTTGAATTAACGGCATGTCGGGGAGAGCTAATGTCGGATCAACCAACTCACAGGTGAGGGCAATCATTGGATGATCTTGGAGATTATGGCCAACGCCGTCAACTTGAGCCACAAGGTCGAGTCCCATAGCCTCAATATCATCTGGTCTGCCGATTCCGCTCCGTCTCAACACGCCTGGTGTTTGGATTGCTCCCGTAGATAGTACAAACAACTTTGCATGTATTTCCTTAACCTGGCCATCGGAAGTTTGAATTTCTACTGAAGTCACTTTACGTTTTTTTATTATTAGTCGCCGTATATGAGTGTCAGACTGAATTGTGAGATTAGGCCTTCCTCTTGCTGCTCCAAGGTAAGCTAGTGCTGTTGATATCCGCAGTCTTCCAATTCGATTCATCGGCTGAGCACCAGCGCCAAACGAATCAGGATGATTGTGGTCGTCGCAATCAGGAATTCCTAGGTTTCGAGCGGTTTCCCACCAGGCTTGATGGCTGGCGGTCAGTTCGCTCCAGGGATGTCGTCGTATTGCGATCGGCCCGGCATCGCCATGGTATTTTTCTGAACCAAAATCCAGATCTCTTTCGAGACGAATAAAACTGGGCAAAACGTTTGACCAACTCCATTCCGAATTTCCAAGATCAGCCCAGTGATCGTAGTCTTCGGGGATACCCCTCAAAGCTATGGTCGTATTGACAGCTGACGAACCACCTGTAACACGACCTCGTGGGAATTGAATATTCTCACGCTCAGCTGTTGGTTGATAACTATGCTCCCAATCATGATCCACGAGCGAATTCTTGTATGGATTAACAAGATCATCAGGAAGATTGCTTGAATCGCCGTAATCTGGTCCAGATTCAATCAGACATACTTGTTTATTTGGGTCTTCAGATGCCCGTGTAGCAACAACACTACCGGTTGATCCTGCACCTAGTACAACAACGTCATAGACAACATGCGTGATTTGCACCGGTAAATGTTGTCGTTAGATTACTGCTGAAGCTTGGCCGACAATGGTGACGGTTCCATCATCCTTTTCAGTCCAGATGGTCGTTTGTGCTCTTTCCTTGCCACCTTCGCGAGTTAATTCACGTAGAGCACCCTTGGCAGAGATGTTTTCTCCCACCCAAAGGACATTAACAAACTTGATATCTAATCGGCCACCAACGAATAAACCAGTACCAAATCGCTTTGTAAGTAACTCACAGATGTATGCCAGAGAGAGTGTGCCCTGTACCACGATGTCAGGGAATCCAAGATCGCTGGCAGCCTCTAAGTCGTTATGATAATTCGGCTTCAAGCCAGAATATTGGTCAGCCACGACCTTATCTACAAATTTAGATACAGGACCGAAGATTTCCAATGACTCGCCATCGCTCGGGTGGCTCTGTCGTGTTCTCCCAGCATCCTGTTCGCGAGATTTATCAACTGCAACGGTGCTAGTTTCTTGTAAAGACTCTCCGTCAATCAGAAATGATTGATGATGTCGTTGTTTGAGGATTATTGCTCCATCCGATTCTCGGACGATTGTTAATTCTGGCACTAAATAGACACGACCTCGTTTTTCATATCGATCAACAATTACACGATGTCCAATCAATGTGTCACCGGCGAGCGCGGGTTGATACCACTCAAACTCATGCCGAGCATGGAGATTCCCGTAAATGTTTTCTGGGTACCACGTAGTATTTGGGTTTCCGGGCCAATTGTACGTCAGCATAGCTGGGACCACAGGCTTGCCAAAGGGTGACTCACCGGTATACCAAGGATGATTATCCCCAGTTCGTTGCACATAATCATTGATGACATCTTGGGAAATTGTTTGTCGGGTAGTTTCCAGCTGCATCCCAACGAATGCGCCTTTTGTTTCTGTTGGACTAGTCATTGTAGTTCTCCATCCACTTTTGGAAGTTGATTTTGAGACAGTGTAAAGCGTATTTACTCATCTGTGCTAGAGCCGAGTCAACTCGCAGTAACGTTCAGACCAATTTCTTCTATAAATGCTTGATTATTGGGTTCTCGTCCAAGAAATTCTGCGATTTGTATTTCGGCATCTTTGGATCCTCCTGGTTCAAGGATAAACCTTCGATAATCCTTTCCAACTTCGAGAGGATTCTCATTTTCGAATCTGGTGAACATATCGTCGCCAAAAACCTGCGACCAGAGATATCCGTAGTATCCCGCATCATATCCGAATAAATGACCGAATCCAGCTTGAAAATGCGTGTCTTGCGGAAATGTGAACGACGTAATTTCGTGCAAATCACTAGCTAGTTTATCGGAGTTTTCGATTAAATCAGGACCATGGTAGGCAAGGTCCAGTGAAGCGAAGTAAATTTGCCTTAAATAGTGAATTCCACTTCCAATATTCTTTGCCTTCACCATTTGGTCAAGCAAAGCCTGCGGTAATGGTTTTTTCGTGTCTTTATGTCGGGTAAATCCAGTAAGGACGTCACTATCCCAGGCCCAGTGCTCAAGCATTTGACTTGGCGCCTCAACAAAGTCGCGTTCCACAGCAGTGCCTGAGAATCGACTGAATGGAGCCTTTGTCAGAGTTTGGTGCAGAATATGGCCAAACTCATGAAATAAGGTCTCAACTTCGCTGTGTCGTAATAGACTTGGGGTCTCCGCTGTTGGTTTTGTAAAATTGGCCACGATCGCTGAAATTGCTGGCTGTCGGGTTCCATCCGACTGTTGTCTACTAGGCCGGAGCGTGAATGCAGCCGCATGTCCAAATTTACCTGGCCTTGGGTGTAGGTCCATATAAAAATGGGCGAGGTGCTCATTTGTGGTTGAATCTGTAACCCCATACAGATGCACATCTGGATGCCACGCCTTTGGATCATTTATTTGTTGAAAAACTACGCCTGTTACTTTTTGATAAATCTCGAACATTCCTGTCAAGACTGCGTCGAGCGGGAAATATTCTGCCACCTTGAATTGATCCACATTGAATTTTTCTCGCCGGACTCGTTGCTGATAGTATCGCCAATCCCATATTTCTAATTTCGCATTTAAGTCGTTTAAATGAGTCTGTTTTTCTTGAAGTAAGATTTGAATATCCTGTTCTGCCTTTACCTGTACGCTGCTGCGTAAATCGGTAAGAAAAGCTTTGGCACGTTCAGGTGTTTTTGCCATTTTGAGTTCAATGGAATATTCAGCCCAAGAATTAAATCCTAGTAGGCGGGCGATTTCCAAACGGATTTCTAGAGCTTCCTCGAGCAAAGGAATATTAGATCCCGCCGCTTTGTTGTGGTTCTTTAAAAATAATTCTTTACGCCATAATTCTGATGTGGCAGCCTCCATGAATGGAAACATTTCAGGATAATCTAGTGAGATCTGATAGAGGTCAGCTTGTTCCGAAGGGTGCTTGGTGAGACTATCAATATAATTGTCTGGTAAGCCGTCCAGCTCCTCTCGCGGCACAAGAATATAATCTTCGTGCTCATCGATATTTCTTCTAAATTCAATTCCAAGCGTTACGAGTCGTTGGCGAAGCTTTTTAATTTTATTTTGCTGTCTTTTGGGCTGATCAAGTCCATTTCTTCGATAATCTCGTTGTATAAAGCTGACCAGTCTTTTCTCGATGGGGGTACGATTCGTGAATTCTGCAGTTTTTGTGTAGGCTATGACAGATTTATAAATATCCTGCCGGAATCCTAGAAGAGTTTGAAATGAAGACAGTTTTTCATCCGCCTGTTGAGCAACTTGTCTCATTTCTTCGTCATCTGACACATAGGCCAAGAAACAAAATGCTCCATCTGTTTCCACCAGAAGATTTGTTACGTCATCTAGTGGACGAATTGTGTTTTCAAATGTGCGATCGTTATCTGGTATCGCCACGACCTCTAGATAAATACTAGTCGTAACACGAACTGCCTCATCAATTGCAGCTTGCACGTCCTCATATTTGACGCGGTTATAGTTGAATGGTGGTATGAGCGTATCTGAGCCAAATATTAGATTCATATACTTATTATAAATCTCAAGGAAGGTTTATGAAACGGCTAATATTAATTTCTAATCATTCACCTGGACATTTAATGTTTTTAATCCCCTGAGCACTATGTGATCCTTATATTCCGGTGCCTCAGCTAATCGGATGTCACTCCATCTATCGAGTACTTTTTGAAAGCCTATTTGACCTTCGAGCCGAGCTAGAGGTGCCCCTAGGCAATAATGTACCCCTCGTCCAAACGATAAGTGATTCTTGTCACCATGCTCAAGGGCTAGGGCGTCAGAATGTTCTCTTAAATTTTCATCGAAGTTGCCCGAACCCTGCAGTAAAATTAAAGAATCACCAGCTTTGATTGGAACACCACCAACGTCAACATCTTCCAACGCTGTTCTTGCATTTACGGCGACAGGCGAGTCAAAACGGAGGAGCTCCTCAACAGCCACATCGACCTGGTCAGGATTCTTCCGCAACCAAGCGAGCTGCTCGGGGTTATTCAATAGTGCGTACATACCATTTCCGAGCAAATTCGAGGTAGTTTCGTGGCCTGCTATTAAGATTAACTGGAGGGCAGCTATTACTTCCCCGTGATTTAATTTGTCTCCCTCCTCTTCTGCCTGAATCAGCACTGTAATGAGATCGTCTTTCGGTTCGATTCTCCGAGACTCGATAATTCGATCAAAGTACTCAGCTAATTCGATAGTAGCTTGATCAGCTTCTTCCGCTTGGTTAGCTGTAATGGTTGGCTCAAGTGTTCGAGCAACTTTTACTGACCATGATTTAAATAAATCTCTGTCCGCGTGAGGGACTCCTACCATTTCTGCGATGACGATTAGGGGGAGTAAATTTGCGTATTCAGTTAGAAAATCAAAAGTCTTTTTTTGACTGATATTTTCGATTAATTCGTCGGCGACCGTTTCGACAGTTGTTTCCCAAAGTGCAATTGCTTTGGGAGTGAAGGCGTGTGAAACCAATGTTCGTAATCTCGTGTGATCTGGAGGATCTGACTGAAGCATGCTCGGAGAATTCACATCGAACTCATCGTTGATCGTGATTGCGGGCGGTTGTTTACTTTGATCTAATAGTATTTGAGGAACATTAGAGAATCGTTTGAAATCTCTCAGGATAGAATCGACGTCAGAATGCCGACTTACGACCCAGCCTTGAACAACGTCAGACCAATGGATAGGATCTTTGTACCGCAAACTCCTCCATATTGTCTGAGGATCCTGATGTGAAATTTCAGATAGCGGATTGTAAACTACTCCGGTTCGTCTCATTTCTTTCGAAGAGCGTATGCTGATGACGATATTGACGATAGATTTTTTGAGGAATTTTTGAATCATATTTCCGGACAGTGGATCCAGTCCACGGCGCTGAATTCTGGTCGCACGGCGTGATTTTTTATAGGTGGGCTTTGAATCAGTATTTGATAACGGATTTTCAGTTGTGTTTGTCATGGAAGTACTATCTTTCTGACTCGAAACTTGTCCAATTTCACGATAAATTAAGCATACACTTACTGAGATAAACTGCGGTTAAAGTGTTAGGTTTAAGTATAGATTGTGAGGGACTAAATTGAGTTACGAAGAGATCGTTTTTGAGCGTCAGGGTCATGTTGGTATTTTGACATTGAACCGTCCTGATGTACTAAATGCATTGAATAAGAACCTCCAGAATGAGACACGTGCAGTATGTAGTGAAATTGAGTCGGATGACAACATTCGTGCTCTGATTGTTACTGGATCGGGTAGAGGCTTTTGTGCGGGCGCTGATTTAACAGGAAGAATTGACTCAGAAGAGCCAAAAATCCTTGATCAAAATCATCGACTTGATGAATTCGGCTGGGTAGGTGAGCAGGCTATTTCCTTTTATCGAATGACAAAACCTACGATTGCGGCGGTGAATGGCATTGCGGTTGGAGCAGGTATGAGTATGGCGCTCGCTTGCGACTTGCGAGTGGGTTCTGAATTGACTCGATTCAAGACCACATTTTTGGAGAGAAGCTTGTCACCAGATAGTGGAATGTCGTTCTTTCTACCAAGAATATTGGGATATTCAAGAGCTATGGATTTGATTCTTACGTCTCGCATGATTGATTCAACTGAAGCTTACCGATTAGGTCTCCTCGATAGATTGATTGATTCTTCTGAAAACTTACTAGACGAGGCTCTAGCTTTTGCTGAAGAAATCACTCGATGGCCACCAATGGCAGTCCGATCAGCAAAAAGAGTCACCCAACGAAATCTACATGTGGAGTTAGAACAGGCACTAATTAACGAAAGTTCTGCATTAAAATTTGCTCAAAAGGCACCTCACGACGTTGCGGAATCTAGACGATCATGGGAAGAGAAGCGCGCTCCTGAATTTACAGGATTGTAAAATTTAACCCACCAAGCACTAGTCGTTGAACTGCATAATTTATTGACTAGTCAGGCCATATTGCATTTCGTATAACTGGGTGTAGATTCCGCCCTGAGCGATCAAGTCTTCGTGACTACCATTCTCAACTAGTTCTCCCTGATGAAACACTAGGATTCGGTCAACA